>JBDZUZ010000235.1:0-3609 GCA_040255445.1 Planctomycetaceae bacterium | reverse complement strand
GAACCGCGCTGCCCGCCGCGGCGCCGTCGATCGTCCAGTCCGCCTGCCCGGCGTCGACCAGGATCCTCGCCTCGCGGGCCTCGCCCACCGCCGCGGCGAGCCCCGCGGCGATCGCCGCGAACTCGGAAGCGGCAAGCACGCCGGTCACGCTGCAGCGGACGGCAACGCTCCGGAGTTCGCCAGTCTCTGCCGCGGGGCCCTGCTCGGACCGCGGCAACGCCTGATTGTCGCCCCGCAACGCGGAGCGCTCGATGGTGAACGGCATTGGTCACTTCCTTCGCCGCGGACGTTCGCAGCTGCCCGGTGCCTTCGATCGCCCCCATCGAGTGTTTCGACGCGATCGCCGTGCCGCGGCGGCCGAAATATTGGACCCACAGGCCGCTTCGGCAAGCGCCGGTCCTCCGATCAGGCGGACAGATTCTCGATTCATCGAACGCGGCGCGACCCGCAATTCCCGCACAATCGCCTGCTCTCGCCGGGCTTGACGCCTCCTTCGCCACAGACACCGGCCCGCCCGCGCCGATGTGCGTCGGGGGAGCGACTGATGCGACACCGTACAGCGCGAGCGTTCACACTCGTCGAAATCCTGGTCGTTGTGGTCGTGCTGGGGATCCTGGCCGCCATCGTGGTCCCGCAGTTCAGCAGCGCGACCGACGATGCCTCCCGCGCCGCCTTCGCCCGCGACCTGCGTGTCTACGCCGACGGCGCCGAGCTCTTCGCCGCCCAGCAGGGCCGCTTCCTCGAGGACAGCTCGACCGGCCAGCTCCCCGCGGGGTTCGACCGCTACATCGACGCCGACAGATGGACGCGTCGCACCCCCATCGGCGGCCGCTGGGATGCCGAATACATGGAGATGGGCGTCATCTCCGCCGTGGGTGTGCACTTCAACGTCGCCTCGGAGCGCCGTGACGACGCCTACATGCTCGAGATCGATGCGATGATCGACGACAACGATCTCACGACGGGCGGGTTCCGCAAGCTCGCCAACGACCGCTTCTACGCGGTGGTCGCCGACTGACCGCCCGACATCGGACCGCGCGCTCGGGCTCCCTGAACGGCTTGCAGCCGTGCGGGAACACGCATTCAATGCCCGGTCATGGAACCGACCAATGCACGCCCGGGATCGAACGCAACGCCGACTGATGGCGACGGGGTCTACTTCCACGAGTCCATGACCCTCTGGAAGAACACGCTGATCCGCTATCTGATCCCGATCGAGACCGCGACAACGCTGATCATCGTGCTCGCCGTGCTTGGGTCGACCACGCCGCCAGCATCGGGTTCAACACTCGCGATCGTGGTGGCGGCGGTCCTTGGACAGCTGTTGATCCCCTCCATGATCCGGCTGCACACCAAGATCGATGCCGAGTCGCTCCGGGTCCGCACGATGTTCTTCTGGAGGACGATCCGGTTCGAGCAGATGAGCTCCTTCTCGGTCGTGCGGTATGACGCCCTTGGCCAGTTCGGCGGATGGGGCTACCGCAAGTCACGCAAGCACGGCGCGGCGTACATCCTGGCCGGCGAAGACGGCGTCCGGATCGAAACCGACAAGGGCCCGGTCACGATCGGGTCGTTCCGGGTTGCAGAGTTGGCGGAGACGCTCGAAGCCGAGGGCGTGCCGCGCACCGCGTGATACGAACCGGGTGAAGAGTGCTTGGGCGATCACGCCGCCGCGGCGTTGCGGAAGAGCTCGAACAGCTGCCTTCGGGCGGCGTCGTTGAGGCCGACAAAGCGGAAGCCGATCTCGAAGCCTTCATCGCCATCGGCGCGACGGGACCACACGCACTCCGCGACGACCTCGATCACGCCCTCACCGCCTTTGAGCACAAAGCTCGCGGGGCCGCTGAAGCACTTGGGATCCTCCGGCGAGAAGACCCGCATCCCCGTGGCGGAGACATCCGCGACCCATCCGCCGAACTTGTGGTCGTCCTGGATGTGCAGACCCTGGCAGAGCAGGCGTCCGGTGCGGCGGCGTTGAGCGCTGTTCTGGTGAGTCGCCATGAAACGAAAATCGGCCGGACGCGGCGGGAACATAAACCCGCCGCATCACGGCCGTAAGGGGGGGGCTGATTGTGCGGGCCGCGCCGTCTGCGCGGGCCGTCTTCGACGCCGTCGTCAGTCAATACGCTCGCCGCGGACCTCGGGATCGACTCGGGGCGCGAGTTCGCCCAGACGCACGAGGAAGTGACACGCCTCCTCGATCTCTTCCCGCGTGAAGTTGCAGAGAACCGCCGGCTGGGCCGGAGAGCCCATGAGATCCAGCGGGTACGGACGCGGCTGGCCGGTTTCCCGGGCGATCTCCTCGGCCGCGGCCAGCGCGGCCTCGGCGGATTCGATCAGCCGCTCGGGTGAGATTCTGTCGCGGTATGCAGCCATGGCCTGTTTCCCTTCCTTCCCAACCCTGCATCAGGCGGCGGCATGCACCGACGCTCGATCAGGCCGCTTTCCCCGCGCCCGCTTTCACGCGTGGCGTGAGGTATCGGACGCTTTCTTCTTCGGATCAGACCGCCGAATCGTTCGTGAGGTAGATCACCCATTCACGGGCGTGTAGGTCGATCACCGCACTCGGATTTCGCAGGACAGCCTCCGGTAGACTCGCCCGAGATGCCCGAACCTTCCGGCCGCTTCAAGCCCGTCGATCGCTGCTCCTGGTGCGGCTACGACGTCGCATCGCTGGGCTTCCCGCGGTTGTGCCCGGAGTGCGGCCGCGACACCCGCACCAGGCCGCCCGCGAATCGCGGCATCGGTATCGCGAGAGTCATCACCGGGGTCGTGCTTCTGGTAGCCGCGGCCGCTGCGGCGGTCATCGCGGTGATCCTCTTGCTCCGCAACGCGCCGGCCGCGGCGATCGCGCCGCCCGTGATCGTCTCGATCGCCGCCGCGGCGACGGCGATCGCAGCCCTTCGCGCCGGGCGAGCCGGCTGATCCCCCACCACTACCCGCGCGATCGCCACCTCGCCTCATCGTGCTCGCGGAGATACGCGAGCATCACGTCCTTGGCGGGGTGCCGCTCGATCCAGTAGCGGATGTCGCGGAGTCGACCGTGCTCCGCCGGGCCGAGGAGCGCCGCGAACGAAGCCTCGCGCACCGCGTCGAGCGAGACCGCATCGATGTCGGCCAGCGGTGCGAGCGCTGCGGCCCGACGCCAGTGCTGCTCGACACCAAGAACCACAATCTCACGCCACGCCGCGGGATCGAACCACGCCCCGGCGCACCCCAGGCAGCGGTCCACTCGCAGCCGCGGCGCAGCACTGGTCGACAGCGGCTCGAGCAGATGGCCGCAGTCGGGGCAGATCTTCGGCTTGACCGGCTGATCGCCGGCATCGACCGGGTTGAGTTCCTCGCGGACCGGGCCGCCGGGCGCGAGTGAAGCGGGTGACCACACTCCGCCGCACTCTCGGCAACACGATGCGCCGCGCGGGTCCTCGCACGCATCCCACGCTTCGCCGCGGCACAACGGGCACATCATCGACCCGGCTCCTTCAGCGCATCTGCTGGGGGAAGAGCCCCAGGATCACGGCCCGCGCCGCCAGCATCGCTCGCTCCCGGCGGCCCATCGGGCGCGGGGGACCAGTCATCGCGGGTCGCCACATGCAACTCGAGCAGCCT
>JBDZUZ010000071.1:0-19825 GCA_040255445.1 Planctomycetaceae bacterium | reverse complement strand
GGCGCGGCGCTTGGAGAAACGCACCGGCCCGCTGGCGCCGCTGCCGCAGGAGCTGCCGTAAGCGGGGAGGATGCGGCGATGTCCGTCGAGCCGTTCGAGGTGTCGATCTCCGAGGCCGAGCTGGAGGACCTGCGGGCCCGGCTGGCGGCGACGCGGTGGCCCTCGGCGCGGATCATCGCGCCGACGCTGCGGTGGCTGGAGTCGGGCACACCGGCGGCGGACGACGCCGCGGAGTCGGCGGTCGCGCTGCTGCGGGCCGGGCTTCTGGACAGCGCTGCACGCGAGCGCGTGCTCGCCGCGGTGCGCGGGCACATCACGGCGTCTGAGACGCCGGCGACGACGACGCTGCGGATCGAGCTCGGGGATGAGACGGACCGGACGGATATCGGGCCGATGCTCGACAGCCCTTCGGCCGCGGTGCGTGCCGCGGCGGCCGAGGCCCTTCTGTGGTACGACGACTTCCTGCCCGAGATCCTCGAGGCGGCGGCGAAGCACCCGGAGCTGTTCGATGCGGCGACGCGGGCGGTGCTGGTCAACGGCCCGACGGCGGAGTTGTACACACAGCTGCGGAGTTCACCGGCGCCGACGCCGGAAGCGGCGCGGCGGGGTCTTCTGCGGCTTGCCAACGCGCTGCCGACCGTCGAGCTCGCCGCGGTGATCGCGGAAGAGCCCGATGCGGTGATGCGGCGGGCGCTGCTGGAATCGATGACGCGCGAGGAGCGCGTGCTCTCGGAGGCGAAAGATGCCCGGTCGCGCGCGGCGATTGCGAACGCGTCAGCGCGGCTGGCGCAGATCCATCTCGAGCAGCGCAAGCCGGAGGATGCGCTCGATCTGCTCGAGCGGATCCCGTTCATCGAGGCGACCGATGCGGCGGCCGCAGCGCGGGAGATCCGCTGCACATCGCTGATCCTGCTGGGGCGGTTCGATCTGGCGGATGATCCGACGGGGGCGGGGGCATCGGCGGTCCCGTGCGGCAAGCAGACCTGGCTGCGGGCGCTGGCGATGTCGAAGCAGTTGCCGGTGCATCGGCAGATCGCGCAGGGGGCGCTGGAGCGGTTCAGGGATGTGCTGACGGATGAGGAGCGGAAGCCGATCGAGCAGTTGCTGGCGGAGCCGGTGACGGGGGAGAATGGGGAGTCGCCGGTGGGGAACGGTGGGGAGTGACCGGCGTTGCCGCCGAGGTCGAGCGCGGGCTGCGTGAGATCGGCGGATTCGACATCACGGTCGACCGGCGAGCGGAAGTCGCGGTGTTCACGCTGCGGCTGCCTGACCGGGCCGAGCACGGCCGCATCTTCATCAACAACGACGGGGTTTGCTTTTCGCTCTGCAACGATCTCGCCGAGTTCGAGCTCGGGCTTGCGGAAGCAGACGAGGTCGAGAGTCTTCCGGCCGCGGCCGTGAAGTGTGCCGCGGACTGGAAAGCGGGTCGAGTGCGACTCGAGACACGCCGCAGGATGTGGGGGCTGTGCGAGGAGACCTTGGCGTGGTGGGACGACCGTCCGTGCGGTCGGCGCCGGCGTTGGTTGCTTCACTCGGGTTGATAATCGCGTGCTGTGCTCAACCCACAGGCTCGCTCAAAGCAGCGAGCCTGTGGCACATCGGCGAGTGTTTTGCGCTGATCAGCCTGCCTGGTTGACGATGACAGCGGAGCGGAGGCGGCCGAGCATGCGGCGGAGGATCATGCGGCCGCCGGAATCGCGGTCGGGGTCGAGTTCTTCGCGGGTGGGGAGCGCGGCGAGTGCCGCGGCGGCGCTGGGGAAGCCGCCGAGCGGGTCCATCGCGAGGGCGAACCAGCGGCGCCAGCCCGTCGGCGCGGTGATCATCGCCGCGGGGTCGTAGATCTGTCCGGTAAGGACGCGCCAGATGACCGCCGCGGCGGCGCGGACGTCCTGGCGGACGAGTTCATCGCGTTCGCCGGGTGTGCCCGAGAGGAGCCATGCGAGGCCGGGGAGTTCGAGGACGATGCGGCCGTGGGGGTCGACCATCGTGCGGGGCGCGGCGAAGGCGCCGTCGGCGAGGCCGGCGGCGTGGAGCGTGATGAGCCCGCCGAGCATGTGGGCGGCGACGCGGTGGGCCTCGAGCGGGTTCATCATGCCGCCCTTCTGCTCGGCCAAATCGCCCAGCGTGATCAGGCCGCCCTGTCCGCCGGGGTAGGCGGAGACGAGGCAGCAGCCGCGGAGCGGGCAGAGGGAGAAGGCGTCGACCTTGAGGAGGTGAGCATCGCGGATGGGGGCGATGCGTTCGACGGCGGCGAAGAAGCGTTTGCGGGTGAGGCGGTCGTCCGCATCGGCCAGCACGTACAGCACGTGGCTGGTGGAGCGGCGTTCGTGGATGGCGATGAAGCGGCGCGCAGCGCGTCCGAACCCCAGGAGTGTGGTCCCGGCCGGACGGATCAGGCGGTACGGCCCGAACGTGGAGGCAGCCTGCATCGGCAATCCCTACGCGGCCGCCGAGTCGGGTCTCCGTGACCCACTCCCGGATCGGGCCGGCGGGGCGATCCTCGCCCCTGAAAGACACGCCGCGTCCCACGGCTGAGAACAGGATACCGCGGGCGGGGCGGGAGGGTGCAAACCAGACCGAACGGACCCCGATCCGGGGCGGTTGGCGGGGATTGGCGGGCTTATAGTTGTGCGCTGGCGGGGGGACCCTTCGCATCCCGCCGGCTGTGTGATGGTCCGGGCCCGCCCCGGACCCCGTGGAGTTTGAGAACTCGGCCGCCGCGGTCCGCCGCCGACCGATCAGCCCGAAAGGACCAACAGCCATGACGACGATGTCCCCCTCCACTTCCCGCGGCGGCCAGTCCTCCACCGATCCCCTGCACCTGATTGATGTCGATCACGTGCGGTTCTTCGTGGGCAACGCGAAGCAGGCGGCGTTCTTCTACGCCCACGCGTTTGGGTTTCAGATCGAGCAGGTTTCTGACCTCACGACGGGCAGCCGCGAGCAGGCGAGCTATCTGCTGACGCAGGGCAACATCCGCTTCCTGCTGACGACCGGGCTGACGCCTGACCATCAGGCCTGCAAGGAAGTCGCGCTGTACGGCGATGGTGTGAAGGACGTGGCGTTCACGGTATTCGACGCCGAGAAGGCGTACGAGCGGGCGCTCAAGAACGGCGGCGAGTCTGCGTACGAGCCGGTGACAGAGAAGACGGATCAGGGGACGGTGACGCGGGCGGGCGTCAAGACCTACGGGCGGGCGATCCACAGCTTCGTCTCGCGGTCGGGCGAGTACGACCTGACCAAGGTGAAGCAGGGCGCGCTGTTCGCGCCGCGGTTCAAGAAGGTCGAGGGGCTGAGCCTCAACGAGTACAACAAGAAGCACCCGTGCGGGCTCAAGTACGTCGACCACCTCGTCGGCAACGTCGAGGAAGGGAAGATGAACCACTGGGTGGCGTTCTACGAGAACGTGCTCGAGTTCAAGATGTTCAAGCACTTCGACGACAAGGACATCTCGACCGAGTACTCGGCGCTGATGAGCAAGGTGATGGCGTCGGGCAACCACCTGATCAAGATGCCGATCAACGAGCCGGCGCCGGGCAAGAAGAAGAGCCAGATCCAGGAGTATCTGGATTGGCACAACAACATGCCGGGTGTGCAGCACCTGGCGCTGCGGACCGATGACGAGCTGCACTCGATCGCGGCGCTGCGGTCGCGCGGCGTCGACTTCCTCACGCTGCCGGATACGTACTACGAGCTGGTGTGGGACCGCGTGAACAAGATGCTGACGGAGCACGGGCACACGCCGGTGCGCGAGGACCACGAGAAGGTCAAGGACCTGGGCATCCTCGTTGACAGCGATGATGAGGGGTACCTGCTGCAGCTCTTTACCAAGCCGCTGCAGGACCGGCCGACGCTGTTCTTCGAGATCATCTGCCGGCGCGGGAGCCAGTCGTTCGGCAAGGGCAATTTCAAGGCCTTGTTCGAGGCGCTGGAGCTCGAGCAGGAGCGGCGCGGGAACCTGTAAGCGGTCGCGGCTGATGCGGTTCGCGGCACACAAAGGCTGAGCTACACCATGAAGCGATCATTCGGGTTCGCGGCGGTCGCCGCGGCTGTGTTGCTGTCCCCGGCGTTGTTCGTTGCCGGGTGCTCCAATGGCGGGTCGAAGGCCGCGGCGAAGGAGGCCGCCCCCGAGCCCGCAACGCTCGGGCAGATCGCGCGGCTGAGCCGCTCGGGCGATGTCCTGCTCGCGAGCCAGCCCAAGCCGGGCGATTTCGAGGTGGCGAAGGACTTTGGCGTCAAGACCGTCATCAACATCCGCCCCGAGCGGGAGATGGCGGGATTCGATGAGAGGGCCAAGGTTGAACAGCTGGGGATGCGGTACGAGCAGCCGGCGTTTGGTTCGCCCGAGGAACTGACCGATGCGGTGCTCGATGAGAACCTGCGCCTGCTGCGGGAGGCTCCGCGGCCGATCCTGCTGCACTGTTCATCGGCGAATCGGGTGGGGGCGGTGTGGCTGGCGCACCGGGTGATCGATGACGGGGTCGATTATGAGACCGCGCTGGCGGAGGCGCAGGCGGTCGGGCTGCGGAGCGAGGCGTACGAGAAGGTGGTGAAGGGGTATATCGAGCGGCGGTGAGTGGTGCCGCGTGTCCTCCGGAGTGCCACGGCTCCGAGCCGACGCTTTGGGAGGCGAGCAGCCGTGCGCTGGGCGCAGGTTGCCGGGCTGCACATCGTCGTCTGGGCGCTGCAAGTTCCTTATCTCGCTGCGCGAGTCACGCTCGTCACCGCCGAGCCGGCGGTGCCACGATTCGCGCAGAGGTCTTCTCTTCGCGCAACGCAAACACCCGCGTTGACGCATGCGGCCACAATCGGCCCATGCGTTTGCTCCCCCACTTCTTCGCTCTACTGGCCTGCCTGCTGTTCACCACCGCCGCCGCGGCCGGGCCGGACACCGTCACGCTCCGGGTGTTGTCGTTCAACATCCGGTCGAGCAACATCAGCGAGCCGGATCCGCGGAACGACTGGCCCAACCGCCGCGCCATGGTGATGGATGTCCTTCGGAATCAGGATGCGGATGTCGTCGGGCTGCAGGAAGCGACGCGGACGCAGCTCAACGAGATCCACGCCGCGGTGCCGGGGTATGGCGAGTACGCGGTCGGGGCGCAGGGCGGGAGTTCGGGGTCGCACTGCGCGATCCTGTACCGGACTTCGCGGTTCGACCGGCTCGATGCAGGCATCTTCTGGCTCTCGCCGACGCCGGAGGTTTCGAGCCCGGGCTGGTTCGACCCGACGCGGCGAACGTGCGCCTGGGTGCTGCTCCGCGAGCGGTCGACGGGCCGCATCTTCTACCACTTCAACACGCACCTGGACAACGACTCGCAGCCGGACCGGCAGTACGCGGCGGACCTGATCGCCTCGCGGCTCGCGGCCCGCGCCATCAACGCCCGGTTCGTGCTCACCGGCGATTTCAACGCCGCGGAACGCACGCCGGAGATGGACTACTTCATGGGGCGGCGGCCGCTGGTGGGGCCGAACCTCCACCCCTCGCCGCGGCTGAAGAACGCGTACCGCGTGATCGAGCCGACCACGCCCAACAGCGGCACCTTCAACAGCTGGGTCGGGAACACGAGCGGGAACATGATCGACTACATCCTGGTCGAGGGCGCCACGCTGGTGACCGCGGCGGAGATCGATCGGTACAGCGTGGATGGGCGGTACCCCTCGGACCACTACCCGGTCGCGGCGGTGGTGCACCTGGGCCCGCCGACGAGCCCGGATCTTGATGGCGACGGCGTGGTGACGCTCGAGGACCTGCACGCCTTCGACCGGACGCCGGTCGATATCGATGCGGACGGGGACACCGACGATGCGGATCGGGGGCTGATCCTGACTCCGATCCGCGGCGGGGAAGTGGCGGATCTGGCCGCGGGCCGGTGAGCCGCGATCGCGGTACGCTTCGGGCGTGACCGCCGCGAAGAACAACCCGACGCCCCAGACTACTTCGATCGCCCCCACGGCCGCCGGCTCCTTCGCCGAGGCGGCGCGGCTGCTGAGCGCGGTCGCGGCCGATGTCGCGCTCCTCGCCGCGGTCGACGCCGCGGGCGACCGGATCGCCGCGACCTTCCGAGCCGGCGGAAAAGTGCTGGTGTGCGGCAACGGCGGGTCGCTGTGCGACGCCGCGCACTTCGCGGAAGAGTTGACGGGACGCTTCCGGGCCGATCGGCCCGCGCTCCCGGCGATCGCGATCAGCGATGCATCGCATATCACCTGCACCGCCAACGACTACGGGTTCGACCGCATCTTCGCCCGCGGCGTCGAGGCCCTGGGGCAGAAGGGCGATGGGCTGATCCTGCTGTCGACGAGCGGGAATTCGCCCAATGTGCTCGCCGCGGCGGAGGCGGCGAAGGCCCGCGACATCTGGACGCTCGCGCTGCTGGGCAAGGGCGGCGGCGGGCTCAAGGGCCGGTGTGATCACGAGTTCATCCTGCCGGGGTCGACGAGCGACCGGATCCAGGAGTTGCACATGTTGGTGCTGCATGTGTTGGTGGAGAGGGTGGAGATTGCGCTTGGGTACGCCAAGGGCTGAGGCGGGCAGGGACAGAGGGACAAAGGGACAGAGGGACAGAGTGGGTGCGGGCTTCGCCCGCGATGGGGTCAATGTGGTCGTGGGAGCGGGGTTGAGGTCTACCCGGCCTTTTCCCTGCCGCGGTCGTTTGCCGCCCCTAAAATGCGGGAGCAATCCACCGACTCTGGCCACCGACACGAGGTGTACCCATGCCTTTTTACATGAAGCTCGGCAACCTTCCCCAGAAGCGGCACGTCCAGTTCCGCCGCCCCGATGGAGCGCTCTACTCCGAAGAGCTCTTCGGCACCGAGGGCTTTGTCGGCCCGACGTCGACGATGTACCACATCCACCCGCCGACGCAGGTCACGGGCTGGAAGACGCTGTACTCCACGAAGGTTGAGTACGCGGAAGAAGACGTGATGCGGATGCGTCACGTCAAGACCGCGAAGATCCCCGCCAAGGGCGACCCGGTCACCGGCCGCATTGTGCTCTTCGGCAACCCCGACTGCGAGATGGGGATCTGCAACCCGGCCGAGGAGATGAGCTACCACTACAAGAACGGGCAGGGTGACGAGTGCCTGTTCATCCACTACGGCCGCGGCACGTGCTACACGATGATGGGGACGCTCAAGTTCGGCCCGAAGGACTACATCGTCATCCCCAAGGGCGTGATCTACCGGCTCGAGTTCGAGCGTCGCCGCATCGCGGGCGAGGGTGAGCCGAGCGTCGATGAGGTGCCCTACGGCAAGTTCCTGATCATCGAGACGGCCAACGGCAGCCACATCGCGCCCCCGCCGCGCTATCTCAGCAAGCAGACCAGCCAGTTCCTCGAGCACGCGCCCTTCTGCGAGCGCGATCTCCGCGTCCCCGAGTTCCCGCTCACCTTCGATGAGGGCGGCGAGCACGAGGTCCGCATCAAGGCCCGCAACCTCGTGCACTCGTACATCTACAGCTACCACCCGCTCGACATCGTCGGCTGGGACGGCTGCTACTACCCCTACTGCTTCAACATCGACGACTTCGCGCCCATCACGGGCAAGCTGCACATGCCCCCGCCGATCCACCAGACCTTTGAAGCGCACAACTTCGTGATCTGCTCCTTCTGCCCGCGCATGCTCGACTGGCACCCCGAGGCGATACCGGTGCCGTACAACCACAGCAACCTCGATTCGGATGAAGTCCTCTACTACGTCGAGGGCAACTACAAGGCGCGCAAGGGGATCGAATCGGGCTCGCTCACCGCGCACCCGCAGGGCATCCCCCATGGGCCCCACCCGGGCACGGTCGAGAAGTCCCTGGGCGCCACCTTCACCAACGAACTCGCCGTCATGTGCGACACCTTCCGCCCGCTCTACCCCACCAAGGCCTCGCTCGAACTCGACGACCCCCACTACCCCGCAAGCTGGCAGGGCGATCACTTCCCGATGAGCCACAAGCAGCACACGGCGGAGGGGTTGCCGGCGAACGGGAACGGGACGCACGCGGGGAAGACGGCCGATACGTGGGAGTGAGGGGGAAGGGACAGAGGGACAAAGGGACAGAGGGACGAAGGGGAAGGCAGAAAGGCACGAAGGCACAAAGGCACGAAGTGAAAGACAAGGGGCGCTGCGGTGCAGCGCCCCTTTTCGTTTGGGCTCGCGTGACCGCGATGCCTTTCCACTCTGTCCCTTTGTCCCCCTGTCCCTCCGTCCCTCTCCCCTCGTGCCTTCCCCCGTCTTACGCCGCCATCTTCACCTCGCGCCCCGTCACATCCGTCACCGTGATCCCCGGGCCGGCGGTGCCGAAGTTCACGATGAACTGCGCGGGGTTGCCGCGCGCGGTCGAGCGCACGGCCGTGATCTGGTAGACGATCGGCGCGCTGCCGGTGGGGAGCGTGTCATCGGTGAAGCCGCGTGAGCCGCTGGCGCCGATGAAGGTGAAGCCCGCGCCGCCGCCCGCCCCGCCGATCTGCCGCCGGACCTCGTAGATCGTGCCCTGCGTGCCGGCGGGGTTGTTGCACTTCCACTTGAGTTCGAGCGCGCCCGTCTGCAGGAGGCCGATGCGCAGATCAAAGGGCGTCCCCGGCGGGGGCGTCACGCCCGGTGTGGCGGGGGCGGGGATCTGCGCGAGGACGTAGACGTTGCTGTCGTTCTTGACCCGCGCGTGGTTGCGGATGGTGTCGATCATGTCCTGGCCGGCGCCCGCCCCCGAGTGCATGGCGCGGACCGCATCATAAAACGCGAGCGTCGCAGCGCGGGCGGCCAGACGAGCGGCCTCGGCGGCGTTGTAGGCATCGCGCGCATCGGAGGTGAGCGTGGCGAGGTTGGCGACATCGGCCGCATCGAGCCCGATCGCCGCCGCGTTGGCGGTCCAGGGCGCAACGTGCGCTTCATAGAACTCGATCTTTCCGATGCGGGTATCGGGGACAACGCCCATGGCTGCGCTCCATCGCTGTGCAGCGCAGCGGCGCCCGACGATGGGCCGACCGCCGCCGCCGCGTGTGTGATCGCCGCATCCATCGGCCCGCGCCCCAGGGCCCATCACGCGGACAGGCGGTTTTCCGGCGACCCCGCGGCTATCGGTCCTTCGATGGTCACCATCGAAGGGTCGATGGTGAGCGTTGAAGGGTCGATGATCACCATCGAAGGGTCAACGGCGAGCATCGAAGGGCCGATGGTGAGCATCGAAGGGCCGATGATCATCGTCGAAGGGTCGATGGCGAGCATCGAAGGCCCGACGGTCACCGTGGAAGGGGCGACGGTGGGGATCGAAGGCAGGAAGCAGAGAGCAGAGGCACAAAGGCACAAAGGCACAGAGGCACAAAGGGGGAAAGACAAGGAGGCACGCGCACGGAGGCCCAGCGTGGAGAGCGGCCATCGGCGCATCGTCGTGCGATGCCTTCCTTCACTCTGTCCCTCTGTCCCTTTGTCCCTCTGTCCCTTCCCCCGTCACTCCTTCCACCCCGACACCGCCAGAAACCGCCCGTCCCGATGAAACTCTTCCCCGTCCGCGCTGATCACGCCGCCCGGTGAGGACTTGCTCTTGCGCAGATCGCACACCATGTCCCAGTGCAGCGCGCTCTCGTTGCTGTTGCCGCTCTCGGGGTAGCCCGCGCCGACCGCGGCGTGGAACGTCCCGCCGATCTTCTCATCGAACAGTGTGTTGCGCGAGTAGTCGGTGATGCCGTAGTTGGTGCCGATGGCGATCTCGCCCAGGTTGCGGGCGCCCTGGTCCTGGTCGAGCATCTGGATCAGGTAGTCCTCGCCCTTCTTCGCGCTGGCATCGACGACGCGGCCGTCCTTGAAGGCCAGGCGGATGCCCTCGACCTCGCGGCCGTTGTAGACGGCGGGGAAGGTGTAGTTGACGTGGCCATCGACGCCGCGGGGGCCGGCGAAGACCTCGCCATCGGGGAAGTTGTGGCTGCCGGAGCAGTTGATCCAGGTGGAGCCCTCGACGCCGACTTTCAGATCCGTCCCGTCGTGGCCATCATGCGGGGCCACGCGGAAGTGGACTTCCTTCTTGCCCTGCAGATACTCGCGCACCCGCTCCTGCTTCTCGTGGATTGCTTTCCACGCGGCGACCGGATCGGCCAGGTGCAGCAGGCCAGCGCTGAAGACGAACTCGGTGTACTGCGCCAGGCTCATCTCCGCGTCCTGCGCCGCCGCGGCGGTCGGGTACGCGCTGCCGACCCAGCGGAGCTCGTTCTTCGCCGCGCGTTCCATGAACCGCTTGAACACATCCTTTCGCGCCGACTGCTGCAGCGCGGTGCGCTTGGGGTCCATCCGCGACAGCGCCTTGGTGTTGGTCTCGGCCCAGAAGCCGATCTGCACATCGATCGTCTCGACCATGTGCTGCTGGAGCGGGGAGACGTACTTGAGCTGGTCCTCGCTGGCGTGCTCAAGCATGATCTCGGTCATGCCCTGCCAGCGCGGGAGCCAGAAGGGGTGGCCGCCCGCCTTGAGCACGGCCTTGGCCACCGCCTCGATCCCCGGGAGGGCGCAGGGATCCGCGGCGATGGCGACCAGTTCGCCCGGCTTCACTTTCGCGGAGTAGTTGACGAGGACCGAGGCGAGGATGTCGAGGCGTTGATCGTGCATGGCTGAGTCCTTTGCGGGCCGGGTCACGGCCCGGATGTGTTGCGTTGTGCATGCTGATGCGCGGCGGGGCCGTGCAGCGCGGAAAGCCTGAGAACAGGGGTCAACCGTTGCGGGGATGGCCGCCGCGGCCGCCGGGGCGGGCGATCATACCGGACGCTGGCGGGGCCACTACCATTCGGCCTCTGGGCCGCGTCCCCGCGTGCGTTCGAACGCCGCCGCGGCCCCGTTTCAAGGCCGGCCGCGGTATGCGGGCCGTGCCCCCACACCGACGCCACCGACACGGGAGTCTTGCATGCGGAATCTTGAGCGCGCTGTCATCTACACCGGCCTCGCGGCCGCCATCGGCCTGGGGCTCGGCTGGAGCGGCATCGGCGCCCCCGCCGTCGCCCAGTCGGGTGGCAGCACCGCCGCCCAGGCGCAGGCGGTCCGGATCGCGACCGTCGATGTGCTGGACCTGGTCGTCCGCCAGATCAACAGCCCCAAGTACCAGCAGGTGATCCAGACCAACACGCAGCAGGTGACCCAGCAGCTCCAGGCGCGGGTGACGGAACTGCAGGCGATGCAGCAGCAGTTGCAGAACGCCGCGGTCGGTTCGCCCGAGCAGGCCGAGCTCGAGCAGCGGTTCTACGCCAAGCAGCAGGAGTTCCAGGCCGCCCAGCAGCAGGCCCAGTACGAGGCCGAGGCCTTCAACACCCGCCAGGTCGCGGAGGCGTACCGCCTCGCCGTCGAGGCGGCGCAGGGCGTCGGCAAGACCAAGGGGTTCACGCACGTCTTCGCGTCGCGGACCGGCGAGATCAGCATCCGCGCTGACAACCTGCCCGGCGCGATGCAGGAGATCCTCGCCAAGCCGGTGATCATGGCCCAGCCCGTCGATGGCGGCGAGGTCGACATCACGGCGGATGTGGCCGAGAAGCTCGGCCTGCCGCGGGTCGCAGAGCCTGTTGAGCCGATGGGCGAGGCGTTGCCGACGCCGGCAGCGCCGGATGCACCCGCGGCCCCGGCCGCGGGCGATGGTTCGGACAAGAAGTAATCTCAACGCCCAGAGAGCAGTTCTTCAGCGGCCCCGCGATCGTGCGGGGCCGCTGTCATTCTGTGGTTGTCATTCTGGGGCTGTCATTCTGGGGCTGTCACTCTGCTGATGGCACTCCGCGGCTGTCACGCCCGGGCTGCTATTCCGCCGGGGCGGGCCGCATCGCTTTCAGCCGAGCGGCGAGTTCGCCGGTCAGCGCATCACGCACCGCGGCGAACGGCGGGGCTTCGCCAAGCTCGCGCTGCATGCTCGTGACCGCACGCCCGGCCAGGCCGCAGGGCACGATGAGATCAAAGTGCGACAGGTCGGTCGTGACGTTCAGCGCGAGGCCGTGCATTGATATCCACCGCTTCACGCGCACACCCATCGCGCAGATCTTCGCCCGGGCGCGGCCGGCATCATCGAGCGTCCACACGCCCGTCGCGGTCTCATCGCGCCCGACGCGGATGCCGAAACGGCCGCACACGGCGATCACGACATCCTCGAGCAGCCGCATGTACGAGTGCAGCCCCAGGCCGAAGCGGTTGAGGTCCACGACCGGGTAGACGACGAGTTGCCCGGGGCCGTGGTAGGTGATGTCCCCGCCGCGATCGGTCTGCGCTGTCGTCACACCGGCGCGGGCCAGCATTTCCGGGGTTGCGAGCAGGTGGCTCTCGGCCCCCGCGCGGCGGGAGATCGTGATCACCGCGTCGTGCTCGACCGTCAGGATCACCGCTTCGAGCGGATCGGGCTGGCCCCGCGCGGCGAGCACCCGATCCAGCCACGCCAGCTGCGTCTGGTATGCCTCGTCGTACGCCATCCTGCCCAGATCAACAGTCTCGATCACGCCGGATCATTGGATGCCAATGCGGATGCCGATGGACCGGCGTCCTGTCCGGCGCGGTAACTGTGGCTGCCCGGCCCCTACCATCCACCCCATGACCACCGCCAGCGATGCCCGGGCCGAGAGTTCGATCCATCCCACCGCCATCGTCGGCGATGAAGTGACCATGGGTCCGGGCTGCAGCATCGGCCCGGGCTGCGTCCTGACGGGGCGGATCACGCTCGCGGCGAACGTGCGGCTGATCGCGGGCGTCACGATCGATGGCACCGTGACGGTCGGCGAGAACACGCTCCTCTACCCGGGGGTCTGTATCGGATTCCCGCCGCAGGACTTCAAGTTCAAGCCGGGCGCACCGACCGCCGGCGTCGTCATCGGCAGGGACTGCCATCTGCGTGAGCATGTCACGGTGCACGCGGCCAGCAAGCTCGATGCGCCGACCACGATCGGCGACCGCTGCTACATGATGGTCGGATCGCACGCGGGGCACGATGTCCGCATCGGCAACGATGTCACGCTCGTGAACGGCACGCTGCTGGCGGGGCATGTGCAGATCGGCGACAAGGTGACCACGGGCGGCGGGGCGATGATCCACCAGTTCTGCCGCATCGGCCGGATGGCGTTCCTTTCGGGCGGCACCGAGATGGCGATGAACACGCCGCCGTTCTGTCTCGCGGCGAATCGGAATCAACTGCTGGGGCTGAACATCGTCGGCCTGCGGCGTTCGGGCATGGACCGCGCCGAGATCACGCTGCTGCGCAAGGCCTTCCGCAAGGCGTTCCGCACCGCGATGCCGCGGGCCGAGATGGTCGCGGTGCTCGATGAGTTCGGGAAGGATTCCGCGGCGGTCCGCGAGATGGCGGACTTCGTCCGTACCTCGAACCGGCCCGTCGCGATCGCTCGCACCGCGACGGATCACGACGAGGACGAGGCGTGACGGGCGACACGCCCGCGACCGAGGCCTCCGCACGCCTGTGCGTGCTGGCGAGCAGTTCCTCGGGGAACTGCAGCGTGCTGGAGATCCGCCCGCCCAACGCCCCGGCGCGGTCGATCCTGCTCGACGCCGGTCTCAGCCCCCGGCGCACCGCCGCGGAACTCGTCGCGCTCGGGATCGAGCCCGCCTCGGTCGAGTCGATCGTTCTGACGCACCTCGATCACGATCACTGCAACAACGGCTGGTCGATGCGTTCCGCCGCGAAGTACTTCCGCGAGGATCTCTCGATCTGCATGCACCGCCGCCACGCCGGCCGCGCTGAGCGCACCGGGCTGCTCTTCGGGCGCACGCAGGTCTTCGACACCACCTTCACCGCCGCGGGCCTGACGATCCGGCCGATCCTGCAGTCGCACGATGCGCTCGGCGTTGTCGCGTTCCGCATCGACCTGCCAGCCGCGGCGGACACGCCGCCCCGCGCGCTCGGCTACGCCACCGACCTGGGCCACGCGACGCCGAAACTGATCGACCACCTCCGCGGCGTGCAGGTGCTGGCGATCGAGTCGAACTACTGCCCCGATCTCCAGCGGCGTTCGGGGCGGCCGGCGTTTCTGCAGCAGCGGATCATGGGCGGCTCGGGGCACCTCTCCAACCAGCAGTGCGCCGAGGCAGTCGAGCTCATCGGGCCGACCGAGCACGTGGTGCTCCTGCACCTGTCGCGGCAGTGCAACCGGCCGGATCTCGCGGCGGAGTCGCACAGCGGGCGGCCGTACCGGCTGACGACCTCGCTCCCGGACCGGCCCACGGCGTGGATCGATCTGGTCTGGCCGGGGGCCCCGGCGCCGGCGCGGCGGTTCGTCGAGGTCGAGCCGCGGCCCCGGGCACGGCAGACGTTGCTGTTCCCGGCGTGAATCGCGGGACAGGCGGCGGCATCGCGGGCGGAGGGGCCGGCCCGCCGCGCTATCCTTGCATCCGATGACCAAGCCCTCCGACCCCGTCCGCCCCGCCAACGACGACACCCTGGCCTTCGCGATCGACGCCGCGCGCCTGCTCCACGACGACAAGTGCGAGGAGGTGGTGCTGCTCGATGTCCGCGCCCTCAGCCAGGTCAGCGACTACATCATCGTCGGCAGCGGCACCTCGGACCGGCAGATGCGTTCATCACTCGATGATGCCATCGAGATGGGCGAGAAGCGCGGCCACACCGCCTTCCGCACCAACAAGGACGAGCGGGCGACCTGGCTGCTCGCCGACTTTGTGGACATCGTGATTCATCTCTTCGAGCCCAACACGCGGGCACACTACGACCTGGAGATGCTCTGGGGCGATGCGCCGCGGATCGAGTGGCAGCGGCAGGACCAGATGAACCGCGATCGTGCGGGCCTGGGCGGCGGGGCGCCGCGGCGGGGCTGAGCCACGCATGGAATCGCCCCCGCCCAGCATGGTGCGCATCGATCTCGCGGAGCGGAGCTACGACGTCCGCATCGGCGCGGGGCTGATCGCGCGGCTGGGCGATCTCACGAGATCTTCGCTGCAGCGTCCGGCGTCGCGTGCTTTTCTGGTGTACGACCAGGGTGTGCCGATGACGCTGGTCGAGTCGGCGCGGTCGTCGCTCGCTTCGGCGGGCTTTGATGTGTCAACCGCGGCGATCCAGGCCGCGGAGACGGCCAAGACCATCGCGACCGTCGAGCGTCTGTTGATCGAACTGATGCGCACGCGGCACGAGCGCACCGATCCGGTTGTTGCGCTCGGCGGCGGGATCATCGGTGACACCGCGGGTTTCGCGGCCGCGAGCTACCGGCGGGGTGTGCCGTTCATCCAGTGCCCCACCACGCTGCTGGCGATGGTCGATGCGTCTGTGGGAGGCAAGACCGGCGTGAACCTCTCGCTGGGCGCGGGTGATCTCAAAAAGAACATGGTGGGCTCGTTCCACCAGCCGCGCGCGGTCGTCATCGATACTGATGCGATCCCGTCGCTCGAGGACCGCGTTTTCCGCGCGGGGCTGGCGGAGTGTGTCAAGCACGCGGCGATCGCCGGCGAGCTCGATGCGACGCTCATGGACTGGATGATCGCGAACGCCGCGGCGATCCTCGGCCGCGATCCCGCGACGCTCGCAGAACTGATCCGCCGCAACGTCGCGATCAAGGCCGCGATCGTCGCGGGTGATGAACGCGAGGAGAGCGATGCGGCGACGAACCGCGCGCTGCTCAACCTCGGGCACACCTTCGGGCACGCGATCGAGACGGTCCCCGGAGCCAGGCCGGTCACGGGCGGCGCCGCCGCGCCAGCCCCGCTGCACCACGGCGAGGCCGTCGCCATCGGGCTCCATGCCGCGGCAGCGCTCTCGGTCGCGATGGGACGCCTCCACACCGCGGAGGCCGGACAGATGCGTGGCGTCTGCCGGGCGCTCCAACTCCCCTCCGCCGCGGCGGGGCTGCCGCCGACCGCGGCGGTGATCGACGCGATGCGCGACGACAAGAAGGTCACGGGCGGGCGGCTCCGGCTGGTGCTCCCGGTGAGCGGCCGGCGCGCCGTCGTCGCCGCGGACATCGACCCCGCCGAGATCGCCGCGGCGGTCGAGTCGATCCGAGCCCGCTGAGGCTCGGGGATGGCGGAATAGGGAAAGATCCTCAGAGACTCCCACCGGTCCGGGCCAATGTTGGGCCGCGGGCGATCAACTTCAAAGCCGCCGCGCGATAGGGTCCGATATGCGTTGCGTCTGAGGGGCGGAGCCCCGGCGACCCCGCGGCCCGCTCCCCCCACCCGGCTCACCACCGGATCAGTTCCTCTCGCCTGCCTTGGGGGCTTTGCGCATGCGGACTATCGCGATCGTCAATCAGAAGGGCGGCTGCGGCAAGACGACCACGGCCATCAACCTCGCGGCGATGCTCGCCAAGGGCGGGCGCAAGACCCTGCTGATCGACCTGGACCCGCAGTCGCACTGCGCGGTCGGCCTGGGCATCCCCGAGAACCGGATCGAGATCGATATCGGCGATGCGTTGCTCGCCGCGGGTCACCGGAACATCGACTTCGCGCGGCTCTTCTGGCGCGTCGGCCGGAACCTGGACCTCTGCCCGAGCCGGATGCGGCTGGCGGGGCTCGAAGCCCGCCGCGGCGGCCTGGCCGAGATGGAGGACAAGGAACGCCGCCTCGCCGCGCTGACCAAGGTTGTCGATGCCGACTACGAGCTGGCCTGCATCGACTGCCCGCCCTCGATCGGCCTCCTCACGTACAACGCGCTGGCCGCGGCGAACATGGTGATCATCCCGGTCGAGACCAGCTTCTTCTCGCTGCAGGGCGCCACGCGTCAGGTCAACACCGTCAAGACCATGGCACGCCGGCTGGGCATGCAGATCCCGGTGTGGATCCTGCCGACCATCCACGATGAATCGAACACGGTCGCGGCGGACCTGCTCGCCGAGCTGCACCGGCGGTTCAAGGACCGCGTGATTCCGACGGTGATCCGGCGCGATGCTTCGCTCCGCGAGGCGGCGAGCTACGGGCAGAACATCTTCGACTACGCCCCCTACTCCAGCGGCGCGGAGGACTACACGCGCCTGGCGACCTGGGTCGGGCGTCGGGCCGATGGCGTCGAGGTTGATGCTGCGGATCTCGATGAGGCGGTCGAGGAGCAGCTCATCGCGATCGGCGGCGAGCGCGAGGCGGATGCGGCGGCGGTCGAGCCGCGGCTGCAGACCGAAACCATCACCATGAACGCCGGCGCTGCCGCGACTAGCAAGATCCTGCCGGTCGCGGTCACATCGAACTTGCCCGCGGGCTCTGTGACGCTCCCGCCGCGGGAGATGTCGGCACCGGCGGTGGCGCCCGCCGCGGCTGTGACCGAGCCGACCACCGGCGGTGAAGTGAAATCGGTGACTCGGGCCGAGGATGTGGCGCGGCGGGCTCAGGAGTTTCTCCGCCGCATCGCGATGGGGCGGACTCGGGACAACGAGCAGGCGGCATCGGCGATGAGCGGCGCGGCGCCAGGGTCGGGCGGCTCGCCTGCCTCGCCCGTCTCTACGCCCCAGGGCAACACGCCGCTCCGCCTGGTTGAGGACGAGACGCCGCGGCCCACCTCGATCCACCCGACGGCGCAGCGGCTGCTGGGCGTGCGGACCACGGGGCAGGGCGTGCTCTTCGTGCAGCCCGCGACGATCGGGCGGCAGGTCTCGATCGCGGGCGACTTCAACAACTGGTCGACCACCACGCACGCGATGCGGCACAACCAAGACCTGGGCGTGTACGAGGTGTGCATCAAGCTGCCGCCGGGCAAGTTCAAGTACCGCCTGGTGATCGACGGCATCTGGACGGCGGACTCGTACAACAACGTGTGCGAGCCAAACGAATTCGGCGGCGTCAACAGCATCATTTCGGTGCCGCCGCCCGCGAGTACTGTCTCCGGCAATCCGGCCGCGGGCAACCCTGTCGGTTGAGGCCCGGAAGCGGCAGAACTCCTAATCTGTGCGGGCGATCGGCGCATCCCGCCGATCCTGTTTGGATACACCGGCCGGGCGGAGCCCCGGCCGCAGCCGCGAGCACCAGACATGGCGGATTCGATCGAGCATGACCTGAGCGACGACCTGACTTCGCCGGTCCGCCCGCGGCGGATCGTGCGCGGGCCCGAGCAGGGCGACGATTATGATGCGCTCGCCGCGCTCTTCCTCGAAGATGGGGCGCTCGCGGCGACCGCTGCGGCCGAGCGCAAGGCCGGCGCGTCGGAGAGGCATTCCCATCAGTCTGGCCAGCCGATCCGGCCGCAGGCGGTGAGCGAGTCCGTGCCCGAGCGGACGTCGTTCCCGTTCCCCGCCCCCGCGGCGATGAGCGGGCGTGGCGAGAGCCGCGGCGACACGACCAGCCGCCAGCCCCCCACCGCCACGCTGACGACCGAGGCCGTGATCGTCGGTCACCTGCCGGTGCTCGGGGCCGCGTGGGTCGGGCAGTACGCCAAGCACGCCGCGGCCCAATTGGGCGCACCGGTGGTGCTGGTCCGCGTGAGCCACGATCAGACTTCTGTCGACTTGGTTGTCCCGCCCGGGCAGCAGATCGATGCGCCGGCGGAACCATTCGAGACCGGCCGGCTGGATGCCGCGCTCGCCGCGGCGGCCGCGGTATCGGCGGCTTGGGTCGTCCGTGTGCCCGAGACTTCCGAGCCCGAGCTTTATGACGCGGGTATCGACAACGCCACGCTGCTGACCGGGGCGGATGAGGCCGCGGTGGTGGCGTCGTACCGCACGATCAAGTCACTCGCGGGCGGCGCGGAGCGCGACGATGGGCCGCAACTGCGGCTGGCGATCATGGGCGCTTCGGATGAGTCCGCCGCGGCGGCCGAGTCCCGCCTGCGGCGGGCAACCGAGACCTTCCTGGGCCAGCGTGTTCCCGCGGCGGCGCGGATCGGCCGCATCGCCCCGGCGCGGCTCATCAGCCTCTACCGCGGCCAGGAAACGCCCGAGCCGGCGGACCTGATCAACCGGATCCGTCGCTCGCGGGCGACGATGTCCGCCGCTTCGGCGATGGCGGAGATGTCGCTCGGCAACGGGCGTGCGGAGACCGAGCGGACCCAGACCGAGCGGGTGGAGCCGGCATCGCCGGTGATGGAGCCCAAGCCGCGGATGGCGACGAAGGCGGAGGCCGCGCCGGTCGCGGCGATGCCAACCCCCCCCACGGCCGCCCCCACCACCGCACGCGCCGCAACGCCAGTCGCGCTGCCCGCCGATGCCGCGAACGCGCACCGGCCGCTGGCCCGCTTCGTGCCCGGTGTGAGCGTCCTCGAACTGACCTGCCCATATGCACCGGGCGTAGAGCTCGCGTGCGACACCGAGGGTGTGCTGCACCTGCTCGCCGCGGCGGAGTCCGCCGAATCGGCGCTCGCTGTGGGACAGACCGTGCAGCGCCTGCTGACCGCGGCGAGCTGGGTGAGCGACCACGCTCAGCTCCTTCGCCGCGCCTTCGGAGCCTTGAGCACCGCGGGCGACCCGCCCGAGACCGTGCTCCACCTCTTCACCGAGGAACCGCGGCACGCGCGGCGTCTGCTCGACACCGGCATCCGCATTCACCTCCTCGCCCACGCGGTGAGCGGGGATGGGATGGTGTGGGTGCATCGTGAGATGAATTGATCGCACGACCGACGCTCTCCGCCGTGGCACCGATGTCACGCCGCCCCAGGCTCAGCATCGCACCACGGCACGGTGCCGCGATGCCTTGGGTACCCCCACACTCCGTGTGGGGAGGAAAGGCAAAGACATCGCACGCTAGGGTCAGCGCGTAGCACCGCCGTTCCGGCGGTGCGGATCTGCGTGTGCGCCTCGCGCAACAGACAGGACGCATCGCCGGAACGGCGATGCTACGGCTCGCCGCGGCGAGCCAAGTCGTTGCACATCGGCCCCACGCGGAGCGTGGGGGTACCCAAAGGATCGGGATAGGGGGGAGCCTTGCGGCTCCTCCCCTCCCACACCACCGTGCGTAC
>JBDZUZ010000234.1:0-3680 GCA_040255445.1 Planctomycetaceae bacterium | reverse complement strand
CCAGACGTACGTCGAGGACGAGTTCGGCCGCAAGCGGCCGAATATCCGCGGGCGCCTGGTCCAAAGCGAATAGGGTCCAAAGCGAATAGGGTCGAGAGCGAGCAGGGTCCAGAGCGGGGGCTGTGCGAGTCATCGCCGCGGCCCGGAACCGGCGCTGACGATCGAAAGTCATAGCCGCGCCAGCCGGAACAACCGCTACACTGTGTCTGCGATGCGGCGGGCGGATGAGAAAAGATCCATTTCGCCGCATCATTGAATAAAGTGGCTCTGCCCTGTCGATGCACGAGGTACGCCCCTGTCACGGGCACGGAATTGCCCGCCTCAGGCCCCGGAAGACCACAGCGGATTGCCGATAATCCGCACGACGACGACACGATCGGATCACGCCAGGATGGCCCGCAAACGCTCGACATCCCGATCCTCCAAGCGCGCCACGCCGCGCCGCACGCCCGCGGATGACGCCGCGGCGAAGGCCGCGCGCCGGGACCCGATCTCGCGCCGCTCGCAGATCGTCTGGGCCTCGCTGGTCGCGGCGATGACCGGCGTTGGCGGCCTGCTCTTCGCCGTCGGCGGCGGACCCGGCCCCAGCGGCGCCGGCGTCGCGCTCCCCGCCCTGCTCGCCACCGGCGCCCCCAACTCGCTCGAAGCCATCTTCAACACCCGCTCGGCCGTCGAGCCCGGCACGTGGCAGGCCATCGTCATCCACGACAGCGGCTCGCCCGTCGGCACCCCCGCCTCGCTCGATGAGCAGGCCCGCTCGATGAACCTCCAGGGCCTCGGGCACCATTTCGTCGTGGGCAACGGCAACGGCATCGGCGATGGCGAGATCCACATCGGCTACCGCTGGCTCAAGCAGTCCCCCGGCGCTCACACCGCCGGCAGCAACGCCGACTGGTACAACCGCAACGCCATCGGCATCTGCCTGATCGGCGATGGCAGCCGGCAGAAGTTCAGCCCCGCCCAGGTCCGCCGGCTCACCCAGCTGGTCGACACCCTCTGCCGCGAGCTGGACATCCCCGCCGACCGGGTCTTCCTGCACCGCGATGTCGGGCCCTCGACCAGCCCGGGCCGCCTCTTCCCGGAGGCCGCGTTCCGCGAAGCCCTCCGCGGCAGCCGCTGACCATCTCGGACCCTGGCGAGCACACCCAATCCGGCATAACCGCGCTGGTCCGCCCGGCTCCTCCGGCGGTCGCAATCTGGCTTTCTGGATCCTGAAACCCGACCCCCGATCAAACCGAACAAGAGCGGCGGTCGCCACGACTCGGCGGACGCACTACCCTTTGCCCCTTCACGCTCTACACCTTTCACTCGATCACATCAAAGTCCGGGAGTCGCAATCAGGAACACGCCGTAGCGGCCTGTTCCGCGAAGCCAGGCAACCGCTCGACTCGGATCGTGGTCTGTTGAAGTTCGCGCATCGAGGAGGGATACTGCGGAAACACTTCGGCTGCTCGCCAAAGATCAGCCGAGGGGTGTGACGGTCCGGCCAGCGACGTTCGTCGCGAGTTCTCAGGCCGAGTCTCTCGCGTACGAAATGGCGGGTGTGTCGTCCCCCCCGCTGTCCGGTGTTCAAGGCCAAGCCGGTGTTCTTCTTGGCCCTGGTGGCTCGCCCTGACAAGGTGGGCAAGTCGGAGATGGAGGAAGGCTCCCACGATGGGAGCCCCGCAACGCGTCATGCCGCCGACCGAGCCGCTGTACAAGAAGGGCGACACGATCGAGGACTACAAGGTCCTCGAGGCGATCGGTCAGGGCGCCGCTTCCTTCATCTATCTGGTCCAGGACCCCCGCACCAAGCAGATCCGGGCCCTCAAGCACGTCCACCGTGAGACGGAGAAGGACGACCGCTTCATCGAGCAGGCTCTGTACGAGGCCACCGTCGCGTCCAAGCTCAACCACCCGAACATCCGCAAGATCGAACGGGTCATCAAGAAGACCAAGCGGTTCGTGCAGGTCACCGACGCCTTCCTGGTCATGGAATACCTCGACGGGCCGAGCATGGACACGCACCCGCCCCGGACTTTCGAGGATGCGCTGGTGATCTTCCGCCAGACCGCGCAAGGCCTCGCGCACATGCACGAGCGCGGCTTCGTCCACGCGGACATGAAGCCGCACAACGTGATCGTGACCCGCGGCCCCGAGTCGGAGCCCGGCCCGGTCGCCAAGATCATCGACCTGGGCCAGTCCTGCCGCGTCGGCACCGTCAAGCCGCGCATGCAGGGCACGCCCGACTACATCGCACCAGAGCAGGTCCACCGCCGCCCGATCACGCCCAAGACCGACATCTACAACCTGGGCGCGACGATCTACTGGACGCTCACGCGTCAGAACGTCCCCACCGCGCTCCCCAAGGGCGACTCTCTGGTCAGCAAGCTCGATGATGCGCTGATCCCGCGGGCCAAGCCCGCGATCGAAATCAACGACAAGATCCCGGTCAAGCTCAACGAACTGGTCATGCAGTGCGTCGAGGTCGATCCCGACAAGCGGCCCGATGCGATGAGCTTCGTCGCCGACAAGCTCGACCTCATCCTGGGCGTCCTCCGCGCCAAAGCGGCCGAGGCCAAGAAGCAGGGCTCGGGAGCCCCGGTCCGCAAAGAAGGCTCCGGCGTTGGCATGATCCACACCAACGGCAATGGCAACGGCGTGAAGCTCGGCAACCCCAACGACTCAACCGCCGTCGGCGTCCGCGTCACCAACGCGTCCCGCCACCACAACGCGGACTGAGCCGCGGCCACCACACCGATGGCCGCCCCCCACGCCCCAACCTTCGACCTCGCCGACGCCGACGCCGTCCGCGACCGGTTTCTCGCCGGCGCCCGAGCCAACCGCGAGGCCGCCTGCCGCGTCCACTCGATCGACCGCATCACGCCGCCGGGCACGCTGATCGCCACCGGCGATCTGCACGACAACCCGGTCCACTACGCCCGCCTCCTCCGCGCGGCGAAGCTCGCCGACGACAGCCCGGCCGATGATCCGAACCACCCCACGCACCTGGTGCTGCACGAGATCATCCACCCCGACCGCCTGCTCAACGGGATGGACTTCTCCTACCGCGCTCTGGCGCGGGTCGCCGACCTCAAGGCCCGCTTCCCCGAACGCGTCCACGTGCTGCTGGGCAATCACGAACTCGCGCAGATGATCGATGCGCCGGTGATCAAGGACGGCGTCCGCTGCCTCGAGGCCTTCGCCGCCGGGCTCGATTACGTCTTCGCCGACGATGCGCCGAAGGTCTCCGAGGCGATCAACGAATTCATCCGCTCGATGCCTATCGGGCTCCGCTGCGTGACGCCGCGGGGCGACATCCTCGTCGCCCACAGTCTGCCGCCGCCTGCAATGATGGGCCGCTTCGATCCGACGCTCCTCACCCGCGAACTCACCGACGACGACTACCGCCCCCGCACCGGCGCTGCACACATCATGGTCTGGGGCCGCGGCTACGACGCCGACCTCCTCGAAGACCTGGTCGAGCGCTGGGGCGTGAACCTGTTCATCCTCGGTCACGAGAAGGTCGAGCACGGGATCGGCTTCACCCCGCCCAACGCGATCGTGCTCAACTCCGACCACGCCCGCGGCGTGTACCTCCCCATCGATCTGGAGCACCCGCCGCGCCCGGAGGCGGCGATGGGGATGGCGGTGCCGCTCGCCGGTGAGGAGTGAGGCGACGCGGGGCGGTCGCTCCCCGC
>JBDZUZ010000233.1:0-3628 GCA_040255445.1 Planctomycetaceae bacterium | reverse complement strand
CGGCCCCCACATCGCCTTCGCCCCCGGCGCCTACCAGCCCCACACCCCCGCCGGTCACAACACGCTCCGCCACGAACTCACCCACGTCCTCCAGCAGTCCCGCGGCCAGGTCCCCGCCAACTACCTCGACACCGGCCCCACCGACCCCCTCGAGCGCGCCGCGGATCACGCGGCAATCGATTCCAGCAGCAAACCAGGCACTATGGCCACCGGCGCACTCCAGCGTCAGACGGAGAGTTCCTCGAGTTTCGCGGCGGAAGCCGCACTCGCTCCAGAGAGCGCGCACACGGACCCGCTGGCCGAGGCACTCCAACCCCGCTCACTCACCCAATCGTTCGATGGGGCCATCGACAACCAGTCATTGCTCACAGAACTCACCGCGATCCGCGGCTGGCTCACCCACCGCTTGGGAACGCAGGAGGACCGCGCGAAACTCAGGATCGAACTGGAGCGGCTTGGTGCGCTCGCCGCCGAACGCGGGCTGGAAGATCGCTTCGATCTGACGATCGGCGACACGACCCACACGAGGCTCACGCGTGACCAGGCCGAGCAACTTCTGCGTAGGCCCCTGGGTATCTTGCGGGCGCAGATCGTCACCGATCGATCGCGGCACGCCGCCCAGGCGCGCATCAACGCGGATAGCCCGGTTGTTGCGACCACACTCGGCTTCCTTGCACACCTCTCCCGCAAGGGCGGAATCATGCCGCAGGAGAGCATCTGGACGGCGCCGAGCAACGCGCTCGACCAGGCAGAATCCGCCCTGATGGAGGGGCGCATTCTCACCGCACAGAGGCTGATCGCGATAGCACGCGACGCCTGGCACGCAGCGCACGATGACCTCCACAGCTACATCCACGGGGTCATCGACACCGGCGACACAACCGTCACGGTGCTGCAGGCAACCGCTGTCGCCGGATCGATCGCCGCGTCGGTCGCGACCGGGGGCGCCGCTGGGGCCGGAGCCAGCTTGCTCGCATCCTCCTCATACGCCGCGGCCGGCGCAGGCCTGTACGGCGTGGCGCAGACTGGCTTCGGGCAGGCAGGAGAGGCGTTAGCCGGCGAACGTACCGAGGCGGATATCACCGCGATCCTGCGCCGCGGAGCGGTCGACGCCACGACAGCCTTCGCCGGCGGCCTCATCGGTGGGAAGTTCACCGAGTTCTTCAAGCGCGGCTTTGGCAGCTACCTGGCGAATGCGTCGGACGACTTGCTCCGTGAGATCGCCGAGGCCACCGGTGAGAAGGTGACGCGAGATGTCTTCATGACCACCAGCCAGCAGGTGCTCGCCGATGTCCTCGGAGGCGCCGCAGCCGCTCCGTTCACCGTCGCTCTACAGAACGTGCTCACGAACCTCAGCAACGGCGCTTCGCCGACCGAAGGTGTCACGCTCGACGGCCTCTCCCGTCAGATGCTCGAAGAGGTCGGAACGAACACCGTCGTTACACTTTTCCTCGCAGCGCTGACCCGCGGCCGCGCTGGCGGCAATATCGATATCGCTCCAGCAAAGCACGGCGACGCCGGATCCGCGTCGCCTCACACCCAAGCCAAGCCTGTTGATTCAGCCCCGATCCACGACACCGCTCCCACAGCGACCCCCGACGGCTCGGTGGTGCGACATATAGAGACGCAGGGACTCGTCATTTGTCACTCGCCATGTCAGCTCGTGAGGCCACATCTCGAAGCCTTGCGCTCGGAGCTCACAGCGACGCAGTACGCCGATCTGCGAGCCGAACTGGCCTCGCTGGAAGCCCGCTCCAAGGCGCTCCATTGGACCAACGACCCCGAAGTCGCATCGGCATTCGGCGCCGATGTCGAGGCGTTCATGGCCCGCCTCAATCGCCTGTCGCATCCCGAGGCGGTCAACGACGCGGCACCTGAAGCTCCGACCTCAGCGAAAACGCCGGAACGGCTCTCCCTGAACCGCGCTGATATGAGTCAGTTGCTGAAACGCCAGATCACAACGTGGCGCGACGTCACGCTCGGCGAGATGCGACGGCTGCGCGACGCCGGCGCGATCACTGAGCGGCAGTTCCAGACGACACTCCGGGGCGACACGAGCACGCCAAAGAAAGCGCTGATCGATGCGATGGCCGAGTACGGCGGGAAAGCCTTCGCACGATTCGGAGATTGGATCCTCCCTGTCGATCCTGCATGGGCCAAGAGCGGGAAGAACACCCACGGCGGGCACGTCGGCACACCCCACGCAGAATACACCGCAACGATGCCCGATTCGATGTCGGTCTACGAGTTCCGCAAACTTACCTCCGAAGGCGTTCTGCCCGAGCACGCAAAGACCAATATGTCACGGGGCGCCGGCCTCTCGCGGCTGGACTACGAAGCACGGGTGGTTAACTGACATTGCGCCCACTCTTCCGCACCTCCCGCGCCACCGCCTCCCGCATCACCCCCTCCTCGATCTCCACACCCAGCCGCGCTGACTCAAACGCCGCCGCCAGCACCGCGTTCTTGATCTCACCGCCCGTCAACCGATACCGCCGCGCCAGTTCCCCAACATCCACCCGCGCCCCACAACCCCGCGGCAGCAAACCCTGCCACAACCGCGCCCGATCCGCCTCATCCGGCGCGGGGAAATTGATCACAAACGGGATCCGCCGCGTGAACGCCTCATCAATATCCCCCGCGCGATTCGTCGCGAGAAACGTCACACCCTCGAACTCCTCCAGCAAGACCAGCAGCGTCCCCACCTCCGCGTTCGCGTACTTGTCCCGCGCATCGCGCACCTCCGTCCGCTTGCCCAGCAGCGTCTCCGCCTCATCGAGCAGCAGCGCAGCCCCCGCCTCCTCCGCCCGCTGAAACAACCGCTCCAGGTTCTTCTCCGTCTCCCCGATGTACTTGCTCATCACCGCCGGCAGGCTCACGCGGTAGAGATCAATGCCCAGCTCCCGCGCCATCACCTGCGCGGCCATCGTCTTGCCCGTCCCCGGCGGCCCGCACAGCAGCATCGTCAGCCCGCGCCCCGCCGTGATCCGCTCGCCCAGCCCCCACTCTTCGAACACCCGCCCGCGCTGCGTCAACCAAGCCATCGCCAGCGCGAGCTCCCGATCCACATGCGCCGGCACAATCAGCTGCTCGCGCTCAAACGGCGTCTCCAGCCGCTGCGCCAACCCCTCCAGCCCACCCCGCGCCAGCCGCCGCGCTGCGGCCGCCAAGTCCTCCACACCAACCTTCGCCGTGCCCCGCAGCGGAGCCTCCGCCCAGGCCAGCCGCGCCCCCCGCGCGATCCGCCCCGGCGGGAACCGGAACCTCGCGCCCAGCTGCGCCCCATCCGCCTCCGACACCGCCGCCCCCCGCGGCGCGAGCCTCACCCACAACTCCGCCCGCGCAGCATCCCCCGGCGCCGGCACATCGATCACCGGCGCATCCGGAAACGCCCCCATCACCGCGCCCCGCGCACCCGGCGTCGCCACCACGAACACCGGCCCGCCGACACCCGCAACCCCATCACGAACCACGCGCTCCCAACCCGCCGCCGCGCTGCGCGCCACTAAGTCCTCCACCACAACACACGCCGAGGCGTCATGCCACCGCGCTTCCCGCCGCAGCGCCATCAGCGCGGCCTCACCACCTTCGACCCCCGCCGCCCCCTCCAACGCCCCCACCACCAGCC
>JBDZUZ010000070.1:0-19965 GCA_040255445.1 Planctomycetaceae bacterium | reverse complement strand
CGGGAAGGTTGTGCACGCGGAGCGGTTTGGAAGCGGGGCTGCGAAGACGGGTGCGGGTGGCGGGGGTGGCGCGGGTGGTGGGACGGCGGGTGCTGCGACGGGCGCCGCGAAGAGCGCGGCGGGTGGTGCATCGTCGGGCAGTGCGAATGAGCCCAAGCCGCAGCAGCAGACTGAACAGAAGAGCGGTTCGCAGGCCGCGCCGGGGCATCGGCCGATTCCGGGTTTGAAGGGTGATGCCGCGAGCGACAATCCGCTGCGCGATGTGCGGCACATCATCGCGGTGGGCGCGGGCAAGGGTGGTGTGGGCAAGTCCACGGTGTCATTGAACATCGCGGTGGGGCTGGCGCGGCGGGGGCACGCGGTGGGCATCCTTGATGCCGATATCTACGGGCCGTCGATGCCGACCATGCTGAACCTGGGTTCGCTCGAGCCCTTGGTGCATCGCGGGCTGCTGCAGCCATTCACGGTGCACGGCGTCAAGGCGATGACGATGGGGAAGCTGGTTGATGCCGACAAGCCGCTGATCTGGCGCGGGCCGATGGCGCACGGCGCTTTCACGCAGCTGACCGAGCGGACCGAGTGGGGGCACCTTGATTATCTGATCATCGATCTGCCGCCGGGGACGGGTGATGTGCCGCTGTCGATGGCGCAGCAGCTCAAGGTCGCGGGCGCGGTGATCGTGTGCACGCCGCAGAAGGTGGCGCAGGACGATGCGGTGCGGGCGGCGAAGATGTTCCAGCAGCTGAACATCGACATCCTGGGCGTTGTCGAGAACATGAGCTACTTCGTCGGCGATGATGGCAAGGTGTACGACATCTTCGGCCGCGGCGGGGCGGAGATGATGGCGCAGCGGCTGGCGGTGCCGTACCTGGGCGCGATCCCGATCACGATGGCGCTGCGGGCGAATTCCGACAGCGGCGACCCGACGGCGAACTTCACGGGGAAGGACGATCCGGGGAAGCGGCTGAAGGCTTCGCTGGAGGAGTTGATCACGAACCTGGAGAATCAGGTGGCGCTGGCGGGGATGCGGCAGGGGACGGTGCGGCCTTCGTTGACGATTTCGTGAGGAGTGCGCCTTGATGCTGAAGTTGCGTCGAGTCGCGGAAGCTTGTCCATGCTCGCGAGTAGTAGGTGGATCGCTTGAACGTACTGGAACTCACCGGTGAACTCGGACGAACTCGCGAGAAAGCTGGCCGAGAACTCTGATCACCATCGCGTGGAGTGGGAGAAACGATCGCGCGCGATGGAGCCTGTGCGGCAGATGATCGTCGCGGATCTTGCCGCGGCTGGTTGCGGAGTCGCATCGTTGACAGACCTTGTTGACGGGTGCACCGCAGAACAGGCCCGTGTGCTCTTGCGCTGGCTGCCAGATCCGGCGGCGGCCGGTATGGTCGATGCCGAACTGGTCATCATGATCTCACGGGTCAAATGTGCTCGTGAATTGAAGTTTCAGATCCTGACTGATGCGATACGCATCGGCATCGGTCGGCAGATCGACGTGCATCTCTGGCACGTTGCGGATATTGCGGGCCAAGCGGCGACGGAAGCGAATCTTGACACTATTCGCGAGATCGTTTTTGACAGTACCTTCGGGAAGGTGCGTGAGCCGCTGGTGATGGCGATTGAGCGAGTTGGCTGTTGCGACACTCGATTCGCTGCTGAAGCTCCCGGAACTGCGCGGGCATGCTGCACACGCTGTGCGCGAAGCTGGCTTCGCGGAATTGCTCCCGACCTTGCGGAAGGCGCGTGAGTCATCGAAAGGGTGGGTGCGAAAGGAGATTGACAAGGCCATCCGGATACTGAAGGCGATCTGAGTTGCGCGCCAACCTCCGGGGATGCGGCAGGGGGACGACGAGGCCTTCGTTGACGATTTCGTGAGGGGGCCATGACCGGCGGAGCGAACGCGCGTTGGCTCCTCGTCCATGGGTGGGCGGCAGCCGAACCAGGACGCGTGGGATCGGGATCACTGAGGCAGGCGGTTTCTCCCGTCCCGCGGGCTTACAACGGAAACAGCCGCGGCTGCGACTCTCGTGCCGGCCAGAAGACTCCGAGCACAATCCATGTGTTGTACGGGAAGACAGTCCCCATGAAGAACCGCGGATCTCGGTCGTCCCCGACCATCTGCAGGCACTTCTGCCGAACTGATTCGGCCGCTCTTTCCGGAGAGCCGAGGCGCTGCACTTCCTTCCAGTAGAGGACGCCGATCTCCCAGTCTTCGTTCATTGCTCGGTGCGTGTCGTCTCCGCTATCCGCGCACTGGAAGACGTACTTCCAGGTGAAGGGCAGCTTGCGGATCTCCTTCGGCGGGTCTTCGAAAAGGACGCCCTGGCTGAGCATGGCCTTCCATTCGGGCTTCCAATCCCCGCTCGTCGGCTCGATCTCGACATCGAGGATGCGGGTCGGTTTGACAACCCCCAGCGAGATTTGCGGCCGGCCTGCCTTTCGGTCCTGGTCGTGCCGATCACGCAGTTGATTCAAAGTCCATACAGGGAGCTTCTCGATGATCTCCCGTCGCGCCAGCCAGTTCTGGTCCGCGCTCAGAGGACGCCCGAGTAGACGGATCGTGTCGAGTCGCGGCCGGCGGCTTTCTGCCCGAGAATCGTTTCCCGCGCCGCGTGCCTCCAGTTCGAGCTCGATCCACTGGTACTTGCGAAACTTCTGCTCGGGCGGCCGGTACCGGTAGTCGATCGGGTACAGCCGTACCCACTCGCCGGCCTCGGTAACGCCAGCGGTGCAGACCAGTTCCGTGTACGTCTCACTCGGATGCGGGTACGTCATCACTGTGATCAGCACCCGCGTTGACGTAGCCGGGCCGGACATATCCCTCTCCTACGCATTGATGGCAAGGTGCTTGATCTCAAGCCCACTCCGCTCGGCGACGGGTCGGGCCAAGTGAGAGCGGTGGCATTCGCAGGGCTCGGCTTCCATGCACACCAGTACGCCCGGCCGATCGGCCAGCATGCTGGCGACGCGGTCAATAGCCGCGGATTCTGTCGTCAGTGTTTTGGCGTTGTAGGTCTCGAACAACTCCGCACGCGCTCCCGGCCGGTCGAGATCCTGCCGCGCGCCGGAGCGGATGCCAAGCTGGGGCAGGTGCACATAGTCGATCCCCAGCTTCCCGCACAAGCGGGTTAGCGTGCTCTTGTGGAAGCCGTAACGACGCGACACCGGGTTGTTCCGCACATCAATGAGCCGCTGGATCCCCGCCTTCAGCAGCCCGTTCAGAAAGCCGTCGATCAGCAGCCCTTCGTATCCGGCGGTGTACACGGCGGGGTGGGCCGTAGGACGGGGGGCGAGCCGTCGGATCTTGCTGTTGATCGTGTACCACGGGTGCCGCTCGTATACGTAGTCAATCAGCGACTTTCCCGACTGGTTGGCAAAGCGGCGGACGACGTTCCGTGCCGAACTGGCTGCCGCAGCTGGCGCGAGCTTCCCCGCCGCGCGTCCCGCCGGCGTCAGCCGCCACCGGTCGTCCGGCGCCTCCTCGATCAGACCGTCCCGCACCATGGCCGCGGCCTCTTGGAAAAGGCCGAAGGAGAACGGTCCGTACTGGTAGGGAAGGAACTGATAGAACGAACTTCCCATCTCCGAGGACTCATGGCGCGCGAGGAAAGCCCACTTGGTGACCTCCAAGTGCGTGGCCTCGCCACCGGCGTCGGCGAGCATGGACAGAATGAGGCGTTGGCGGTGAAGCATCCGTGCGGAAGAGTATATCGACCGGTCGGCGCTCTATGGTCCATACTGGATGCCGAGGGGTGTGGGATGAATGTGCCGGCTCCGGTCCGCGTGGTTCGGGCCAGCACGTCAGCGGAAGCAGGCGAGGACGCCTGCACCACAATCTCACGCGATCGTTCTGACGTAGATCAATTTGCCGTCGCCTTCGCCGTAGAAGTCGGGGAGGAATGCGGCCTGGGTGTAGCCGATGGCGGTGTAGAAGCCGCGGGTGGGTTCGTACTGCGGGCGTGAGGAGGTTTCGATGTAGACGCGGCGGCCGCCGATCGCGGCGATGGCGCGTTCGGTTTCGTGCGCGAGGAGGCGGCCGATGCCGCGGCCCTGGGCGGCGGGGTCGACGGCGATCCAGTAGAGGTCGTAGCTGGAGGCGGTGCAGGGGATCGCGCCGAAGCAGGTGTAGCCGAGGACGCGCTGCGCACCGGGGTCGTCGGGCGTTGCGGCGTTCTCGACCGCGAAGATGAAGTGGTAGCCGGAGGCGTCGCCGTCCTCAACGGTTTCCTCGACGAGTTCCGCGGCGACATCGACCTCGGAATCGGAGAAGAAGCCGGTAGCGCGGACCATGGCGCGGACCCGCTCGATGTCGGCGGGTTCGACGGTGGTGCGGAAGGTGATGGAGGCAGCCATCGGTGGTGCTGCGGGCGGCTTGGGCGTGGTGGCGGTCATTTCTTGGGGGCTGGCTTGGCGGCGGGGGCTTTGCCGTTGCCGTTCGACTTGGCCGCGGCGGCGGGTTTCCCTGCATCTTTCGCCGCGGGTTTGCCGGAATCCTTGCCCGCCAGGCCCAGAAAGAAATGCTTCGCGTTCGTGCCCAGCGAAGCGGTCTTGTATCCGCCTTCCTGAACGACCAGTGTCGGCACACCGAGCGCGGCGATCATGCGGCCGTTCTCTTCGATGTCCTGGGGCGTGAGGCTCCAGGTTCCCGTCGGATCGCCCTTGGCGATGTCGAGCCCGAGGGAGACGACGAGGAAGCGGGGGTTGAACTCCTTGATGCGCTTGAGCGCCTTGCGGAGGGATTCGCGGTAGCGCTCGCCGTCGGCGTGCTCGGGCATCGCGATGTTCATGTTGAACCCCTCGCCGGGGCCCTCGCCGGTTTCTTCCTCGAAGCCGGTGAAGAAGGGGTACGCGAACTTGGGGTGCCCGTGGATCGAGACGGTCAGGACATCGGCGCGTTTGTAGAAGATGTCCTGCTGGCCGTTTCCGTGGTGGTAGTCGATGTCGAGGATCGCGACGGGGCCGAAGCGGACCATGTGGTTCGCGGCGACGGCGGCGTTGCAGAAGTAGCAGAAGCCGCCGAAGACGCGGCTCTCGGCGTGGTGCCCGGGCGGGCGAACGAGCGAGTACGCGAAGCGCTGCCCGCTGAGCACGGCGTCCGCCGCGGTGAGCGTGCAGTCGACCGCGCGTTTCGCGGCGAGGTACGCGTTCTCGTTGAGCGGTGTGAAAGTGTCGATGCAGTAGTAGCCCGCGGCGTAGGCGAGGTCCTTGGGCGGGCGGGTGTTGTTGCGGATGGGGAAGACATATGGGTAGATGCTCTTGCCCGCGGGGACCTTGGCGCAGACCCGCTTGAGATAATCGACGAAGCCGGGGTCGTGCACCGCGCGGATGTGGCTCTCGGGGTATTCCTTCGGCTCGGTCTTCCAGAAGAGCCCGGTGGGCTCGATGCCGGCGAGGATGGAGCGGACGCGGACGGGCGATTCGACATAGCCGCGTTCGCGGACATGGTGGATGTCGTGGCGGTCGTTGACGACGAGCGCGATGAGCGATTCGCCGGTGGCGGGCGCGGGGGTCGCGGCGGCGGCCTTCGCGGGCTTGATGTACTTGAAGGGCCGGAGCTGCACCGGGTCGTCGTTGATCGATTCGACGACGGCCTCGACATACTCGGGCGGGCAGAGGTGCGCGTACTTGCGCTCGAGGATGGCGCGGACGATGTCGCGCGCGGCATCACGCGGCAGCGGTTTGTCGGAATCGAGATCGTCGTAAACCAGGTGGGGCAGGTCGGTGTCGCCGGGTTTGACGGGGGTTTCGTAGCCGGTGTTGATGATCGGCCGCGCGCCCCAGCGTTCGTAGAAGCGGAGCCGCGCGGCGTTGGACTTGGCGAGTTCGGGTGTCGAGCACGCGGCGGGATCATCGGGGAGGCACTCAAAGAAGAGGCCGATCGCGCCGAGATTGCGGGCGGTCTCGCGGACGCGTTCGTAGAGCGCGCCGCCGACACCGCCGCCCGAGAGCTGCTTGCCGGTGGCGACATAATCGAGGAAGCAGAAGTTAAAGTCGGGCGCGTGGGAGAGGAGCGCGAAGCCCTTGAGCTCGCCTTTGAGATCATCGGCGACGAGGAGGATGGCGCGCATGCGGTGCGCCATCGGATCGCGGATCTTGTCGGGCAGGGCTTCGAGCTCGTGCGCGGGGAGGCCCGGGAGGCGCTCGCGGAGGATCTCCTGCACCTGCGTGATCTCGCGGTTGTCGAGGGGGAGGCCGCTGCCGGCGATCTGACGGATGCGGAACATGCTTGGCGCCTCCTTCCGGCCCGATGAGAGCCTGCTCACCGCCGCGGATCGGTAGCGGCGGTCATACGGACCATATCACGAAACCGGCGGTGCGCCGATCGCGATCGTCCGTTTCGGGTGACCATCGGCAAGGATGCGGGCGACGGCGTCGTCGATGGTGAGTCCGGCCTGCGCGAGCGCGGCCGCGTAGCCGGCTTCGGGAGAGAGGCAGGGATTGGTGTTCACCTCGAGCACCCAGGGGCGGCCGGTCTCATCGATGCGGAAGTCGACGCGGGCGTAGCCTCGGAGGTTGAAGAGGCTCCAGCAGCGCTGCGCGATATGCGTGACCTCATCGAGGAGCGGCGCATCGCTCGCGGGGAACTCGAAGCGGCGGGGCGTGTGGTGGTATTCGTACGAATCGCTGGCCCACTTAGCGCGGTAGCCGACGACGGTGGGTTTGTCGGGTCCGTAGCCCTCGAACAGGATCTCGGCGGGGGGGAGGACCTGGGGGAGCGGGTGTACGGGGCTGTCGCCTCCCGGCGCGGCGAGAAGCGCGAGGTTGAACTCGCGGCCGGCGATGAACTTCTCGGCGAAGCCGTCGCCGCCGAGGGCTGCGCTGCGGGCCGTGAGGCCGCGGTGCAGGTCGCGCCAGTGTTGCACATCGAGCACGGAATCTTCATCGAGACCGACGCTGGCGTGCTCCCAGACGGATTTGACGATGTAGCGGCCGGGGTCGACCGGCGGCGTACGGAGCACATCGTCGATGGTGAGCCAGGTGGGTGTGGGGATTCCGTGTGAGCGCATGAGTCGCTTACTGAGGAGTTTGTTGGAGGTGAGGTAGGTGGCATCGGCACCGGCTCCGGTGAAGGCGACGCCGAGTGATTCGAGCAGGGCGGGCGCGAGGTGGATCAGGCGGCCGGTGCCCAGCGCGGATTCGAAGAGGTTGAAGACCAGGTCTGGGTTGGCAGCGCGGATGCTGTCCGCCGCGGCGGCGAGGTCCGCGCTGCAGGCAAGGCGCGAGGATGTGTGCCCGAGGCGGGCGAGCGCGGCCTCGACCGCAGCGGCCTGCTCGAGGACATCGGTCTCATCGGCGCGGGCGCCTTGGGCGACGGCATCGTGGAGGATCAGGGCGTGCACGATGCGGCTTTCGTCGCGGGGTGGGTGCGCGATGCTGTGTGTGAGGGAGCGGTCGTGGTGTTGCCGGCCGCGCCGCCGCTGGGCGCGGAGCGGGGCTGTGCCGCGGCGGGCGGGTTCGTGCGCATGCGGTCGAGCGCGGAGTCCATGATCCGGCCGATCAGCGTGTGGTAGCTGATGCCGGCGAGCGTTGACATGATCGGGAGATCGGAGTGCTCGGGGTGCAGGCCCGGGAGGGGGTTCACTTCGAGGACCTGGGGATGGCCCGCGGCGTCAACACGGACATCGACGCGGCCGCCGTCGACGCAGCCCAGCGCGTTCCAGGCGCGGACAGCGAGTTCGCCGGAGCGCTTGGCGAGGTCATCGTGAGCGAGGAAGTAATCGACGAGCGTTTCGCAGTCTTCCTTGTTGGTGTAGGTGTAGATCTCGGGGTCGGCGCCGGCGCGGAGGCCGACCTCCATCACCGCGACGACACGCGTCGAATCGCCGTGACCGGTGAGGCCGACAGTGAACTCGCGGCCGGGGAGGAAGGGCTCGATGATGACCGGCTGGCGGAAGCGTTCGAGCAGGTCTTCGCAGACCGCGCGGAGCGAGGCGGCATCGGTCGCCTTGCAGGCGGTGGAGATGCCCTTGCTCGAACCCTCGGCGACGGGCTTGGCGAAGAGGGGGAAGCGCAGCGGCGCATCGGCGCGGCCGAGGTCCGCGATGATGCGGTCAATATCGCGGGGCTTCTCGACCAGCGCAAAGGCGGTGGTGGGGATGCCGCGGTCGCGGAGGATGGATTTGGCGACGCCCTTGTGGAGCGTGGCGGCGCACACCAGCGCATCGGAGAAGACGGTGGGGATGCCGTAGTGCTCGAGCAGGGCGGGCACGGCGGATTCGCGGCCGTAGCGGCCCAGGCCCTCGGCGATGTTGAAGACCAGGTCCCAGCGGTTGCCCTTGGCCAGACGCTCGACGAGGACGCGGGCGTGACCGATGCGGTCGATGGTGTATGTGGTTTCGTGGGCGCGGCCGTGCGCTGCGATCGCGGCTTCGAGGTGGTCGATAGTGTCGCGGCGGTCGAACTCGGCGACATCGTCGGCGCTGAAGCCCAGGGCCAGGTAGTCCTCACGCAGGTCGTAGGTCAGACCGATCCGCACGCCGATTCCCTCCCGGTGCGCAGTTCATCATAAAGCGCGGCGTGCCAGCGTTCCGCCGCGTCGAGCGTCATGCCCAGGGCGGTGACCATATCGGGCGCCTCGGGCGCGACGGCCCTCTTGGGGCAGTAGCCGGCGTCTTCGCCCTGGATGCCCGATTCGGTGTACGAGAATGGGTAGAGGCGGCAGACGATGGGGCGGACATTCTCGGGGAGGATGCAGCCACGCTGGCCCAGGAACATGCAGTCGCCGTTCTTCTGCTTGCGCAGCACGCGGCGGGTGTTGTCGGGCGCGACGGTCCAGCGCTTCCAGTTGGGGTCATCGGCATCGTCGTCGAGGTATTCGGGGTCGACGGGGACGCGGCGTTCCCAGAAGCGGCCCTCATCGGGCGCGAGGCCGGTGTGCCGGCTAATGCGGGCGAGGTCCCCGCTGGTGACGAGGATCTCGGCGGTCTGGCAGCAGGTCTTCTGGAGCGTGGCGCAGTGCGCGCACGGGTGCATCGGCGCGGGATCGACTTGCGGGAGTTGCATGTTCATCGGCTCCGCCTTCAGCGTCCGCCGGCCGAATCGGGGCCGGGTTCGGTGGGGATGCCGATGGGGTCGGGGTAGCGGCAGGTCTTGCCCGCGTAGTTGCGGAGGATGATCTCATCGCCCTCGCGGCCGACCATGTACTCGGGCATGATCGGGATCTTGCCGCCGCCGCCGGGCGCATCGATGACGAGCGTGGGGACGGCGTAGCCGGTGGTGTGGCCGCGGAGCGCTTCGATGATCTTGAGGCCGGTCTCGACCGGGGTGCGGAAGTGCGAGGAGCCCGGGATCGGGTCGCACTGGTAGATGTAGTACGGCCGCACGCGGATCTTGAGGAGCTTGTGCATCAGGCTCTTCATGACCTCGGGGTCGTCGTTGACGCCCTTGGTGAGGACGGTCTGGCTGCCCAGGGGCACGCCGGAATCGACGAGACGCTCGCAGGCCTGCGCGACCTCGGGCGTGACTTCATCAGGGTGCATGAAGTGCACGCTCATCCAGGGCTTGTGCTTCTTGAGCATGCGGCAGAACTCGGGCGTGATGCGCTGGGGCAGCACGCACGGGATCTTGGAGCCGATGCGGACGAACTCGAGGTGCGGGATGGCGCGGAGGCGGCCCAGCAGCCAGTCGATGCGGTCGTCGTTCATGGTCAGCGGGTCGCCGCCGCTGATGAGGCAGTCGCGGATCTCGGGCGTGGCCTCGATGTAGGACAGGGCCCGCTCGAACTGCTTGGTGTTGAAGTGGTACTCGCCGGTCTTGCCGACCAGGCGCGAGCGGGTGCAGTAGCGGCAGTAGGTGGCGCAGAAGCTGGTGACGAGGAAGAGGCAGCGGTCGGGGTAGCGGTGGACCAGGCCCTCGACGGGCATGTCGCCGTCTTCGTTGAGGGGGTCGGCGTTCTCGCCCGGGGCTTCGCTGAACTCGTCGGCGACGGGGATCATCGTGTGCCGCAGGCCCTTCATGGCCTGGCGGGGGTCGATGAGCGAGGCGTAGTACGGCGTGATGCCGATGGGCAGCCGGTCGCCGAGCTTGATGACGGTCTGCCGCTCGTCATCGGTCAGCTCGAAGCACTTCTCGAGGCTGGCGATGTCGCGGATGCGGTTGCGGAGCTGCCACTTCCAGTCGGACCACTCGCTGTCGGTGGCATCGGGGAAGCAGCGTTCGCGGAAGGCGCGCGACCCCGGCCCAACAACAAACCCCGCTTCATCGGCGGGGTCGGCCACAGGACTCGGTGTCTTTGCGGACGAGATTGTCTGAGACCGGGTGGTACTCGGAGGTTCGGTGAGCGTGTTCTCATCCGCGCCGTACACGGGGAGACTCACCGCTCGGCCGTTGAGGACCTGCGACGAACCGGTGGTAGTGTTTTTCGGGGTCATGGCTGTTGCCTTGGGCAACTACCGAACGAGAGACAACGAGAGAGAAGATTCGCGGCGACCTGCCGGCCGATCGTTCGGCCGTGAGAAGCGTGATCGCAATGCGACCCCCTCGACGCGTTGACAGTACCAACCTGTGCGCAGCCGTCAACCCCGACCCTCCCGGGGGAGCCCTGCATGAACGCATACATATGCAAACTTGTCGATTATCCGGCGGGCGGAGCGCCCGGCGCCGGCTCCGCCGGATCGGCCCGCATGAAGAGCGGCTCACCCTTGGACACCTTGCCGCCGAAGCGCAGGGCGAAGGAGCCGCCGAACGCGGCGAGCTCTGCCAACGGCACGCCCGGCGGGGGTACGCACCCCCAGGAGGCCCACAGCTGCATCATCCGCTGGGGCGCGGCGGGGGCCAGCAACAGGCTGGCAGCGCGGAGCGCCTCGGCGCAGTTGTAGAGGATCGAGCCGAGCTTGCCCTTCGCCGCGGGGTCTGTGTCGACCGTCTTGGCGAGTTTGAAGGGCTGGGTGTCGTTGATGTAGCCATCGACCTTGCGGACCAGGTTCACGCCCTCGTTCAGGGCGGCGGGGAGATCACAGACCGCGATCGCCGCCTCGAACCGCTCGACCGCGGCCTTCACCATGGCCGGCCAGTCGCCGTAGCCGGCGGGATCGACCTCGGGCACAACGCCGTCGAAGTACTTGGCGATCATGTTGCCCACGCGGCTGGTCGAGTTGCCGATGCCGTTGGCGAGCTCGGCGTTGTAGACCTCGACGAACTTGCTGTGGCTGAAGTCGGCATCGGTCGCGCTCATCGGCCCCTGCGTGAGCAGGTACCAACGGAGGCCGTCGAGGGTGAACTTGTCGGCGTACTCGCGGAGGACCTCGATGGTGACGAAGTTGCCCAGGCTCTTGCTCATCTTGCGGCCCTCGCGCACCCAGTAGGCGTGCGAGTAGATGCTGCCGGGGAGGTCGCGCCCCAGGGCCATGAGCAGGCACGGCCAGATCACCGCGTGGAACCAGAGGATGTCCTTCGCGATGAAGTGGACGGTGGCGGGCCAGAAGCGGCCGCGGTCGCCGGTGTCGACGACGGTGAGGTAATTGAAGAGCGCATCGATCCAGACGTAGATGCGGTGTTCGGGGTCGTCGGGCATGAGGATGCCCCATTGGCTGGCGGGGTCGCTCGAGACCGCGCGGCTGATGGGGATGTCCTGCAGTTCGGTCTTGAGGCGGCCCAGGACCTCGTTCTTGCGCGCCTCGGGGCGGATGAAGCCGGGGTTGGCGCGGATGTGCTCGAGGAGTTTGTCCTGGAACTTGGAGAGGCGGAAGAAGTAGTTCTTCTCGCGGCGGCGGACCAGGGGCCGGCCGGTGACCGGGCTCTTGAATTCGGCTTCCTTGGCGGCGGTCTCGGTGAGGTACTCCTCCTGGGACTCGTCGAACCAGCCCTCGTAGTCGCCCAGGTAGATGTCGCCGCGGGACTGGAGCTCGCGGATGTACTGGACCACCTTGGACTTGTGACGGTCCTCGGTGGTGCGGATGAAGTCGTCGTAGGCGCAGTTCATGAAGTCGAACGCGTGCCGGAACTCGGTGGCGTTGCGGTCGGCCCAGTTCTGCGGGGACATGCTGTGGGCCGCGGCGGAGGTGACGACCTTCTCGGCGTGCTCGTCGGTGCCGGTGAGGACGAAGACCTCGCCGCCATCGATGGGCCGACGGTGCTCGCCGCGGATCAGGCGGGTGGCGCGGCCCATGGCGTCGGCCAGCAGGGTGGTGTAGCAGTGCCCGATATGCGGGCGGTCGTTGACGTAATAGATGGGGGTGGTGATGTAGACGGTGGGCATGGGTCGATGGTAGGGGCGGCCGGGGCCCGAACAGCCGGTGAACGGGGGTTCAGGGTGATCCTCTATGATGGTGTGTTCGTACTGGATGCCGGGCGGGGGTCTTTCGCTCGCCCGAGGAGATCGATCATGGTGAACCGCGCCCGACTGACCGCTCTGATCCTGCTCACCGCCGCGGGCGGCGCTGCGCCGGCGCTGGCGCAGAACGCGCTGGGTGATGGCCGCGGCCTGCAGCGCGACCTGCGTGTGGGCGGCGACAACAACTTCGACCGGGGCGACATCAACGCCGAGATCCGGCTGCGGAACGCGATCGTGACCGGCAACGCGCCGGGCGGGCGGTCGTTCCGCGGCAATGTCGGGTACACCTCGCCCTCGGAGTTCCGCGGCTCACTCGGGTCGGACTCACTGTTCGAGTTCCGGCGCGACACGATCGCTTCGAGCTTCGCAGCGCAGGGCATCCGCGGCGCGGATGCGATCCGGTATCAGTCGGCGTACACCACCGGCGGTGTGACCGGCCTTCCGGCGGGAGTGCTGCGGCTGGGGCCGACGGGGATCGCCTCGGTGCCGTCGTCGTCGCTGCAGCAGACCAGGCAGGCGCAGCCATCGGCCTGGGAGGGTGTGCAGAGCCTCGACACTGCGGTGAGCACGCTGCGGTCGACGAGTGTGTTTACCGCGGCGCGGGCGCTGACGCCGGGTGTGGTCGGTGTGCAGCCCGGCCCGGCCGGGACGTCCCGCGAGGTGACGGCTTCGAGCCTGATGGGCATCCGCGCGGCGGACCCGGCAGCGCGGCTGCAGGCCGAGCGCAGCTGGATCATGACCAGCGAGCAGTACAAGCCCGGGTACAAGCCGTCGGCCGGGGCCGAGGGCGAGACAGAAGAGGGCGGCGAAGACACGACCGGGATCCGCGCGGTCAATCCGGCCGGCGCCCGCCCGGCATCGGAGCGGGCGGTGCGTGAGGGCGAAGAGTCCGCCGCGACCCGCGCGACGGTGCGCGCGGCGTACGACGATGTCCGCGAGCGGCTGCAGGGCTTCGAGCCGGGCCTCGCCCGTGACCGCAAGCCGGGCGAACCGTCGCGTCCGACCGACCCCAACGATCCGCTCGACTGGGAGACGCGACTGAACGAACTCCGCGATCGTCTCGACCGGTCCAAGCCCAGGGACGAGCCGGTCCGGCAGAACGAGCGTGACGGCGCCACCGCGCGGTCGATCGACCAGATCAATCAGGAAGGCCCCGCGAGCGGCGCGATCGATGCCGAGACGCTGCGGCTGATCCGCGAGGCGGGGGCCGAGGTCGACCGCTTCGTAAAGGGCGACTACTCGGCCGACAACCTGTACGCGTTCCAGATGGACCGGGGGCAGCAGGCCCTCGCCGCGGGCCGCTACTTCGACGCCGAGGAGCGGTTCACGCGGGCGATGGGGTACCGGCTGGGCGATGTCACCGCGCAGGCGGCGCGGGTGCACGCGCAGTTGGGGGCGGGGCTGTTCGTCTCCTCGGCGGTGAACCTGCAGGCGCTGCTGACCGACCACCCCGAGGTCGTGGGGGTGCGGTTCCAGGGATCGACGCTGCCGACGTCGGCGCGGATGGATCAGCTCAAGCGGCAGCTCAGCGATGAGATCGCGCGCTCGGCCGAGAGCGGGCGGGCGGTGCCGCGTTCGACCGGGTTGCTGCTGGCCTACCTTGGGTTCCAGACCGGCGACCGGACGGCGGCCCAGCGCGGGCTGGATACGCTGGCGGAGGTGTCGCCCCCGGGCGATCCGCTGCCGCGGCTGTTGCGGGGCGTGTGGCTCGCGGCGGATGCCCCGCCCGCCGAGAAGTGATGTTCTCCCGGCCAGCCGAGCCGGGCCAATCGTGAGGCGACCGTGCCCGGACCGCAGGACGCGACGACATCCGCGACGACATCCGCCCCGCCCGGGGGGACCGGCTCGTCCGGCCCCGCGTCCGGTGAAGCGCGTGCGCCGGGCGGTGACGCGTTCGCGCCCGGGGCCGTGCCGCTCTCGATTACGGATTTCCTGACTGATGGCGCGCTCGCGGGCGCGTGCACGGAGCTGTCGCGGCTGACAGGCGTGCGGATCGAGCTGCGCGATGCGGCGGGGCGGGTGATCGTGCAGCGTCCGCACGAGACGCTGGCGGGGCAGACGACCTGGGCCATCGCGGGGCAGGCCGAGCCGCCGGGGCCGAATGACACGGTGATCCCGCTGCAGCTCTCCGGCACCTCGATCGGCGCGATGGTGCTCGCGGCGGGCGAGCCGAGCCTCGCGCCCGATGCGCGCGACCGGCTGACCGGCGTGCTGCGGCTGCTGGCGCAGACGTCGACGGAATTGTGCCAGGACGATCTGGAGCTGCGGTATCGCATCAAGCAGGTGACCGCGCTCTCGCGGATCAGCTCGATGCTTGTGGGCGCGGCCGAGCCGCAGCGCGTGCTCGAAGTTGCGCTCGAATCGGCGCTCGAGGTGCTCGGGCTTGATGCCGGCTCGATCGTGCTGCTCAAGGACGAGAGCAGCGGGTTCGTGCGCGAGGATGAAGAGGACTTGGAGCTGCGCGTCTCGCGGAACCTGAGCGATGACTGGCTCAGGTGCCCGCAGCCCTTGAGCAAGGGCCGTCTCTTCGACCGGATGGCGCTGGGGGGTCAGATCGTGGTGTCGGAGGATCTGTGGTCCGACGACCGGGTGCTGATCATGGACCGGGTGCGCCGCGAGGGGCTGCGGAGCACGATCCAGGCGGGGCTGGTCTTCAAGAACCGGCCGCTGGGAATCATTCGCCTGTATTCGCGCGGGCCGGGTGCTTTCGATGAGGCGGACCTGCGGCTGCTGGGTTCCATGGCGCAGCAGGCGGCCGCGGCGATCGAGCAGGCGCGGCTGCTGCAGTTCGAGCGCGAGGAGCAGCGGGTGCAGCGGCAATTGCAGCTGGCGCGGGATGTCCAGCGGCGCATGCTGCCCAAGAGCGTGCCCAACGCGCGGGGGCTGGATGTTGCAGCGCGGTACATCCCGAGCTTCGAGCTGGGCGGGGATTTCTACGACTTCGTCGATCTCTCGGGGCACATGGGCGTGTTCGTGGGCGATGTGGTGGGCAAGGGGATCGCCGCGGCGCTCTTGATGAGCGCGGTGCGGGCGAGCCTCTTGGCGCACGTGCAGGGCGTGTACAACATCGATGATGTGATCGTGAAGGTGAACCAGGCGCTCTGCCGCGACACGCTCGACAACGAGTTTGCTTCGCTGTGGTACGGTGTGATCGATATCGATCACATGCGGATGACGTATTGCTCGGCGGGGCACGAGCCGACGCTGGTGATCCGCGTGCCGCGGCACAGGAAGCCCACCACGGCGGATGTTGATGAGCTGGGTGTCGGCGGCATGGTGGTGGGGATCGATCCCTCGCAGCGGTACCAGCGGGCGGTGTACGACCTGCACCCCAACGACTGTGTGGTGGCGTACACCGACGGCGTGCCCGACACGCTCAACTTCGAGGGCGAACGGTTTGGGAAGAAGCGGCTGCGGGATGCGCTGCTGCGGTTCCTGGGCGAGGAGCCGGATGCGACCGCAGCGCAGGTGGTGGAGCGGATCCTGTGGGAGCTGCGCCAGTTCGCCGGGCTGAGCACGCGGCCCGATGACACGACGATCGTGGCGATACGGATCGCCGGCCGGTCCTGAGCGGCGGGTGATCGGCGGGGAGTGAGCGGAACGCGGCGAGCGCCAAAAGCGACAAAGCGCTGGCGCCGTCCGTGGCGCCAGCGCTTCGGCTGGATCAGAATCGAGAGCGGATCAGGCCGCGCGGGGGCGGTCGTCGCTGTCGTCGTCGAAGCTGTGGCGGAGCGAAGCGAAGTTGCGCTCGACGGCCTCAAGAGCCTGCTCGACATTGCGGATCGAATCGATGCGGAAGGGGCTCTCGGGCAGGGCGTTGTAGCCGGCGCCGATGCGGCCGATCCGGGCCTGCGACTCATCGCGGTAGTGATTGGGGAAGGGGAGCGAGGTGCGGGTGTCCTGGTCTTCGTCGCGGTGCAGCCGGAGGTCGGGCATCGATCTCGCTCCTGTGCGGCGGGCAGATTTCAGCCGCCGGCCAGAGCAGATCGGATCACGGAAGGTCGGGCTTTGGTCACGCTCGAACATCTTGGGAACCCCCGGGAGGAAGTCGGTCGTGCAGGCGTCACAGACGGTGACGGCGAACCATGAAGGTCGCTTCAGACCGCCCTTGCATCGGCGCTCCGGGGGTCGGTGGCCGCAAAACGTTCTGAAACAACCGACAGGTGCCTCACGCCCGATAATGTCAAGAGGGCCCCGGATAACCACCGCTGAGGCGAGTTATCCAGTCCGATAAAGTTGTTTCGACGTTGCAGGTGTGTATGGAACTAGCGCGGTTCCGTCGCCGCCCGCCGGCCCCACTTTGGCTCGGTCCCGGCCCGCAGCCGGGCAATATTGGACCGATGGGTCCATATCACCAGCAGCGCAAGCAGCCCGCCGATCAGGAGATACGGCCACGCCCGCGCCAGCGCCGAACCTTCGAACCGGCCCATCCGACCGGCCACTTCGAACGACACCAGCACCCACAGCGGGATCGACGCCGCGGCGATCATCGACGACAGACTCATGTACCGCGTCACGGTGATCGACACAGCCCAGACAACGAAGGCCAGCGCCGCGGGGACGGTGAGCGCGGGAAAGAGTCCGAGCAGTGCGCCCAGCCCGGTGGCGACACCCTTGCCGCCCTTGAACCCGAGCCATGGGCTGAAGACATGGCCGAGCACCGGGGCCAGGACCGCCGCGAGCCAGGCGAAGGACTGCGCGGTAGTCAGGTCGAAGCGGCCGAGCGTGCCCAACACGAGCCCGGCCCCGAGCACGGGGAGCAGGCCCTTGAGCATGTCGAGGAAGAAGCAGAGGAAGAAGTAGCGGCGGCCCAGGACGCGGCCGACGTTGGTCGCGCCGATATTGCCCGATCCGTGTTTGCGGATGTCGACGCCCTTGGAGCGGGCGATCAGGAGCCCGAATGGGATGGACCCGGCGAGGAACCCAATGGCGAGGGCCGCGGCGAGGTTCCAGGGTTCGACAGCGCCGATCAGCATGCAGGCGATGGTACGGGCGGCGGGGGTCGCGGTGGGCTCAGGCGTACCGCTCGGCGAGGCGGCGGGTGAGGTCGGACCAGACCTCGTCAACAGTGCGGGAGGCGTCGATCACCAGGTGCCGCTCGGGCTCGGCCTTCGCGAGGTCGAGGTACCCCTGACGGACGCGGCGGTGGAACTCGCGGCCGCGGGACTCGATGCGATCCAGGCCGTTCTTGCGGGTCGCGGTCGCCAGCAGCGGGTTGATGCGGGCCGCGGCGGTGTCTTCATCGACATCGAAGACGAGCACGAGATCGGGGAAGGCGTCCTGCAGCGCGACCTCGGCGACAGCGCGGATGTCGTTGATCGGCAGCCCGCCCGCGGCGCCCTGGTAGACGAGCGTCGAGGTGACGAAGCGGTCGGCGACGATGAGCTCGCCGCGGGCCATCGCGGGGCGGATGCGCTGCTCGACGAGCTGGGCGCGGCTGGCCATGTAGAGGAGCATCTCGCAGCGGAGGGTCATCTCCGCCTTGGTGTGGAGCAGGATCTCGCGGATCGACTCGCCGATGGGCGTGCCGCCCGGCTCGCGGACCTCGCAGGTGGTGATGCCGAAATTCTCGCAGAGCGCGATGAATCGGCGGTACTGCGTGGACTTCCCCGAGCCGTCGGGCCCTTCGAAGGCGACGAAGCGGCCGGCGAGGGCGCGGGTCCAGTGCGGCGCGTTGGAGGGGCTGGCTGACACGGGGTCGAGTGTAGCCGGAGCGGTGGCGGGCCTCACGCGCGGTCTGGACGTCGCCCATATGCGGGCCGCATGTGGCAGCGTCGATCAGCGCGGGAGCTGGTCGAGCTCGAGCACGCGGTATGCATCGGGCCCGTCGCCGTGCCGCGCGGCGAGCGCGGGGAGCAGGCCGGTGGGGTCTTCCTCGATGAACTGGATCGCCTTGATGACAACGGGGCGGAGGCCGGTGCGCGGGTTGGGCGGGTTGAGTGTCTCAAGGCGGTCGAGCGTGGCCTGGCGGCCCGCGCCCCACTCGCCGGAGCCGGAGCGGCGGATGCTGCGGGTGAGCAGAAAGATCAGATCGGGGTCGAGAGCAAGCGCTGGTTCGAGGCCGTCGATCGGCTCGGAGCGGCCGAGGGGTTCGATCGCCGCGAGCCACGATGCGAGGCGCTGCTTGGCGCCCTCGGTGGCTCGGGCGAGGCCGCGTTCTTCGAACTGCTCGAAGGTGGGCTCGGTCTCGGCGGCGCCGGGTTTGACGCGGAAGATGATGACCTGGAAGGACTGCCCCGGGCGGAGTCGAGCAACGGAGCGCATGAGCTCGTCTTTGACGAGCGGGAGCGATGTGGTCATCGCGCCCGAGCCATCGACGACATAGACGATGCGGTCGGCGCGGGCGGCCTGCACACCGGCGAAAGAGGCGCTGCCGGTGGGCGTCGGCGGCGGCGCTGGTGGTGGCGCAGCCGTTGGCGGTGGAGTCGGCTCGGGAGCGGGGCGCGGCGCGGGCCGCTGCGGTTCGGTCTTGGGCACGATGACGCGGAGCTGCGCCTGCTCGACGAAGTCCTGCAGCGCGGGCGGAACAGGTGGCGTCTGCGGTTCGGGGGCGGGCTCTTCAGGAGTTGGCGCTTCGGGCTCCGGCTGAGCTGGAGGCGGCTGGGGCTCCGGTTGGGGTTCTGGTTCTGGTTGCGGTTCGGGCTCGGGCTGCTTGACCGGCTCCGGCGCGGGCTGTGGATTCGGCTGCGGCGCTGGCGGGAGATCGAGCACGGAGAGATCGGAGAGCGCGAGCCCGGATTCGGAGACGCGCAGCGGGCGTGAGGCCCGCGCATCGAGGATGCGGACGGTGGTCATGATCGCGGCGTGGAGCGTGACCGAGGTCACGGCGGCGATCAGGATCAGCCGGCGGCCCGACATCGCGGCGATGCGTTCGCCGAGCGGAGCGAGACAGCGGGGCCGGCGGGGCCGATTGGCGGAGGTTGTCGAGCGGCTGGATGGCACCAATCAATCATCGGCGCGCGGCCCGGCCGCGGCGCGGCGGTCCTGTTCATGGGGCCGTTTTCACCGCCCCGTCACCGGTTCAATCGCTGTCGCGCGGGCCGCGGTGCTTGCCCGGGAAAAGGAGCCGATCGAGCGAGAGAGCGCCCGAGCCGGCGAAGAGCACGGCGAGAGCGGCGCACATCAGCGTGAACTGATACATCAGCTTGGCGAACTTGAAGTCCGAGCCGTCGGCGGTCTTCTCGAACGCGCCGTAGGCGGGTAGGAAGCCCAGCAGCGTGTTGCCGCTCTGGATCGCGGGGCCGACCTGTGTGAGCCAGATCGCGGTGAGCATGGTGAACGCGAGGCCGAGCGCGGCGAAGCGGCCGAAGAGGCCGACGAGGATGAGCACGCCGCCGACCAGTTCGGTGATCGCCGCCGCCCAGGCGAGGTAGATGAGCCACTGGCCGTCGATCTCCGGTGGGACAAGCGGCATCGGCTCGGACCCGTCTTCGCGGGCGGCGGGCCTGGCGGAGCTGTCGAGCAGGAGCGCGATGCCGTACAGGCCGGGGACCTTCACCGGTTCGGGGAAGTCGGCCGCGGTGTAGACGCGGCCCGCGACCGGTGCCGCGTCGGACGTTGGCGGCTGCTCGGCGGACTCTGTCTGCAGGGCCATGAGCAGCGGGGCACGCGGCGAGGTTGTGGGATCGGCCGCCGGCTCGCGGGGCGCGGGCGGGGTGTCCGAGGGTGTGGTGGTCGGGTCGGTCGCGGGG
>JBDZUZ010000069.1:0-19982 GCA_040255445.1 Planctomycetaceae bacterium | reverse complement strand
GGCGTTCTTCAACGACTGGCAGGCCGGCACCGGCGACATCGACGGCTCGGGCGGCGTCGACGGCGACGACATCGTCTTCTTCTTCGATCACTGGCAGGCCGGCTGCTGATCGAGCGAGTTCGGACACAACCCCCGACTCCGCGCACGCACCTCCACACACCGGCGTGACCGCGGAGAGAGAGCAGGCCCGCCCGCAGCGACCGCGCGGCGGGCCTGCCGCATTTTGGCCGGTCAGCAGTTAGTTGCCCAGGGTCCGCGGCCGGTCCGCGGGCCGCGGCTCGTCCGCCAGCCGCGTCGGCCCGCCGCGATCCTCGTGCGCCGCCACCGCTCGCAGCGCCGGCGCGAGCGCGGCCCAGGCCGAGACCGCGTCCTGCCCGCGCTCGAACTCGATCGTCAGGATCGGCACGCCGCGGTCGATGCCGACGAAGGTGCCCAGCGAACCGGGCGTGGGGTAGCCCATGTCGGCGACCACCCGCCACCGCTCATCGCTCGCCTTCGCCGCGGCGTTGAAGGCGTCGGCGAAGCCCAGGCCCGGGCCATCGAAGTTGACGAAAGGACCCTCGGCCGTCGAGTGCAGCACGACCACGATGTGCGGATCGAACGCGAGAAGATCGTCGTGCACCGCGCGAGTCTCGGGCTCGCTGAGGGGCTCGGGGCCACGGTCCTTTGCCGGCTTGAAGTTCTTCGCCGGCCAGTTGCGGTTGAGGTCGATGCCCGCGGTGTTGTGCCGCGTACCTGCCTCGCTCCCGTCGGGGTTCATGTCCTCGACGAGGCGCACCGTCGTGCGGCCGGCGATCTCGCCCGAGAGCAGTTCGCGCCGGATCAGATCGATGTTCTGCAGGCCTTCCTGCTCGGTGCCGTGGATGCCGGCGATCAGGTAGACCCGCCGCGGCCCGTTCCCGAAGGTCGCCGCGCGGATGGCGCGGTCTTCCCGCGAGCGTCCGATCTCCTGCCACGCCGGCACGGCATCTTCCATCATCGTCTCCACACTCTGCACAGTCTCGCGTTCCAGCACGGCATCGGCCCGGTCCACCTGGACGGGTCCGCTTACCGCAACCTCCGCACCGGTCAGGTGAGTCCGCGGTGTGCCCGCATCGGCCCCGGAGGATCCGCCGCGCGATGCGCAGCCAAAGGGGAGCATGCCGCCCGCCACCATCATCAGAAGCCATCCACGCACGTTGTGTCCTTGCATCGGTGCCGCTATCGGCATCGGCGGGCTTCGGCCGAGAATGTCCGTTTCCGACCCATGTGGTGCGGCAGCGTACCTCGTCGGCCGGGTCAGGGCCGAGAACCAGCTACTCCGCGGTTCCCGCTCCCCGACCTGAACACGATACGGCATTATGCCGTATACTCCTCAAGAGCCATGAGCACCACCCGCTACAGCAAAGTCACCATCCGCCAGCCCGAGCCGCTCAAGAAGAAGATCGAGCAGGCCGCGGCCCTCCGCGGCATGACCGTGACCAGTTTCATCAACGGCATTCTCGACCTTGCCGCCGATGAAACCTTGAGCCGCATTGAGGCCCGGGAACTCACGGAGCGGGACAGCGCAGCGCTTCTCGCGATGCTGACCAAGCCCGCAAAGCCCAACGCCGCTCTCCGCAAGGCCGCGCAGCGTCATCGGGCGGCGACCGGTGGCTGACACACTCCGCTTCGAGCCCTTCGACAAGGCACGGCATAACCGTGACGCCTTCGATTGCGGCGTCGTCGAGCTCAACGATTATCTCAAGACGAAGCTCGGCCAGCACAGCCGCCGCAGCATCACCCGTGGCTATGTGCTCGCCACGCCAGACGGCACGATCGCCGGGTACTTCACACTCGCCGCGAGCCGTCTGAGTGTCATCGTCATCGCCGACGGGCGCGGGCTACCCGCGCGCATGCCTCTTCCGGCAACGCTGCTCGGCCGCCTCGCCGTCGATGTGAAGTTCCGCGGCCGCGGGCTGGGTGGCGTTCTGCTCGTCGAAGCGCTGCGGATCGCCGTGCGGGCCTCGGAGACCATCGCCTCCGCAGTGATTGAGGTCGACGCCAAGGACGACACTTCCCGCTCGTTCTACGCGAAGTATGGGTTCGAGAGCCTCGCCGACGACCAGCTGCACATGTACCTGCCGATGGCGACGGCCCGAGAGATCATCGAGTCGATGAGCGAATAACCGCCGGCATCACTCGTCGATACCCAGATCGCGCTTGGTGAAGAGCGCATCGAACATGATGCCGGTCTTCTCGATGTTCTCCCGCGCCCCCTCCAGCCGGTCGATCGTCGCCACCACTGCCAGCACGATCCCGCCCGCGGCCTTGAGCACCTCGACCGCCTCGAGCGCCTGCCCGCCAGTGGTCGCAACATCCTCCACCAGCACCACGCGCTCGCCCGCGTTGATCACGCCCTCGAGCTGCTTGCTGGTGCCGTAGTCCTTCTTCTTGTTGCGGATGAAGAGCGAGGGCAGCCCGGTGTGCAGACTCGTCACCGTTACCAGCGGGATCCCGCCGAGCTCCGCGCCCGCGACGCGGTCGACCTTGACCTTCGTCAGGCTCTCGATCTTCTTGATGCGGTCGGCAAAGAGCGGCGCCAGTTGCCGAAGAAGTTCCGGCCGCGTCGAGAAGAGGTACTTGTCGAGATAGAACGAACTGGTCTTCCCGGACCGCAGGGTGAAGGTCCCGCGGAGCAGGGCGACCTGGGCGATCTCGTGAGCGAGAGACACGGCGTGGGGTGCGGCGGCTGACATGCCCCCAGCGTAGCCGCGGCGTGGTCCGAGTATCACGCCGCCCGAATGGACCTCCGCATCCGGGCCGCCGCCCGGGCCGCGGTGGGAGCAATCGGATCCGGTCCGCAGCGTTGACCCCATCGGAAATCAGCCGACTCATCCGCAGGGGAGCACACTCATGAACCGTCTTGCCATCGCCCTGGTCCTCGCCGCGGGCTCGACCGCCCTGGCCCAGAACCAGCCTCCGGCCCAGCCCGCCAACGACGCCCTCGCCGGCCCCACCGTGCAGGAGACAAAGGCCAAGCCGACGCTGATCAAGCGGGACTTCAACGGACTGCTCGTCCGCCCGGACCTGGCGATCGAAGAAGCCGCGCTCGATCTACTCGACCTCACGGATGAGGAACGGGCGGCGACCGGGAAGGTCCTCGACGAACGGGCGGCCATCCTCGACAGCGTCGTGGGCAACAACCTGGACCTTCTGATCCAGTTCAACGGCGCTGCGGACCGTAACCCCCAGTCCATCAAGGCCGTACGCGATTTCGCCACCAAACTCGAGCCCCTGCGGGCCCGCGGTCGCCTGATCGATGAGCTCGCTCAAGCCCTCCCCGCCGACAAGGCCCAGGACCTCCGCGATCTTCATAAGGAGTACTGGCAGGCGATCATCAAGGAAGAGTCGGACAACGCGCGGAAGGCCGGTGAACAGGGCCGCCCCCGCGAGATCCTCGCCACCGAGACCCTCAAGGCCTTCGGCGCCGAGATCCGCCGCAGCTACGAGCGTCGGGTGGTCTCCGGCACCCGGGAGCTTGACGAGCTGCTCGCCCGCCTGGGCCTCTCCCCCGAGACCGAGGGCCAGGTCCGCAAGATCACCCAGGACTGGTTCCAGGAGACCCTGGGCCGGCCGACCGAGGCCCAGCGTCGCCAGCTCACCACCCGGATCTTCGCGGTTCTGAAACCCGACGAACGCGCCCGGGTCCTCCGGGAAATCTATTCGGACCGCGGCGGGGCCTCCCGTAAGCAGGCCGACTCGGACGGTGCGGACCCGATGTCCCCCGCTTCCGGCGGCTGAGACCGACCCTCCGTTCCTCTACGAGACGCCCTTCTACCCCACGCCTCCCGCGATCCTCGGCCGAACCGACCTCGCCCCGCGGCCGATACTAAACTCCCGCCCGCCCCCAACCGGGCGGCGCGGCCGTCTTCCAACCGGAACGAAGGGAACCAGATGCACTCAACGAATCAACTGCTCGGCACCGTCCGCACCACGCGGGCCGCTCTCGCCGCCGCCCTCCTGGTCGTCTCGGGCCTCGCCACCAGCGCGATGAGCCAGGTCGCGACCCCGCCCCCGGCGGAAGTCCCCGTGCCCAAGGAGTTCATCCCGGCGCCGCCGCCCCCGCCCGCTCCGGCGCCCGCGCAGCGGGTGACGCCGCCGCGGCCGACCCGGGCCCAGCCCGAGCCCCTGCCGGACATCAAATACGAGTCGCTGATCAAGCGTGATGCCCAGGGCGTGGTGCAGCCGCTGGGCGAGCCAGCCCACTTCGCCGCGCTCCGCGTGAACCCGCTGGTTGATCAGAAGATCTGGTCGGAGATCGGCGACTACCTGACCGAGCGCCGCCGCGGCTTCGAGCAGCTGGTGATCAACCACATGGACGTGATCGATCAGATCGAGAATGGTCTGTTCGACCAGATCGACTTCAACAACCCCGAGAGCTTCGGGCCGGTGGTGCGGGTGACCAAGCCGCTGACGCCGCCCGATGCGCCGCGCTCCCTGACCGACGAGCTGCGTCGCCGCGGCTCGCTGACGCAGCAGCAGGCTGCCTTCAACAGCAAGATCGTCCGCGAGTATTCGCTGGCGTACGTCGGCGGCACGCTCCCCGAGGATGCGCCGCCCGAGGTCAAGACGGCGCACGCCGCGCAGGCGGTGTCGTACCTCTACCGGCAGACGCTCGAAGAGCCCATGTTCGTGTACCACGACCTGCTCGTCGAGACCGCCGGCCGGCTTGATCAGCTCGGGGGCATGTTCGAGAGCGCGGAGCAGAAGGCTGCTTTCAACGCCGCCAAAGCACAGCTCGCCAAGGCCGGCAACAAGTGGGAGCGGCTTGGCGTGATGCGTGAGCTCTTCTCGACGCTGACGGTGGATCAGCGGAAGGAACTGCTGCGCAAGTCGCTGGCGCTCCGCGGCTGAGTTCGATCGTCCGCCCAGAGCATTCGCAGGAAAGGCCCGGCATCGCCGGGCCTTTTTCTTTGGTGCTGGGAGAACCCCCGATTGTGAGGGGCCCGCCTGATTGAGGGCTCAATTGGTCGGGCCGGGATCCCGATGGAAGCGTTTACACAGGCCACACTCGTGGTGGATGCGGACCGCGATGTCCGGACGCATGACATCGGGGGTCTTCTCCCAGATTGGAGCAAGCGTGATTCGTTGGACGATCGGCCGCCGCGTGACGGCGGGCTTTGTTATCACTACGTGCCTGGCTTCGATGCTGGGCGGGTACGCCGCCTGGAACGTGAAGGCGGTCGATGAGGAAGTGGTCGTCGTTGTGGAAGAGTGTGTTCCGGCCGTGTACGCGACCGGGCACGCCCAGTACATCGCCGCCGAGAACCTCAGCATCCTCCTGCGACATGTCGCAACATCCGACTCCGCCGAGAAGCAGCGGCTGCGCCAGCAGATCGAGGCGAACGCGAAGGAACTCAGCCAGACGCTCGAGGAGTTCGCCGCCACGATCACACGGACCGAGGATCGCGCGGCCTACGACCGGCTCACCGCGCAGCGCGGTCCATGGCTCGAGGTCCTCAACCGCGTGCTCCCGCTGAGCGACCGCAACGAGGCCGCCGCGGCTATGGCGCTGGTCGAGAAAGAAGGCATCCCGGCGTACCGCGCGATGCGCGAGGCGGCCGCGAACCTGAGCGATACCGCGCACGAGCGTGCCGACACCATCGGACATCACCTCGAAGAGACAGCGCACTCAACGCTGCTGGGGATCTACACGTTGATCGGTGTGGCGATCGGGCTCTCGGCCTTCGCGGCGACGTTCATCATCCGCTCGACGAACCGGGTGCTCACGCGGATGGCGTCGACTCTGGGCGAGGGCGCAGCACAGGTCTCGACGGCGGCGTCCCAGGTCGCCGGTTCCAGCCAGTCGCTGGCGCAGGGGGCATCAGAGCAGGCCGCAGCGCTCGAGGAGACAACCTCGGCGCTCCAGGAGATGTCGAGCATGACCCAGCGCAACGCGGAGGCCGCCGCGCGGGCGGCGACGCTCTCAGCCCGGGCGCGCGCCGTCGCAGAGAAGGGCGATGCGGCGATGGAGCGCATGACCGGCGCCATCAGGTCGATCCAGTCCTCCGCTCAGGACACCGCGAAGATCCTCAAGGTGATCGACGAGATCGCCTTCCAGACGAACCTGCTCGCGCTCAACGCCGCGGTCGAAGCGGCGCGTGCCGGGGAAGCCGGCAAGGGCTTCGCCGTCGTTGCCGAGGAAGTCCGGAGCCTGGCGATGCGGTCCGCCGAGGCCGCGAAGAACACCGCCGGCCTGCTCGAGGAATCGGTCCAGACTTCTCGGACCGGAGTGACGATGTCCGGCGATGTTGCGCAGGCGCTCGCGGAGATCGGCGCTGCGGTCGTCGAGGTGAACGACCTGATCGCCGAGATCGCCCAGAGCAGCCAGGAGCAGGCCCGGGGCATCGAGCAGGTCAATCAGGCCACCGCCCAGATGGATCAGGTCACGCAGGCGGCCGCCGCCAACGGTGAGGAGTCGGCCGCCGCGGCCGAGGAGCTCTCCAGTCAGGCGGCGCAGCTCAACGATGTGGTTTGCCAGCTCCGAATGCTGGTGATCGCGAGCCCGGAAGCGATATCAGGAAGCGTCGGCGGTGCGGCATCCCCCGTCGGGGCGTCGTCGAGGGTTGCGGCGGTTGTCCGCGGCGACGATGCGTTCTCGGAGTTCCGCGCGGCCGCGTGACGAAGCGCTGTGACTGCACGTCCGGGAACGGCGCGTTCAACCCCCACGGACCGGCGATTCAATCCGAGCGATCTGCGAACGGTCCCCCCACGGGGCCCGTTTCGCATGCGCGAGACTCCCTAATCCGAGGGCAAGTCTTAACCCTATTCGCGATTTGCCCGACAGTTCAGCCATGAGCATTTGTTAAGACCGTTGGGGTCGATGCTCATGGCGCCGGTGGAGCCCGGCGCGTGGCCGATATGCGCGGTCCGAAGTCATCGGACCACGTCTTCCGCTTCTACGGTTGTCGCGCTTCCAGACAGTCGCACGCCGGCCGCGTGCTTCCATCGTCACCGGGTGTCGCGGATGCCGCCCGGGTCTCCTCCCTTCGGCTCAGAATCTCGATTGTGTCCGCGGTCGGGGTGCGCGTTCCCCCGCGGGCGTTCGCACGCGCGGGGGTTCCTCAGACATGAAGCTCACCATCGGCCGTCGTGTGTCGCTTGGCTTTGTCGTTGTCACGCTGCTCGCGGGCGGCATGGGCGGGTATGCCGCCCTGAGCATCTACCGGCTGGACCACGGGATCGTCGAGGTCGCCGAGGAGTGCCTGCCCGGCGTGGTTGCCAGCAATCAGGCGCAGATCATCTCCCAGGACAACTTCAACCTGGTGCTGCGCCATGTGAATGCACAGGACGCCGATGCGAAGGCGAGGTTTGAGGAACGGCTCAAGGAGAACGCCGAGAAGCTCACCGGGATTCTCGCGGATTACGAGAAGCTGATCCGTCTCGACGCCGACCGGCGGGCCTTCGAAGCGCTGGTCGCAGCGCGCAAGCCGTGGCTCGAAGCGGTCAATCAGGTCTTCCCGCTGAGCCGCGCGAACGATCCGGCCGCGGCCGCCGCGATCGACGGCCCGGTGCTGGAGGCGTTCCGGGGTGTGCGCGAGGCCGCCACGACGCTCGCTGAGATCAACGACAAGCGAGCGCACGAGCTGGGATACTCGCTGCACGCCAGCAGCACCACCGCCGAGATCGGGATCTTCGTGACGCTCGGTGTGGTTCTTGCGATGGCGACGACGCTGGCCACGCTCATCACCCGGTCGACGAACCGTGCTCTCAGCCGGTGCGCCGGCGTCCTGGGCGAGGGTTCCTCGCAGGTCGCGGCGGCGTCGTCGCAGGTCGCGGGATCATCGCAGTCGCTGGCGCAGGGCGCTTCCGAGCAGGCGGCCGCGCTCGAGGAGACCACCTCGGCTCTGCAGGAGATGTCCAGCATGACCAGCCGCAACGCGGAGGCGGCGAGCCAGGCCTGCGGTCTCGCTGCCGAGGCCCGCAACTTCGCGGATGAGGGCAACGCCGCGATGACGCGGATGTCCGAAGCGATCAACTCGATCCAGAAGTCGGCGCAGGACACAGCGAAGATCCTGAAGGTGATCGACGAGATCGCCTTCCAGACGAACCTGCTCGCGCTCAACGCCGCGGTCGAAGCGGCGCGAGCGGGCGAGGCCGGCAAGGGCTTCGCCGTCGTCGCCGAGGAAGTCCGCAACCTCGCGATGCGCTCCGCCGAGGCGGCGAAGAACACCGCCAGCCTGATCGAAGAGTCGGTGCAGGCCTCGCGCAACGGTGTCACGATCTCCGCGGATGTTGGCTCGACACTCGAGCAGATCACGGAATCTGTCTCGAAGGTCAACGACCTGATCGCGGAGATCTCGCAGAGCAGTCAGGAGCAGGCCCGCGGGATCGAGCAGGTGAACCAGGCCGTAGCGCAGATGGATCAGGTGACGCAGTCGTCGGCGGCGAACGCGGAAGAGTCCGCCGCGGCCGCGGAGGAGCTGTCGAGCCAGGCGGCGCAGCTCAACATCGTGGTGAGCGATCTGCAGGAACTGGTGACCGGCGTCCGCGCGGCTGCAACTCCGTCGCGGCCGGTGCCCGCGGCCGCATCGAGCACCACGCGAAACTTCAACCTTCCCGGTGACACACGCCGCGGCGCCGACGACTTCGCCGAGTTCCGCAACGCTGCCTGACCCATCGGCCCGGGCCGTTCGGACGACCAACCGATTTCATCCACGACCGCCGCGGCTCGCGCCGCGGCGGTTGTCACATCGGGCGTGATGCGCTCCCGCCGCGGCAGGATCCGGAGAAGCGCAATCCCTGCCGGCGACACCTGTTCCGGTTTCCCTTGTTCGATCTAGGTGTGGAACCCCAAAGCCAAGCCCCGCTGATCCGGGGTTCGCGGCCGCCCGACCAATGACGAGTCGCAGATCCGCAAAGGAGCACAACCATGACAGATTTCAATCCGGGCAGCCGCGGCGGCAAGTACCTGACCTTCGCCCTCGGCCCCGAGGGGTACGGAATCGAGATCCTCAAGGTCCGTGAGATCATCAAGTTCATGGACATCACCGCCGTGCCCCGCACGCCGGCCTATGTCCGCGGCGTCATCAACCTCCGCGGTCAGGTGATCTCGGTCATCGACCTTCGCGCCAAGTTCGGCATGGAGACGGCGGAGCGCACCGACGAGACCTGCATCATCGTCGTCGAGATCAAGGTCGCCGGCCGCAAGCTGTCGACGGGCATCGTTGTCGACCGGGTGTCCGAGGTCCTCAGCATCAACGAGGACTGCATCGAGGATGCGCCGACCTTCGGCGCGGCGGTCGATACCGCCTTCATCCTCGGCATGGGCAAGATCGGCGACAGCGTCAAGATCCTCCTCGATATCAACCGCGTCCTGGGCGATGCGGAGCTCGCACAGTTCGCCGCGGACGCGGCGTGATCTGATCACCATTCCACAGAAAGGACTGCAGCCATGAAGCTCAGTCTGAAGCTCTTCCTCGGGTTCGGCGCCGTCGTGGCGCTGACCGTCGGCCTCGGGGCCGTCGGTGTCTTCAATATGCGAGCGGCCGTCGCCAGCTCCGAGTCGATGATGAAGAAGTATGTCCCGGAGATGGAGATCGCCGGCGAAGCCTCACAAGCCGCGGCATCGCTCAACCTCGCCGTGCGCACCTTCGGTTTCACCGGCGATGCCAACCAGCTCAAGCAGGGACGCGAGTACGCGGACAAGCTCGACGCCGCCATCAAGGACGGTGAGGACCTGGTCGCCGCGTATCCCGAGCTCGTCAAGCTCGCCGAGGTCATCCGCGTGGCGCGGCCGGCGGCGACGAGGTACCGCGAGGCGATGGACCAGACCGGGCAGGCCTCGGACGCCATCGAGGCCGCGCGGGGCCGCATGAACACCGCCGCTGGCGAGATCGTCACCGCGGTGACCCAGCTCGAGTCGAGTCAGTATGACAAGCTCGATGCGGACATCGAGGCCGCCCGCGATGCGGCTGCGCTGCAGGATCGCCGCAACAAGCTCGAGCGTATCGCCAAGATCAACACAGCGATCGCGCAGATCCGCATCGCCGCTTTCAAGACCCAGGCGCTGCGCGATACCGCGATCATGCAGGAAGCGATGACCGGGTTCACCACACTTGAAGCCGAGATCGCGGCGCTCCGTCCGACGTTCGTCGTCGAGGAAGACAAGATCGCGCTGGGCAATCTCGAGAAGCAGATCGCCGCGTACCGCACGGCTGTGACCGAGGTGACCGCCGGCCTCAACAAGCTCGACGAGATCGCCGCTGTTCGGTCCAAGGCCGGCAATGAGCTGCGGACCGCGGCCTCGACGATCCTGGAGATCGGCGTTGACCGCGTCAAGACGGCCGCCGAGAGCGACGGCAAGTCGCTGCAGACCGCGTCGACGCTGATCACTGTCGGCGTCGGCATCGCCGCGGTCGTGGGCGCTCTCATCGCCGTCTTCGTGACCCGGTCGATCACCCGGCCGATCACCCGCATCGCGCAGACGCTCTCGAGCGGCGCTCAGCAGACCGCGTCCGCCGCGGGTCAGGTCTCGGGCTCGTCCCAGTCGCTGGCACAGGGCGCATCGGAGCAGGCCGCCGCGCTCGAGGAGACCACTTCGGCACTCCAGGAGATGTCGAGCATGACGCGGAAGAACGCCGAGTCGGCCGGTCAGGCGACCGATCTGGCCGGCGAGGCCAAGTCCTCTGCCGACAAGGGCAACGCCGCAATGACGCGTATGTCCGAGGCGATCACCTCGATCCAGAAGTCCGCTCAGGACACCGCCAAGATCATCAAGGTGATCGACGAGATCGCCTTCCAGACCAATCTGCTCGCCCTCAACGCCGCGGTTGAAGCGGCGCGGGCGGGCGAAGCGGGCAAGGGCTTCGCTGTGGTCGCCGAGGAAGTCCGCAACCTCGCGATGCGCTCGGCCGAGGCCGCCAAGAACACCGCGAGCCTGATCGAAGAATCTGTGCAGGCATCGCGCAACGGCGTCGCCATCTCGACCGATGTGGGCAACACCCTCAGCGAGATCAATGTGTCGGTCGCCAAGGTCAACGACCTCATCGCGGAGATCGCCCGGTCGAGCCAGGAGCAGTCCCGCGGCATCGATCAGGTGAACCAGGCTGTCACTCAGATGGACCAGGTGACGCAGAGCAGCGCCGCCAACGCCGAGGAATCGGCCGCCGCGGCGGAAGAGCTCTCCAGCCAGGCCGCGCAGTTGAACACGGTCGTCGATGAGCTCACCCAGCTTGTGACGGGCGCCCGCGGCAACTCCGCATCGAACGTGATGCGCCCGATTTCCGCCGCCAAGGTCTCGTCACAGCGAGCCTTCACGCTCCCGGCGGATGACAAGCATCAGTCCGGCGACTTCGCCGAGTTCCGCAACGCCGCCTGAGACTGACGAAGCCACCCCCTCTTTCGGCCGTCGCGGCTTCTGCCGCGGCGGCCGTTTTCGTTTTGCAGCGCATCAGCCCCCGGTCCAGGCGAACACGAAGCGCGGGGCACGCGGTGCAGATGTGCAGGAGGCGCCCCTGTTGCAGGTTTAGCGCACCGCGGGAGAGATGGTGTTGAAGCAGTGGGTCGCATTGTCCGACTACAGGATTTCACATCCTCACCTGTCGTACAGGAAGATCGGAGCCCCTCCAGAATGTCGCTCACCATCGGCCGGAAGATGACCGTCGGCTTTGTCGCCGCCACCGCGATCACCATCGCTTTGGGTCTGTTTGCGTAGTCACGCGTCGAGAAGCTCGACAGGTCCGCAACGGTGATCAGCGCCGAGTGCCTCCCCGGCGTCTATCTGAGCGGGCAGGCGATGGCGTATCTGCAGGAAGAGCGTGCGCTGCTTATGAGCCACCTCGTGGCGAGCACGGACGATCTCCGCAAGGGTGTCGAGAAGCGGCTCCACGAGCGTTCCGCAGCGCTGCAGAAGATGGTGGACGAGTACGCCAACACGATCGAAACGGACGAGGAGCGGGCGCTCGTCGCCACGCTGAACGAGACGAACGCGGCGTGGAAGCGTGCGATCGAGAGTGTCCTCGTCTGGAGCCGGCAGGCGCAGGCGGAGGCCGCGATCTCGACATACGACGCGAACGGCTATGCCGCCTACTCGGAGATGAAGAAGGCCGCGATCGCGATCTCTGACTTCAACAAGGCCAAGAGCGACGCCGAGGCGGCCAAGATCACCTCGCTCGCGCAGACCGCGAAGCTCGGCATGATGATCGGGCTCGGCGGCGCGGTGCTCGCGAGCATCGGCCTGGGGTTCATCATCATCCGCGGCACGAACCGGGCGCTCACACGCATCTCGGGGACTCTGGGCGAGAACTCGCGCCAGGTGGCGAACGCCGCAGCCCAGGTCTCCGGATCGAGCCAGTCGCTCGCCGGCGCGGCATCCGAGCAGGCCGCATCGCTCGAGGAGACCACCTCGGCGTTGCAGGAGATGTCCAGCATGACCGGCCGCAACGCCGAGTCGGCCGCGCAGGCCGCTTCGCTCGCCGCGGAGGCCAAGTCGTCGGCCGACAAGGGCAACGCGGCGATGATGCGCATGTCCGAAGCGATCGGGAGCATCCAGCGCTCCGCCCAGGACACGGCCAAGATCATCAAGGTGATCGACGAGATCGCCTTCCAGACCAACCTGCTCGCTCTCAACGCCGCAGTTGAAGCGGCGCGGGCGGGCGAAGCGGGCAAGGGCTTCGCTGTGGTCGCCGAAGAAGTCCGCAACCTCGCGATGCGTTCGGCCGAGGCCGCCAAGAACACCGCGAGCCTCATCGAAGAGTCGGTGCAGGCATCGCGCAACGGAGTGACGATCTCGACCGATGTGGGCCAGACCCTGGGCGAGATCACGACCGCGGTGGCCAGCGTGAACGATCTCATCACCGAGATTGCCCAGAGCAGCAGCGAGCAATCGCGGGGCATCCAGCAGGTCAATCAGGCCGTGGCGCAGATGGACCACGCGACGCAGTCCTCCGCGGCGAACGCCGAGGAGTCCGCCGCGGCGGCCGAGGAGCTCTCGGGCCAGGCGATCGCGCTGGACAACGTGATCGCCGAGCTGCGGGCGATGGTGACCGGTGAGCGAGCCGCGGTCGGCAGCGCTGTCCGCCCGTCCGCGTCTGCGACCGGCGCAGCGAAGCGGGAGTTCACACTCCCGCCGCCGTCGACGACCGCTCACAAGGACGACTTTGCGGAGTTCCGCAACGCGGCCTGAGGTTTTCCCTTGACCGGGGCCGGGTCTTAGTGCATAATTGTCCAAATAATTTGGACAAACATGCCGTGAAGTACCGCCCGACCATCCCCGCTCGCCAGCAACTGGCCTCCCTCGCCGCAACGCAGGGAGGCTATTTCACGTCGAGGCAAGCCGCGGCGGCCGGGTACACCCGGCAGCACGTGGACTACCACATCAAGGCGGGGAACTTCGAGCGGTCTGATCGTGGGCTATACCGGCTGACAACACTGCCGCTTGATCAGCACGACGAGCTCTACCGTCTCGCACATTGGAGCCGAGACCGCGCGGGACAGCCGCAAGCCGTGGTTTCACACGCCTCAGCACTCGGGCTTCATAATCTAGGTGACGTCATCCCCGACGCGATCCACCTGACGGTTCCCAAGGGCTTTCGCAAGCGTGCACCGATCGCGTGTCGACTTCACTTCGGTGATCTGGCGGATCTAGACATTGAAGACTGGGGTGGAGGTCTGCGCGTCACCACCCCGCTCCGAACGCTTGTCGATGCTTCACTCGATATGACGGTGGAGACAGTGCAACTCCATCAAGCAGTTGCGGACGCCCTTCGGCTCGGGGTGTGCTCCAAGCGAGAACTGCGGCGTGTCGCGAGTTCAGGCGATCTGCAGCGCCTCGCCAACGCTGTGGAGATCGTGATGGAATCCGCCGCGTGACGCGCTCCTACACCGATCCCAACTCGTTCCGCCAGGCCCTTCAAGATCGGCTCCGTTCAGCGGCGATCGCCCGCGCACGCCCGGCACAGGAGCTCTTTCTCAAGATAGTGATCGAACGGCTTTTGGCCCGGCTGTTCGCTTCGCCCAATCCGCCGTGGCTGCTCAAAGGCGGACTCGCCATGGACATGCGCTTCCGGCCGCGGGCCCGCACGACCCGAGACGTCGACCTCGAGTTGACAGTGGAGCCGGCGACAAACGAAGGTATGCACGATGCTCTCAACACCGCCGCGACACGTGACCTACGCGACCACTTCCGGTACAGACTCTCCGAGTCAGATCGCCCGATCGACCAATCGACCCCCGCCCGGATTTCCGTTGAAGCCTCGATCGGCGCTCGGATCGCCGCCCGATTTCATATCGACATCGGCGTTGCCGTCGCCACATCCCTGGAACCCGATGTGCTTGATGGCGACGACCTGCTTGATTTCGCGGCCATACCGCGTGCGCGAGTGCTCGCGATCCCTGCATCGAAACACTTCGCCGAGAAACTGCACGCCTACTGCCGATCACGAGGCAAGCGGGTCAACAGCCGGGTGAAGGATCTTATCGACATGGTGCTGCTGATCGAACGCGGAGCAGTGGAGCCTGCCGCGGTTCAACGAGCCGTTTCGATGGTGTTCGCCGAATTGAACGAGCCTGTCCCCAACGAATTGCCGAAGCCGCCGGACCATTGGGAGCAGGAGTTTGCTGCGATCGCGAGAACAGTGGAGATCGGACCAAAGGAATCAAACGAGGCAGCCGAGTTGGTCCGACGCTTTCTCCGAGCTACGCCGCCATCAGTCTAAAACGTCCGCCGCAGCCGCGCCGCCGGGATGTTCAACTGATCGCGATACTTCGCCACCGTCCGCCGCGCGATCTCGATCCCGCGCTTCTTGAGCTCATCGACCAGCGCCTCATCGCTCAGCGGCTTGGCCTTGTCCTCGGTCTCGATCACGTCCTTGAGCGCCACCTTGATCGCGTCCCAGGCAACCTCCTCGCCGCCCTCGGTCTGCAGCCCGCCCGAGAAGAACTTCCGCAGCGGCACGATGCCCCGCGGCGTCGCCAGGTGCTTGTCCGACACCGCGCGGCTCACCGTCGCCACGTGGATCCCGAGTTGCTCGGCCACCTGCGTCATCGGCAGCGGCCGCAGCGACTGCGGTCCGTAATCGAAGAAATCCCGCTGCGCTTCGACCACCGCCTCGATCACCCGCAGCAGCGTGTGCCGGCGCTGGTTCACCGCATCGATCAGCCACTGCGCGTTGCTCAGGTTGGTCTTGATGAATTCGCGGTCGCGCTTCTCCATCGCCCGGTCCTTGGCGAGCAGCGCATACTCACGGTTGATCTGCACGTTGGGCAGCCGCCGGTCGTTGAGATACGCGATGTACCGGTCCCCATCGGGGTCGTACTCCACGATCGCATCAGGCACGATCGGCCGCGCGGCATCATCGACCAGCCGCCGGCCCGGCGACAGGCTCAGCCGCCGCAGCAGGAGCAGCGACTCCTTGATCTGCTCGAGCGTCAGGCCCGTCTTCTCGGCGACCTTGGGCAGCCGGTTCTGCATCAGGTCGTCGAGATGATCCGCGACGATCGTCCGCGCGTTTGCGAACGTCTCACGCGGCCAGCCGATGTCCTCGGCCTCGTCCTCGAGCGCATCAAGCTGCAGCAACAAACACTCGGCCGGCGTCCGCGCCGCCACACCCGCTGGCTCGAGGAACAACTGCACCGCGGTGAGCGCGTTCTCCAGCTCCGCCTCGGTGTACGCGGCGTTCGATCGCTCCGCGATCGTCGCCAGCGGCGTGCGCAGCCAGCCGTCGTCATCCAGATACGAGATGATCACATCACCCGGGCCGCGGACCGTCTCATCGATATCCGCCAGCGCCCAATGCCCGCGCAACTGATCGTGCAGCGAGGCCGACCGCGCCGGCGTTGCCGCCATCGCGTCCATCTTGCCATCGCGCTCGCCGGTGTTCCGCGGCGTCCGCGGCTCGTACTCCTCGACCCGGGTCGACAGCCCCGAGGCCGAGTACTCGTTCTCCATCGCCTCGGGGTTGCTGGCCTCGTAATCCTCGAGCCGCCCGAAGTCGTCCGCCGCGGACCCCTCGCCGACCTCCATCGGGCCATCCGCGGCGATCTCCACCGCCTCGACCCCGCCCTCCGGCTCGTTCTCCTTGAGCTCGAGCGTGGGGTTGTTCTCGAGCTCGAGCTCGATGCGTTCCTGCAGATCCGCGAGCGGCATCTGCAGGATCTCCATGGACTGGATCATCCGCGGCGCCAGCTTCATCTGCTGGCCGAGCTTCATGTGCTGGGAGGTGTCGAACCGCATGATCGGGGGTATCGCTCCGGGCCTCCGGCCCTGCAGAGGGAAGATAAGCCGCTCTACGACCCGCCGCGGCCGTCCCGCCGCGTTTGGCACGCCGTATGCAGCAATCCCATCGGCAGATCCCGCGCCCAGCCTCGCGAATCACCCCCACCCGATCTTTACCGGACCGGCCAGCCGCCCCCGCCGTTCCAGGCCGGCTCCCCCTACCGCATCTCCTGCCGGCAGATGATCGCATCGCCCAGCACCGCCTTGTTGGCGTATTCGAGCTGCGATCCCGTCGGCACCCCCCGGGCCAGACGCGTCACCCGCACCGACCGGCCTTTGAGCTCCTCGGCGAGGTACATCCCCGTCCCATCGCCCTCAATCGTCGGATTCAGGCCCAGGATGACCTCGCTGACCGGCTCGCCCCCCGCGTTCGCGTCTGGGTTGTCGATCCGCTCGAGCAGGCCGCCCACCGTCAATTCCGAAGGCCCGATCCCGTCGAGCGGGCTGATCCGGCCCATCAGGACGTGATACACGCCCTTGTACATGCCGGTCTGCTCGAGCGCGATCAGGTCCTTGGGTTGTTCGACCACCAGCACCGTGCCCCGCTCTCGCGACGTGTCGCGGCAGATCTCGCAGACATCCTCATCCGCCAGGTTCCAGCAGACGCGGCAGTGCCGCACCGTCTTCTTCACATCGCTGATGGCGCGCGCCAGGCCCAGAGCCTCGGCCTCCGGGCTCTTGAGCACATGGAACGCCAGCCGCTCGGCGGTGCGGCGGCCGATCCCCGGCAGGTTCGCGAACTCGCTGATGAGGCGGTCGACGACCTTGGGATACGCCGCGGCCTTGCGTGAGGACGACGCCGGGCCGAAGGCGGAGCCGCTGCTGGTGGGGGCGCCATTTGGAGTGTCGGGGGTGTCGGCCATCGGGGAACAGTACGCCCCGGGTTGCGCCGCCCGGCACCCTCACTTCCCCAATACCATCCGCCCGATGCAGCCGATCGAGCGTTTCAGACTGGCCATGCGCACGAGCCCGCGTGCGCAGGCCGCGCTCGTGCTGCTCGTCGCGGCGATCGTCTATTGGCCGCTGCTGGGTTCATCGGGCCTGGCGCAGAGCGAGGGGCACCGCGCGATCCCCGGCTGGGAGATGCTCGGGACCGGCGAGTGGCTCGTCACCCACATGTTCGAGCAGCCGTACCTGCGCAAGCCGCCGGGGGTGCCGTGGCTGATCGCGATCAGCTCGTGGATTTTCGGGATGAACGAGTGGGGCGCGCGCATCCCAGCCGCGCTCGCCGCGACGATTGCGCCGCTGGTCTCGCTCTTCTTCGCAGCGCGGTGGTTCGGCCGGCGTGATGCGGTCTGGGCCGGACTCGCCCATGCGCTCACGCCGCTCTTCTGGGCGCCGGGCCGCTCGGCGGAGATCGAATCGCCGCACAATCTCGCGGTGCAGATCGCCGTGCTCGCGATCATCGACCGGCTGGTGGCCCACCGGCGCGACCGCCCCTCGCTTAAGTGGGGCTGGTTCGCGACAATCGCCGCGGCGGTCGCGGCCATGTTGCTGACCAAGGGCCCGGCGGGTGTGCCGTGTCTCTTTGCCGCGGCCATCGCCGCGTGCATTGCGCTGGGCCGGTGGCGGCCGGTGGGATCGCCGTTGTGGCGGCCCGCCTTCTGGCTGCCGGTCGTGACAGGCGCTGCCGTCTTCGGCTTTGTCGCCGCGTTGATCGCGATGCAGGTCGCCGCGCGCGACCTGCACCCCGTCACGCAGAGCCCCGGCGCGTTCCTCTACAACCCCGAGAAGCTGCTCCGCATCCCGCTGCTGCCGATCTCCACGCTGGGCTCCGCGCTCCCGCTCTCGATCGCCGTGCTCTTCGCTTTCCGTGCGGTCGGTGACCCGCACCGTCAGCGGATCGCCCGGAGCATCGCGCTGACCTCACTGATCGCGATGCTGATCTACATGGTCATGGGCATCGGCAACAACCGCTACGCGATGCCCGCGCTCACGGTCCTCGCGCCGCTGGTGGCGTGGGGGCCCGCGGCGTGGCCGATGCTGTCGCGCAAGCGCAATCAGCTCGTCGCGGTCTGGTACCCATCGCTCACCGCGATCCTGCTCGTCGGCGCGGTTGTGTTCATCGGCTACAGCGAGAACCGCCGCGCCAACCGTGTCAGCGGCAAGACGAGCGGCCAGGAACTCGGCGCGATCTTCGATAGCGATGCCACCATCTGGGCCAACCAGCTCGTTGAAGCCCGGCCGGAGGTTCTCTGGTACGCCCGCGAAGAAGCGGAACGCCGCGGCATCGCGCTGCGTGTGCTGTGGATGCCCGAGATCAGCAGCCGCCCGGCGAACAGGGCGCCCGGCGATCCGAAGGTCATCGCCGGACCGATGCCGCTGGACCCGAGGGTCTGGGCCGCGCTGCGGGACGACGATCTCGAGTTCAGCGAAGTCCGGGCGCTGGGGATGGAGGATCGCGTGCCGGTGTTCACCGGCCAGGCGCACAAATTTGGTTATCGGATCTACGCACCCTTGGGCGATCTCGGGCCATCAGCGGGCGTTTCTGGGCAGTGATGGCAAGCTGGGCAATCTGCAAACCCGAACAGATCGAGAATCGAAGGTCCGGCAAGATGTTTTTGCACGATCTTCTTGTCGTTGGTCTTCACCAAAGGCGACGTGTCCGCTACCTTCCTTAAGTCGTTTCCGCCCGCAGGGTTGAGAGACAAGACATTCTCGCGATTCGGCCCTGGGAGAGAGAGCCGGATTGCGGGGGATCGAGGCAGCAGCCCTTGGAGAGAGGGGCTGCTGCTTGTCTTTTTGGAGCCGTTTCCTTCCGTAGCGATGCGGCCTCAGCGGGTTGACCGGGGCGTCGCCGCCTTGGGCTGCGGCCGCTGCTTGATCTTGAACTTGACGGTGCGACGCTCGCGGCCTTCGGCGGTGCGAACGACCTGGAGCGCATCGCCCTCGCCGCGGAGCGGGAGGATCAAGCCCGGCGTGATGTGCATGATGCGCTTGAGCGTGACCTCGCGCATCGCGGCGTTCCGACCCGTCTCGGACTCATCGGCGAAGGAGACCGTCTCGTCGACCATGTGTACAGCCCCGGTACGGCGGAGCCGCGCAACGGTCTGGACCTCCTCGTTCTCGTCGCCTTGAGCCTGGTAGCGCCAACTCGCGCCGTCGCCGAGTTCCTGGGCGGGCGCGCCCATGAACAAGATCGGTGCTACGCCCGAGTCGGCGATCTCGTCGCTCATATCCACAAGCGCCGGGTACCCATCGGAGAGCACCTGGATGCGGATCTCGCCCTGCTTGTCGTCCATGCGATCCGCGATCCGCTCGCGGGCAGCGCGGAGCATCTCGGGAGGGACCTTCGCGGAGAATCGGACATCGACACCCGACATGCGGGACGCGTAGATCCGGTCGTTGCCCTCGACCCGCTTGAGTTCCAGTTCGAGGCGGAAGACCAGGGTCATGAACTTGGGCAGGTTGGGGCCCATTTCCTTGGGGATCGGCGTGGCGATCTCGATGTCGTAGTCGGCTCTGTCGCCGACGGTCGGGGCGACAGTCGCGAAGTCGGTCCGCGGCTCGCGGCCGGGCTTGATGTCCTGGTAGATGTAGTACTCGACCTGCTGCTGGGCGGCTTCGCCGGGGTGCTGGCCGGTCTGTTCGGCGTGGGTGGCGGGCTGATCATCGTGCCAGTGCTGGTGTTCAGCTTCAGTGCGCAGGGTTTTTCCCAGGACATTCTCACGCACCTGGCGGTCGGAACCTCGCTGGCTACCATCGTCTTCACCTCGGTCAATTCGATTCTCACCCACCATCGCCT
>JBDZUZ010000068.1:0-20186 GCA_040255445.1 Planctomycetaceae bacterium | reverse complement strand
CCGGCGGGTGTGATCGAAGGTCTGGCATCAACCGCGGTCGTGGTCGACACGGTCTACAACCCAATACGCACGCCGCTTCTCGCCGCGGCGGCCGAGCGAGGGCTCGCGACGATCGATGGCGTCGAGATGTTCACGCGGCAGGCGGCCGCGCAGTTCGAGGCCTGGACCGGGCACGCAGCGCCCTTGGGGCTGTTTGATCGGGTGGTGCGGGAGCGGCTCGGGGCGAAGTAATCGCCGCGGCACGTTGACTCAAGCACGCAAGATCACCGCCGGATCAGAAGTCCGCCTTGATCCCGCTCAGCGTCAGCAGCGTGCGGAAGCTGTCTGAGAAGACGAAGTTGTGCTCGGGAAACGCAGCGCCGGCCATGTTCTGGTCGAGATGGCTGAACATCAGGTCGACGCGGCCGAGCGGCTGGGCAACGCCCGGCGTCGCCGGGTCGATCAACTCGAGCACGCCCGCGGTCGAAGCGCCGGCCTTGTCGAGCGACTGGATCGTCGCGGTGAAACGGACCGTGTAGCCCGGGATCACATCGCGCTCGAACTCGGCCTTGCCGATCTTCGCGAGGGCGACCTTCTCTTTGAATCCGTTGGCATGGCCCACAAGGATGCCCGCGGTCTGCGCCATGCCTTCAACCAGCAGCGAACCGGGCACGATCGGCATCGCCGCGCGGGTCGCCGTCGCGGCGAAGTGGTCGTGGAGGTGTTCCTCCGCGAGGCTCACATTCTTGATCGCGACCATCCGCTCACGCGGCACGAGCTCAACGATGCGATCAATCCACATCCACCGCATCGGCGTGTGCTCCCGTCTCGCGGCGTCCCGGTGTCGTTATCTCAGGCCTTGGCCTTGAGCTTGCCCTCGACGAACTTCACCAGCGCATCGACGGTGAAGATCTCGCCGACCTTGGCAATCTGCGGATCGGCCTCGATGGCGCTGAAGTCGGCGTGGGGCATGCGAGCCTTAAGGGTCTCGAGGCCCTTGGGGGTCAGCTTGCCGTCCTTCACGTACTCGGGGTTCTGGGCGAGATTCTCAGGGAAGAGCTCGCCTTGCCCGATCTTGATCCCGAAGGCCTGCTCGAGCTTGAAGACGATGTCGAGGAAGTCGATCGACTCGGCGCCCAGGTCCCCGGTCAGGGTGGCCTGCGGGGTGACATCGTCCTCGTCAACCGCGAGGGCGTCGACCAGAACATCCCGCACCTTGTCGAAGATCTCGTCTCTTTGCATCGTTCCGGGGCCCCAGAGGTGGCTGTGTGAAGAGCGTTACGGGCTGTCGGCCCGCGGCTGAGCCGGGATGGTAGAACCTCGCGGCCGTCCCTGCGAGAGGCTCCGGTTTCTGTTGGGGTCCCTCAGGCGGTAGCCGCGGGGGCCTCGAGCCGGATCGGCCGGAGGATGAACCGGCCCGAGACGGCGACAGGTGCGTCGCCCTGATCGCCGCGGGCGGGGTCAATCAGCGTGGCCTCGCCTTTGAATTCGAGCTCGGTGTCGGAGTGCCGCTTGTGGAGCGCGACCTCGATGCGGAGGGTCGAGCCGGGTTGGACGAGCCGGCCATATCGCATCGCGCGGACGCCGCCGAGCACCATTGGAGCCGGAGCCGCCGCGGCCTCGGCGACGCCGGTCCGCCGCGCGGTCTGCACCATCGCCTCGAGCATCATGACCCCGGGCAACACCGGGAAGCCGGGGAAGTGATCCTGCAGGTATTCCTCGGCGAGGCTGATCTGTTTGATCGCCACGGCCCGCTCGGGGCCGGCTTCGAGAACGCGGTCGATCAGCTCGAATCGCATGGGCCGAAGATAGGGCGGCGATCGCCCGGGGGCGAGCCCACTACGCTGTGCCCGTGCCGACCGTGACCGACCAGGCGATCTGCGTGCGTGTGTGGGACTGGTCGGAGACCAGCCAGACCGTCTCGGTCTTCGGACGCGAGACCGGCATGGTGCGGGCGGTGGCGAAGGGGGCCAAGCGCGAGAACGCGAAGTTCTCCGGCGGGCTGGAAGTGCCGACCCGCGGCGAGATGGTCGTGAGTCTCAAGGCCGGCGAGACGCTCTCGCTCTTGACGGCGTGGGACCTGCAGGAACTCTTCCCCGGCGTCCGCCGGACGCTGGGCGGCTTCTACGCCGGCATGTGCGCGGTCGAACTCGTGTCGCACGCGCTCACGGAGCAGGACCCGCACCCCCGGCTCTTCGATGGGCTCCTGGCCGCGCTCCGCGCTGTCGGCTCGGCTGATGGGGATCGGGTCGCGGTGCTGGGTCTGCTCTGGCTGGTGCTCGACGAGACCGGCCACCGGCCCGAACTGGAGATGGATGTTCTGACTGGCGCGGTCGTTGAGCCCGCGACGACCTACGGATTCGTGCCGTCCCGCGGCGGGATCACGGTCGATCCGCGGGTGGGTCCGTCCGTCCGTAAGCCGGTGTGGCGGGTGCGGGGAGAGACCGTTGAACTGCTGCGACGGCTCGCCGCGGGCAGCGGCGGAGGCGGCATGGGGAACGGGAGCGCATCGGACGCGGCCGTCGAGCGGGCCCTTCGACTCTTGCTCCTCTACTACAGCGAGACCTTTCATGCCCGCCCGAGTGGGGTGGAGGCGTTCCTGGCGGGTGGCCAGGGTGCTCAGGTCGGCGGATCAGATTGAGTGGCGGACGTGACTGGCGGCGGCATGCGGCGGTGGGGCTGAAGTTGGGTGCTGATCGGGCCGATGCCCGGCATATGGGGCGGTTGTCCGCCGGGCTGGCCCGGGGCCCCCCGTGCGGCCGTGCTGACCCGCCATGCTGAATCAAGAGATCCTGAACGAGGTCCTCGGGTGTCCGGCGCTGCCAACGCTGCCGGCCGTGGCGGTCCGGATCATCGAGCTTTCCGGCCGGCCCGATGTCCCGCTGACGGAGGTGGGCCGGCTGATCGAGAAAGACCAGGCGCTCTCGGCCAAGGTCCTCCGGCTGGTCAACTCCAGCTACTTCGGGCTGACGCGCCCGTGCACGACGATCGGGCAGGCGGTCGTGCTGCTGGGTCAGCGGAAGGTCCGTCAGGTTGCGCTCACCTTCGCGCTGGTGGGCGCGATGCGGGGCGTCAAGCCAGATGCGTTCGACTTCGAGCGCTACTGGCGGCGGAGCCTGTACACCGCGGTGGCCGCGCAGGCCTACGCGGCACGCGCGGCGACAGCGCACCCCGACGAGGCATTTCTCGCGGGGCTGCTGCAGGACTTCGGTCAGTTCGCGCTGTATAGAGCTCTCGGCGATGACTACGCAAAGCTGCTCGCGAAGTCCGCCGGTGATCACCGCGTGCTCGGCGAGATCGAACTCGCGGAGCTCGATATCCAGCACGCGGAGGTTGGGGCCTGTATCGCCGAGCGATGGAAGTTCCCGCCGTCGATCGTGGGGGGCATCCGGTATCACGACCGGGCGACGGCGGCTCCGCGCGAGCACGCCGACCTGTGCCGGTGCGTCATGCTCGGCAACATCGTGCACGATGTGCTCACGGATCTGGAGCCGGCGATCTCGATCGATCGGCTCACGGTTCTTGGCCGCGAGTGGTTCGGGGCGGATGCGGATGACACCGCCGCGGTGCTCACGCAGGTCGCCGAGCAGGCCCGCACGCTCTCGCCGTTGCTGGGGCTGCAGACAGGGCCGTACGCCGATGCCGCGGCGATCGTGGCCCGCGCGGCGGAGCTTCGCCGCGGAATGGCGCGTTCGACCGCGCCGCACAGTGATGCGGCATAAAGCTAGTTTCGCGTAGCGGTATTGACACCGCCGACACCGTGTTGAGGCGGCGGGGATCAGGCCGCGGGGATCAGGCGCCCGGTGGTGACCGGCGTGAGCGGGTACTTCTCGTGCACGCGGCGAAGATCATCGAGCGTGACACTCTTGAGCCGCTCGATCTCCTGATCGAGCGGGATCCGCTTCTGAAGGTACAGCCAGAGCCGGCCGAGGCGGTGCATGCGGTCGGCGGGGCGTTCGCCGCCGAGTGTCGCCGCGGTGATGACCTTGCTGATGAGGCGGTCAAGGTCGTCCTGCGTGACGGACTGGATGAGAGCATCGCGCTCGCGGGCGATGACTGATTCGATCTCCGGTAGCCGCTCGGGATCGCCCGATGCGTACACGAAGTACTCGCCGAAACCGTCGTGCGGGTCGTAGCTGGACTGGGCTTCCTCGGCGAGGCCGGTCTCAAGCAACGCCCAGTGCAGGCGGCTGTTGTCCGGCATGCCCAGGATCTGGGCGAGCATCGCCGCGGGGTAGCGATCTTCGTCCGCGACTCCAGGCGCTTGCGCGAGGGTGAGGAAGTAGCCGCGGCTGACCTTTTCATCCTTCATCGTGAAATCGCCGCCGCCGACGCGTGGCAGCTTGGGGTCGCGGCCGGGCCGCGTTGATGGCCAGCCGCCGCAGAGCGATTCGATCTGGCGGCACGCGGCGTCGAAGTCGAGCTTGCCGGCGAGGGCGACGATGGTGTTGTCGCCCGAGTAGCGGGCATTGAAGTAGGCCCGCATGTCATCGGGCTTCATCGCGGTGATCGTGTCCTTGGTGCCCAGGACTCGGTGGGAGAGCGGGTGGGCGCCGAAGTGCTTCTCGGTCGCGTTCTCGTACAGGACCCAGAAGGGGTTGTCCTGATACATCGCGATCTCTTCGAGGATCACGCCGCGCTCGGTCTCGAAGTCTTCGGAGCGGAGAGCGGGACGCATCATCCGGCCGAGAAGCTCGATCGTGTCGGGCACCACCTCCGGGAGGACATGCGCGTAGAAGCAGGTCATCTCGTTGCTGGTGAAGGCGTTGTTGCGGGCGCCGATCTCGTCGAAGCGACGGTTGAGCTCCTCGGCGGTGAGGTCGGCCGTGCCCTTGAACATCATGTGTTCGAGGAAGTGGCTGACCCCCATGAGCATGGGAGTCTCATCGCGGGCGCCGGTCTTCACATAGAAGCCCGCCGCGGCGGAGTGGGCCTCGGGGTCGACCTCGGCGAGGATGGTCAGGCCGTTGGGGAGGGTGTGCTGCTTGAACGACATCGGCATGCCGGGAGTTTACAGGGGCGGGCGGTGTGGTGGGGACGGGGTTCGAGCGAGCCATGGCGCAGTCTGGCAGTCCGGGGCCGGCGGCGACGCATGGAGTGGAGCGGGACTGGTGCGGTGTGCATCGGTGCCCGCGGCCGCCCGCTGACCGCTCCTTGTGAAGGGAGACCCCGATGTTCGGCTCTCGCAACCGTCGCTCCATCACCAGCCGCAACCTCCGCCGCCCCGCGATCGAGTCTCTCGAGCCGCGCGTGCTCCTCAGCGGCATGACCTTCGAGGCGTATTACCCCGAGGGGTTCGCTTCCGACAACATCAACGAGTTCGTGCCGATCACCAACCACAACGGCGTGGCGGTCGAGTACGAGCTTCACGCGCGGTACGAGATTGGTGACCGCGACCAGTTGATCGCCCGCGGCACGATCCCGGCCTTCTCCAGGGGCGGGGTCACGATCAGCGATTCACAGGCGGTGGAAGACCGCCTCGTCCGCAAGGACGAGCCGTACGCGCTGGTGCTCAAGGCCACCGCGCCGGTCTCGGCCACGATGAGCCACTATGACTTCGGCACCGCGATCGGCGAGTCCTTCACGACCTCGACGAGCAACGCGTGGTCGTTCAGCACCGGCCGGAAGGACGACCGCACCCGCGACTTCATCCTCGTGTACAACCCCGACGACTCGGGCACCGAGGTCGAGCTCACTGTCTACGGCGCGAACGGGGTCGAGACCACGAGCCGATTCCGCCTCGAGCCGCAGCGCCGCGGCGGCTGGGCCCTCAACGACATCCCCGGCCTTCCCGATGGTCCGATCGCGATGGTCGTTCGCGCGGATCGCCCGATCGTCGCCGCGCAGTCGCACTACCAGCTCGACACCGAGCGGGGGTTCGGCGCGGTCGGCACCCCCGACGGCGGCGCCCTCGCCGGCATCGTGCCCGCGATCGATTTCGACGACGACTTCTACGAGCGCAACGGCGATGACAGCCCGCACCGCAGCAGCGGCCGGCACACGGCCAACGCCTATGTCTCCGTGCTCAACACCAACTCGACCGCCGCTTCCATCGATCTGACCTTCGTCTTCGATGACGACGACATCCCGGTGCGGCAGCAGACCATCGTGGTCGCGGCCGGCTCGCGGGCGACCTTCTCCGTGCGCGACTTCGCGCTCCCGCTGAGCGAGGAGTTCGGCATCGTCTACCGGAGCAATGTGCCCGTGACGCTCTCGGGTTCGGTCTATCAGGGCATGGATGCGACGGGCGTAGAGGCCGCGAGCATCGCGGCGACGACCTGGGACTTCGGGGAGGGCTACATGAGCCGAAGCCGCGGCGGGACCACGATCCTCGAGAACCTGTACATCTTCAATCCCGGCGCCTTCGAGTTCGACGTCCGCGTCGAGTTCTACTTCACAGACGGCTCGACACTGCAGTACACCGATTCGATCGATGGCTACGAACTCGACGACATCCATCTCGACCGCATCGATGCGCTGCGGCTGCGGGCCGAGGATCAGTGGTACGGCATCCGCGTGACCGCGCCGGCGCCCATCGTCGCGATGCTCGAGCACTGGGACGGCGGCAACGGAGGCGGGTTCTCCACCTTTGGCATGCCTTCGGGCACGATCGTCGACTTCGCGACGGCCTATACGCGGCCGTGATGGCGGCCGCGGCCGGTGTCCTCAGCTGTCTCCGCCGGCCCCGAGCGCTTCCCGGAGCCGGCGGACGACTTCGCGGGGTTCCGGGTCGCGGCAGACCACGCTCGATACCGCAACGCCGCGCACACCCGCGGTGACAAGCTCGCTGATGTTGTCCGGCGTGATGCCGCCGATCGCCAGGTGCGGGCGCGACGAGCAGATCGGGTCCGCGAGGAATGCGCGTGCATACGCCGGGCCGGCCAGGACCGGCTTGTGCTTTGTCGTCGTCGCGAACATCGGCCCGATGCCGCAGTAATCCGCGCCCGCGGCGAGCGCGGCGCGGGCCTGATCCGTATTCGCGGTGGAGACGCCGATGATCATGCCGGCGCCGACGGCGGCCCGTACCTCGCGCGGCGGCAGATCGCCCTGGCCCAGGTGGACACCCGCAGCGTCCGACATCACCGCGACATCAGGGCGATCGTTGATGATCACGGCCGCGTCGTGTTCACGGGCGATCGCGACCAGACGCTTCGCGCGGCGGAGCAGCTCGCCGCCCTCGAGCGTCTTCTCGCGGAGCTGGATCGCATCCGCCCCGCCGGCAAGGGACTCCGCCGCGACGTGTTCCCATCGCCCGCCTTCGCACAACTCCTCGGTGAGAAGCACGCAGACACGCCACTGCGGCGCGGCCGCGCGATCGGGCAGCAGCGTGCACATCCGCCGCTCGATCTCGTAAGCCCGGTACCTCAGCCGCTCGACAGTTCCCGCCGCCGCGGCATCACCCGCCGCCTTGCACGCCTCCTCGATCGACCGCAACGATTCGGTCAATCGGCCGCACGCCGCGGCGACCACGCCGCCCAGCCCCTCACGCTTCCCTTCGCCGGCGGTCTTGATTCCGGTGCCGACATCGCCCTCGATGTCTCGTGCGGCGAGCCGCGTGGCTCGGCCGAAGGCGCCCGAGGCCAGGGCGGCGGCCAGGTCGTGCCGCAGTGCTTTCACGCCCTCGCACAAAGCCGCATCGTCGAGCGCGAAGCGGGCGGCATCATCGAGCACGCGCAGGGCTTCCCTCGCCCTGTTAAGGGACGCATCCACGATCCTGGCGAGGGCGGGGTTGACCATCGGGCAAGCGTACCCCGCGGCCGGGTCGGGCCCCGGGGCTCGGCCGCTGTTCTTCCCGCGAGGCTCGCCGGGGCGGCCGGAGTGTGACAGAATGGACGGATGTCCGACGCCGGGCCCATCGAGCTTGCGCCCATCCCGGGTGGTGAACCACCGCCGTTCCCCGGCACGGTCATCGTCCGCGAACTGGCCGATGAGGTGCTCGACGCGAGCGCGGCGGACCTCCTTCTACAGGCCTTGGCGTGCGTCCGCGAATTCGGCGACTTCCACATGGCCGTCTCCGCCTCCGCGCGGACCGAACCGCTGCTCAAACGCCTCATGTACGACCCCGACCTCCGCCGCTTCCCCTGGCCGCGGACACAGCTCTACCTGACCGACGAGGCCTGTGTCCCGGAGAACGATGAGCGGCGGCGGTTCCCGCTGGTCCGCGACTGGATCGTCGACTTCTCCGGCATCCCGAAGAACCAGGTCCATTCCATCGATCCCGTCGCCGCGGAGGGGGAGCACCCCTACGCCACGAGCATCCGCGACTGCCTTGTCTGGCGGGAGAAGGGTCACGACCGGCTCGACTACGTGTTGCTCGGACTCGAGGACGATGGCCGCATCGCCGGGCTCCGCGAGCGGGACACCCTGGGGACGCAGAGCCTGGTCCGCTGGGACCCGGGTGAAGAAGGCGGTCCGCCGCGGGTGACGATGACGCAGCACCTGATCAACGCCTCCCGGTTCATCGCCGTCCTTGCGATGGGGGACGCCGCCGCGCCGGCGGTCCGAACGCTCGCGGACTTTTTCCTGTCCGGGGCGGGGGAGTCGATCCCGGGCCCGGCCGCGGCGGGGCTCAAGCCGGTGAGTGGTGAGCTTCGCTGGTACCTGGACGCCGCGGCGAACCGCTGGGCCAACGCCTGAGCGGCGGGGTCATCGGCCGAACGCGGGCGCTAACCTCCGCCTTGACCATGCAACTCTCGATCGAGCCAAACGACAAGGTCGGTTTCAAGCTGCGTCACGAGGATGAGGACCTCCTCGTCGTCGAGAAGCCGCCGCACGTGGTGACCGCGCCGGGCCTTGCCCACGAGCACGACTCACTGATGAATGGGCTCTTCGCGCAGTACGGAGCGCAGCTCCAGAACCTGGGCAAGCAGCGTGATTTCGGTCTCCTGCACCGCCTCGACCGCGAGACGAGCGGGCTTGTGGTCGTCGCGCTCAAGCCCTCGGTCTATGACGCGATGCGTGCGATGTTCGAGTCTCGGTCGATCGCCAAGTTCTACTGGGCGATCGTCAAGGGCGCGCCCAACAAGCCGACGGGCGTGATCAAGCGGCCGATCGCGGAGTATCAGGGCTCACCCAAGGGCGGCGGCGGGAACAGCGCGGGCGTGCGGGGCGAGACCGGCCGCATGAAGCTGGCCCGGATTTCCTCGGCCGGCAAGCCCGCGGTCACGGCATACCGCACCATCGAAACCAGCGTGCTCGGCTCCATGCTCGAGTGCCGCGCGGTCACGGGCCGGCTGCACCAGATCCGCGTGCACCTCGCGAGCATCGGCAGCCCGATTGTCGGTGACACCTACTACGCCAACGCATCGGTGCGTTCCGCCGCGCCGCGGCTCGCGCTGCACGCGCATCGCATCGCCTTCAAACACCCGACGACCGGCGCCGAGATCGACGCCCGCTCGCCCTTCCCGAAGGACCTGCGCAATCTGTTGGTTCGCCTCAACCTCAAGCGGCCGGACATCGAGGCCGCCCCGGGCGGCGACTCAGCTCTTGATGCCGCCGCCGATACAGGCCATGAAATCGGCGGCGATGCCATCGGCGATGAGGATGCCGGCGTCGTTGAGTGACCAGCGTTCTTCGCAGCCAGCGAGCATCAGCCCCTCTGCCCGGTAGCGAGCGGCCATGCCGAGAAGCTTCTCGGGAGCGGCAGGATCAACCGCGGCCGCGTCGCGCAGCACCGCCGCGGTATCAACACCCTCGCGCAGCCGCAAGCCGGTCATGAGTGTCTCGCGGACAGCGCGGGCAGCATCGGGCGGTTCGATCTCGACCACCGGCGCGAAGCCTTCATCATCGAAGCCCAGATAGTCGTCCAGCCGCGGCGCGTTCTTCCACCGGACCCCGCCCGCGTACCCGCTCGCCGATGGCCCCGCCGCCAGCCACGGCTCCTGCCGCCAGTAGACCAGGTTGTGGCGCGACTCCTGCCCCGGCGCTGCGTAGTTGCTCACCTCGTACCGCTCGAAGCCCGCAGCGCGGAGCGTCGACAGCGTCGCGGCGTACATGTCGACCTCGAGATCCTCATCGGCCGCTTCGAACTCACCGCGCTTCAGGCGGGCCGTCATCGCGGTGTTGGGCTCGTAGGTCAGGTTGTAGCACGAGAGGTGCTGCGTCCCCAACGAGAGCGCGGTGCGAAGATCGCTGAGCCAGTCGTCGAGCGTCTGGCCGGGGATTCCGAAGATCAGGTCGAAGGAGCGGCGGCGGATGCCCGCCGCGGCGGCGAGTTCGAGCGCCCGCGGCACGCTCGCCGGGTCGTGCCACCGCTCGAGTGTCTTGAGGTGGACCGGGTTGAAGCTCTGAGCCCCCATCGAGATCCGGTCAACGCCGCCCGCCGCCAGCGTCTCGCTCAGCTCGCCGGTCACGGTCTCGGGATTGCACTCGACCGTGAACTCGCCTCCGCCGGAGCGGATCCGCGACAGGTCGAAGAGCCGGTCGATGGTCGCCAGCAGTTTCCGCCAAAGGTGGGGGGCCAGAAGGCTGGGAGTACCGCCCCCGACGAAGATGGTCCGCAGGGGCTCCCCGGCGGCGAAGGGCGCCAGCGCCGCGAGCTCACGCTCCAGCCGCGCGACGAACGGTTCCTGGCGGTCCCGCGTATCGACGATGCTGTAGAAGTCGCAGTAATGGCACTTGTGGAAGCAGAAGGGGACGTGGATGTAGAGCGACCGTGCCGCGGGGCCCGCCCCGGCCCGGGGTCCCGCCGCCGCGGCCAGGGCCTCCCGGGCCGAGGTCCGGGTTCGTTGAAGCGGCAGTGGGATTGGGGTATCGTGCGGCACGCTCTGAAGTTGTACGAGCCCCGCCAACGCCGCGGCGAGTCCTTCAGCAATCGGGCGTCCGCCCGGGTGGCGGGGCCGGTCTTATCGCTGCGGAGGAGTCTGTATGGCGGTCACTCTGGTGCATGTCTCGACCGATGGCTCCCAGAACGAGGTCTCGATCTCCCGTGAGGTCTCCCTGATCGGGCGTCAGACCGACTGCCAGATCCGCATCCCCACCTCGGATGTCTCGCGCCACCACGCCGAGCTCAAGGTCGGCGAGGGCCGGCCGGTCGTCCGCGACCTGGGCTCGAGCAATGGCACCTACGTCAACGGCAAGCGGATCGAGCAGGCCGAGCTGGGCGCGGGCGATGTGATCACCTTCGGTTCGACGATCTTCGTGATCTGCATCGACGGCATTCCCGACGAGGTCGACTCCGAGGAAGCGCTCGAGGATGGCACGATCCTGCCGACCGGGACGGCCGCCGCACCCGCCACGCCGGCCAAGCCAGCTTCAAAGCCTGATAGCAAGCCCGCGGCCAAGCACGCGTCTGGCCCCGCCGCGAAGCCGGCCGCCAAGCCCGCGCCGGCCAATGACGACAGCAGCGTGGTCGACTTCGATTTCCTCGATGAAGGGGACATCGAGGACGATCAGCCCAAGCTGTAGCGCCGGGGCCGGAACGCCAGATTCGAATGTCAGGTTGTGAGCGTTGACCAGCCCGGGACCCGTTCAGGCGGCGACTTTGTCCTCGCCGGCATCGGGGTTCGGATTCGGGGCTGAGGTTTCCGGCGTCGCCGGCTTGATCCCCGAGGGCACACGGATGTTGGTGCCGCAGGCGCGGCAGCGGACCGTCTTGCCCCGCGCTGCGGCGGGCACAGCCAGGACCTTCCGACAGGTCAGGTTCGGGCACATGATGCGGACGGTCTTTGAGTTCATCTCGTCACAGCCCTTCTGTCGTCACCATCGACCAGCACCCGCGCCGGCTTCATCGCATTTTTTCAGGACGGGCCCCGAGCCGGGTGCCATCGGCTCCGACGCTCCGCCGCGATGGTCTACCCTGATGGTCCGGCCGGCGTCCCGTGAGCTCCGTTTTCATTCGGCCGGGCGGTTGCGCCCGCGATACTCTCGGACCTCCCATCGTCTCCAGCCCGCCGCATCGAGGACCCCGCGCGAATGAGCCCGATAACGCCCGATACCACCCGCCCCGCCCGTTGTTCGGCCATCGTCGGCCTCCAGTGGGGTGACGAGGGCAAGGGCAAGGCGGTCGACCTGCTCGCAGCCGAGCACGATGCGGTCGCCCGGTACAACGGCGGGGCCAACGCCGGGCACTCGATCCAGGTTGGCGGCGAGCGGTACGCCCTCCACCTGATCCCCTCGGGCATCCTCTACAAGGGCAAGGCCGCGGTCATCGGCAACGGCGTGGTGGTCGACCCCCAGAAGATGATCGAGGAGGTCGACGGGCTCGCGAAGCGCGGCGTCGATACCTCGGGGCTATTGGTCTCGAGCCGGGCCCACGTGGTGATGCCGTACCACAAGGTCGAGGATGCGCTTCGCGAGGAAATGCTCAAGCGTTCGGGCGCAGCACGCAAGGCAAGCGATGCGGCCGCCACCGTCACCGAGATCGGAACCACCCGTCGCGGCATCGGCCCGGCCTACGCCGACAAGGTCCAGCGCGGCACCGCGATCCGCATGGCGGACCTGCAGCGGCCCGCAGCGCTCGAGGAGAAGATCGGCCTGGCACTCGACGTCAAAGGCCCCATGCTCAAGGCGATGGGGGCGCCGTCGGAAGAACTCGACGCCAAGCGCATCCTCGAACAGAGCCTCGCGGCCGGGCAGCGGCTCGGGCCGATGATCACCGACACCACGCAGACGCTCCACGACATCATCAAGGGCGGCGGGCGGATCCTCTTCGAGGGCGCCAACGGCACACTGCTCGATGTCGATCACGGCACATACCCGTTCGTCACCAGTTCCAGCACCGGCTCGGCGGGCATTGGCCCCGGCTCGGGCGTGCCTCTGACGGCGGTGGGGCGGATTACCGGCGTCATGAAGGCTTATTCGACGCGGGTGGGCGCCGGGCCCATGCCGACGGAACTCTTCGACGCGACCGGCGAGCGCATCCGCCAGCGCGGCCGCGAGTTCGGCACGACGACGGGGCGGCCCCGCCGCGTGGGCTGGCTCGACCTGGTCGCCGTCAAGTACACGGTCATGATCAACGGTGTGACCGGGCTCGCGATCACGTTGCTCGACGTGCTCAGCGGGTTCGACACGCTGCGGGTGTGTACGGGCTACCGGATCAACGGCGAGGTCACCGACCGCTTCCCGCCCGATGCTGTCGATCTCGCGGCGGTCGAGCCGGTGTACCAGGATGCCCCGGGATTCTCGGCGGAGATCGGCGGTTGTCGCGCCCTCTCCGACCTGCCCAGGGAGGCCAGGGCGTATCTGGACCTGATCACGCAGGTGGTCGGGGTGAAGATCGATCTGGTGAGCGTTGGCCCGGGGCGCGAACAGACGATGATGGGCTGACGCACGAGCGAGAGTCACAGCAGCGGGGATGGTCAGCGAAGGACGTATGAAGCAGCACGGAGCGCAGCAAAGGAGCAGTGGTGCGTCGACCGGCGGCTCGGCCGCCCCAGCCGAGCGCGCGCCCTCGCCCCACGCAGCGGACCCGGCCGCGCTTCGGGCGCTCGCGGCGATCCACGCCTTCAACCCCGATGCCGACCCGCTCGCGGTGCTGCCCGATGTGCACCCGGCGCGGCTGCCGCGGCACATCGCGATCATCATGGACGGGAACGGGCGGTGGGCGGTCAAGCGTGGCTTCCCGCGCGTGATCGGGCACCGCGCCGGCGCCGGGTCGGTGCGATCGACGGTCGAGGAGTGCGTCCGCCTGGGCATCGAGGTCGTGACGCTCTACTCGTTCTCGCTCGAGAACTGGAAGCGGCCCAAGGACGAGGTCGAGGCGCTAATGCAGCTCTGCATCGCCTACCTCGCCGGCGAAGAGCAGGAGCTGCTCCGCAACGACATCCGCTTCAAGGTGATCGGCCGACGCGAGGGGCTGCCGGCGGAGGTCGTCGCGGCCATCGACCGGGTCGAGCGGGTGACCAGCGGCGGCAAACGCGCGACGCTGTGCCTGGCGATCAACTACGGCTCGCGGGCCGAGATCGCCGATGCAACGCGCGACATCGCGCGGAAGGCCGCGCGGGGCGAGATCGATCCCGAGACCGTCGATGAGACCGTGCTCGGAGACCACCTGTACACGGCGGGCCTGCCGGACCCGGACCTCTTGATCCGGACCGCCGGCGAACTGCGGCTCAGCAACTACCTGCTCTGGCAGATCAGTTACGCCGAGCTCTTCGTGAGTGATGTCTTCTGGCCCGACTTCACGCCCGAGCACCTGCACCAGGCGTTGCGTGCGTTCGCCGCCAGATCGAGGCGGTTCGGCGCCGTCCAGGAGGGCACGCTCGATGCGTGACCGGTTGATCTTCGGGCCCATCCTGATCATCGCCCTCGTGCTGGGCCTCTGGCTCGACGAGTGGCTGGACCGGGTTGCGCTTCCGGGCTGGCTCGACCTGGGCGATCGCACAACATTCCCGCCGGGGATGGTGATCCTGCCGATCGTGTTCGTACTCGCGATCGTGGCGGTGCGTGAACTCGCGCGGATCCTGCACGACAAGGGCATCGCCGCATCTAAGCGGATCATGACCACCGCGGCGGCGCTGGGCCTCGCCGTGGTTGCCTTCACGCCCGACACCCTCGAAGGCGGGCGGGCGGTCACCCTGGTCTCGACCGCCGCGGCGGGGGTGTTCGCCTTCGCCCTGGTGTTCCACTCGCGCAAGCAGAACACCAAGGGTGTGATCGCGGCGTCGGGCGGAGCGCTGCTCGCGTTCGTCTACCTGGGGCTGATGTTCGGCTTCATCGTCGCGATCCGGCGGGACAACTCCGCGTGGGTGGTCCTCTGGGTCCTCCTGACGACCAAGTCCTGCGACATCGGGGCGTTGTTCACGGGCAAGGCGATCGGCCGGCACAAGCTCATCCCGTGGCTGAGCCCGGGCAAGACGTGGGAGGGGCTCTTTGGGGGGGTCGCATTCGCGGCGATCATCGGGGCGGTCGGGCTCTGGCTTCTCGCCCGGGCCGGGGTGACCCGCGAGGTCTCGCTCGCGCTGGCGTTCGTACCCGGCCTCATGTTCGGGTTCGTGGGCCAGGCCGGCGACCTCTCGATGAGCCTGTTCAAGCGGGACGCGGGGGTGAAGGACTCGGGCACGCTGTTCCCGGGGCTGGGCGGGGCGCTCGATATCCTCGATTCGCCCCTTCTGGTGATGCCGGTGGCGTTCTGGTGGATCGATGCGGTGCGGCTCTCGGCGGTATCCGGGGGGTAAACGGGCGGTTCGGGGTGCAATCGAGGGCTGGGAGGGCGTAGGATGAGAATGGGTTCAGAGGCTATTTCGGAGCGGTCGATGCACACGACGGACAAGCTGCTGCGGGTATTTCAGATCGATCGGGAGCTGCGCGGACTGCAGTCAAGCCTCAGGGCCGCGGAGCGGTTCCTCACCCAGCAGAACAAAGAACTCGATCAGATCACCGCGAAGACCAACGCGCTGAACGCCGAACTCAAGAAGAACCAGGCGGTCGCTGCGGACCACGAGGGAGAGATGGCGCGGCTCGATGCCCGCATCGCCCAGATCCGCACGCAGATGGAGACGGCCAAGACCAACAAGGAATACCAGGCCTCTCTGACCGAGCTGAACAATCTCAAGTCCCAGCGCGATGAGTTCGAGACCAAAGCGCTCGAGATCATGACGCGGGTCGATGCGATCAAGAAGGACATCGAGACCATCGGCGCCGACAGCAACGAGCGGCAGAAGGTCCGCGGCGTCGCCGCTTCGGAGCGTGATCAGCGGGCCGCCGAGATCCGCGACCGTGTCGAGGAGCTCAAGGCCCGCCGCGCTGAGTACGCGGCGGAAGTGCCGGCCGATGCGATGAGCGAGCTCGAGCGGCTCGTCGAGCGCGACGGCGACAGCGCGATGGCGCCGATCGAGCTGATCGATCGCCGGCGGCACGAATTCAACTGCGGCGGCTGCCAGATGAGCCTGCCGGTCGAGTCGGTCAGCGGGCTGCTGTCGACGGGCCGGCTGACGCACTGCGTGTCGTGCGGCTGCCTGCTCTACCTCGAAGAGTCTTTCGTGAAGGCGATGCAGCCGGCCGCCTCGAAGCGGTAAGCGGCTCGACGCCGTTCAAGCCTGACCGACTCAATCCTGCTCAAAGAGGCCGGTTTGATCCGCGGCGAGCCCGACGGGCGCGATGCCCAGATGGTCGCACGCGGCCTTGGTGAGCATGCGTCCGCGACGCGTCCGAGCCAGGAACCCGATCTGCAGGAGGTAGGGCTCGACCACGTCTTCCAGCGTGCCCGCGTCCTCGTTCATAGTGGCGGCGACGGTCTCGAGGCCGACGGGCCCGCCGCGGTAGGTCGTCGCGATCGCCCGCAGGTACGAGCGGTCGAGCTCATCGAGCCCGAGGGTGTCGACGCCCTCGAGTTTGAGGGATGCATCGACAGTCTGCTTGGTGATGCGGCCCTTGGTTTTGACCTGGGCAAAGTCGCGGACGCGGCGGAGCAGCCGGTTGCCGATACGCGGTGTGCCGCGGGAGCGGGCCGCGATCAGCGCGAGCGCATCGCGCTCAGCATCGCCGATGTCAAGCAGCCCCGCGCTGCGGACCAGAATGGCCAGCAGTTCGTCCTCGCTGTAGTAGCGGAGGTGGTGCACGATGCCGAAGCGCGAGCGGAGCGGCGCGGAGAGCAGGCCGGCGCGGGTCGTAGCGCCCACGAGCGTGAACGGCTGGCAGCGGATCTGCACCGTGCGGGCCGCCAGGCCGCTGTCGACGGTGACGTCGATCCGGAAGTCCTCCATCGCCGGGTAGATGAACTCCTCGACCGCCGCGGGGAGGCGGTGGATCTCATCGATGAAGAGGATGTCGCCGCGTTGCAGGCGTGTGAGCGCGCTGACCAGGTCGGTGCCACGGGCGAGCGACGGCCCGGAAGTAATGTGCAGCTTGGTGCCCATCTCCTCGGCGAGGACGTGCGCGAGCGTCGTCTTTCCCAGGCCGGGGGGGCCGTGCACCAGTGTGTGCTCGAGCGGTTCCTTGCGGCCCTTCGAAGCCTGAATGGCGATCGTCATCCGCCCGACCAGATCGGCCTGCCCGATGTACTCGGAGAGGTGCGTCGGCCGCAGCGCCCAGTTGGTCTGCTCCTCTTCGGGCGAGGCGGTCTGCGCGGAGATGACTCGATCGGTCGCCATGGTGCGACTGTACCACGGGAGCGACTGGCGGATCGGCTGGCGGATCCGCCGGCGGTGTCGCCGAACGCTCTTAGTCCAGCGGCAGGCCCTTGGCCTTCCACAGCTGTCCGAGCTTCTCGAGCGTCACAGGCTCCCAGATCGTCCCATCGGGCAGTTCCGTGCGGATCAGCTTGCCCTCGCTGTTGAAGACCGTGACCTGCGGCGGGCGGTCTTCGGTCAGCTTGGTCGTGAGCAGCAGCGTGTTGGGCCGGTCGGCGGGGGCGGTGAGCGTGTCGCGGCGGAGTTTGATGGCCGAGGCGTCGCTTTGGTAGGTGTAGAAGCCGTAATCCGCCTGGGCCTTGGCGTCCACGATGATCTGCGGCAGCATCCACGAGAGCACCCGGCTGACGTACCCATCGCCTTGGATAATCGGCTTGATGATCTCGCCGGGCACGCCCGTGCCCTCGAGCTGCACCGACATGCTCGTGCCGGTGCGGGCGCCGGTCTCCGTGAAGACCGAGACCTTCGTGCCTTCGCGCACCGCGTTGCGGACCTGCCAGGCTTCCTCTTCTCCATCGGGCGTGACGAAGAACACCGACCGCGAGTCGAAGGTCCGCTTGCCGTCCAGGGCGCGGGCGTCGATGCGGATGATGAAACCTTCCTGACGATCGATCGAGCGCGAGCTCGTCCCGCCCATCACCATGCCGCGGTTGCCCATGGTCATCGCGATGCGGCGGTAGGCGATCTCGGTCGCGTCCATCTCCGACCCCGAGGAGGCGGGGCGGTAGAGTCGTTCCCAGCGGGTGCCGCCGTTCTCGACCAGCCGGCGGAACTCTTCCTGGCTCAGACCGGCGAGAAGCCGCTGGCCCGCGGTGACCGCGGCAGCACGATCCGCGAAGACCATGGCCGGGTTCTCGAAAGTCACCGTAGCGAGCGTGGTCTCGTAGGTCGGCTTGGCCTTCGCCAGTTCTGTCTGAGTGGTGACCAGTTCGAAGGTCGCGAACTGGCCGGGCACCGTGCGGAAGACCGTGTATCCGCGGACCACCGCGGGGCCGGAATCCTGCGGGATCTCGACGTAGGCCCGCTGCGCCTCGCGGCCGTTGATCACGATCGCCGAGCGGGGCTCGGTGACGCGGCCGCGCATGCCCGTGAGCTTGGCCCGCTGCCCGGGCGTGGTGTCGTAAACCTCGTCGCCGCTGGCGATGACCTGCACGAGGATGTTGTCCAGGACCTCCGCGGCGGTGGTCTCGGTGTTGGCGGACTTGGGGGTCTGGATGTTGAGCATCCAAGTCGCGTCCTTGGGGATCACCTGTACGGTGGATACCGAGCCGACGCGGCTGGCCTGGGCCGCGGAATCGACGGGCAGGAACATGGTCAGCCCGATCGACTCGAGGCGGAAGGGATCCTGCCCCATGGTGACCGCCGCGGTCTGCGTCGGGCGCGAATTCTGCGCCTGGGCGTCGGCGAGCGTACAACCAGCGAGGAGTGAGAGGGCGAGAACGCGGGTCAGCATCTGTGGGGGTCCTGTTTTGCGACGCGGCGTGTCGGCGCCGGCACCGGAGGTTATCGATCCCGGCGGGCCGATGGGTCCAGTCTGCGGGGGTCGGCGAGTGTCGGCGGACCCCGGCCGGGGGTTCGCATCCCGATCGGCGTACGTTGAACATGTACGGCGTTGACTGGCGGGGCGGTCTGTCTATTCTTCCTGCCCGACCCGGAACGCTCCGGGCCGGGTTGCATTGTGCCCTCCTCCGGCAGATCGGGCCGGAGTGGCAGGGCGGACCGACCACTTCGGGTCGGCACTCACGACGGTCGATCGACGGACGGTGCGCATGACTGGCGGCAAGATTCGAATCCGGATGGAGGCGTACGACCACCTGGCCCTCGATGCTTCGGCGAAGGAAATCGTCGAGCACGCGAAGCGGACCAACGCGAAGGTGGCCGGCCCGGTGCCGCTGCCCACGCGCGTCGAGCGGTACACCGTGCTGCGTTCGCCCTTCATCGATAAGAAGAGCCGCGAGCAGTTCGAGATCCGCACCCACAAGCGCATCATCGACATCATCGAGCCCAACGCCCGCACCGTCGAAGCCCTCAACCGGCTCGTCGTTCCCGCGGGCGTTTTCGTTAAGATCAAGGCCTGACCCCCGCCGGGCCTCGCGCCCGGCATCCCCATCCGGGCCCGCGATTCCCGCGGCCGCCCGGACCAGATTGCACACCAGCAAGAAGCGGACGATCAGGGCGGCCGACACAGGCCGACGCCGGATTCCGCGGAGGTAACGACCCATGCTCATGCTCGGCAAGAAGATCGGGATGACCCGCGTCTACAACGACAAGGGCGTCTCTGTTCCCGTCACGGTGATCGAGTGCGGCCCCTGCGTCGTCACGCAGCTGCGGACCACCGATACCGATGGCTACACGGCCGTCCAGGTCGGCTTCGGCGAGGTCAAGCCCCGCAACAGCACGATCCCGGTGATCGCCCACGACCATAAGGCCGGCACGACCCCCAAGCGGCACCACCGCGAGTTCCGGGTCGACGAGAAGAAGCTCGGCGAGTTCAGCCTCGGCCAGGAGATCAAGGTCAACGCCTTCGACGGCACGATGTACGTCGACGTCGTCGGCCGGAGCAAGGGCAAGGGCTTCGCCGGCACGATGAAGCGCCACAACTTCAAGGGCTTCTTCGCGACCCACGGTACCGAGCGCAAGCACCGGGCCCCCGGCTCGATCGGCTCGCTCTGCTCCAACCGTGGTTACGGCGGCGGCCTCAAGAAGGGCAAGCGGATGTCCGGCCACATGGGCGATGAGCGGGTGACCGTCCGCAGCCTGGACGTGGTGCGGATCGACGCCGACAAGAACCTGATCCTGGTCAAGGGCCCGGTCCCCGGGGCCAACCAGGGTCTGCTGGAAATCCGCCCGGCCGTTCGTCTTTTTACAAGCAAGGCGAAGAAGGTTGCCGCGGCCGGCAAGTGACAGGCCTACACTCTCCGCCCCTCATGAAACGGTCCTGAAGGTCCGGTGCACGAGTGGGGCGGTTTGAAGCAGTAGTTCGCAGCGTAGTAGTGGTCGTCGGCCCCCGCAGCACGGGGCCGGCGAGCCCGGAAGGTCCCGAAGGCAAAGGGAAACCGCCGGGCAACAACAAACGATCCGGATCGCGAGGGTGCTGAACACCACGCGATCCAAGGAATGCCGAGTCGATTCCGATCC
>JBDZUZ010000067.1:0-20199 GCA_040255445.1 Planctomycetaceae bacterium | reverse complement strand
GATCAGGTCGATCTGGGGGAAGTCGACGAACCGGACATCGGAGCCCAGACCGACGGTGACCGGCAGGCCCTGCGTGCCGCGGAAGATGCCGACGCGCGGATCGGTGCTGCCGTAATCGTCCTGCGCGATCAGGAGCGCGCCGATCGTCGAGCCGGGGCTGGTGAGGATGCGCCAGCCGTCGCCGGCGACGTGCCAGCCGGTTCGAATGAAGCCGATGTCGCCGCTGCCGCCGTTGATGCCGGTGCGGATGACAACCGAGTCGGGGATGGTGACCGAGCGGCGGTTAGCGCCCTCGGGGTCCTGGTCGAGGCCGACGCCGCCGCCGATGTCGATGGTGCCGATGCTGCCGCCGACATTGAGGCGGACGAAGTTCAAGTCGCCGGAGCCGGCCAGATCGTCGCCGAGTTGGATGGAGCGGCCGGTGTGGATCGAACCGAGGTTGCCGCCGATCGAGATGGTGATGTCGTTTCCGCTGAAGGCGCTGTCGGGTGCACCGACATCGGAGCCCGCGGTGATGTTGTAGAGGGAGCCGGGGATCGAGAAGGTGCCGCCCCAGAACGACATGACGTCGTCGGTCGTGCCGTCGTAATTGAGGATTTCAAGCGGATCGGCCTCGGCGCCGCCGCCGTCGGTGAATGCCGTGCCGACGCGGACAGCGCCCATGTCGCCCGACAAGAGGGTGACGCTGTTGCCGACGCCGCGGGCCAGGTCGATCTGGCCCGATGCAGCACCGGTGCGGTACTGGCCGAAGGTGGTTGGCGCGAGGCCCACCATGCTGATCGTATATGGGACGGTCGTGAATCCGTCGTCGTCGCCGTTCGGGTCGGTGACGACGAGGAAATAGATACCGGGCGCATCGGGCGTCCAGCGGAGCTGGCTGGTCTCGAAGCGGCCCTGTCCGAAGGGGAACTCGGGCGCGGCGAGGACGCGGCCGTCCTGGTCCATGATTCGGTAATAGGGCGTGACCGCGCCGAACGCGGAGCCCTCGATCACGACCTCGTTGCGACCGGTGACGGCGAATGCGAAGACGTCGTTGGTGTCCTCGGCGTTGAACGTATCACGACCGCTGAGTTCGCCCTTGATGCGCACGCCCGAGGTGTTGCCGCCGACCCACTCGGCACTGAGCAGGCCGTCGTTGCGGAAGTAGCCGGTGCCGAAGACGAACGGCTGGTCATTCGGGCGGTACAGATCGCTCGGCTGGCGAACGCTCCATTGGGCGCGGCCCTCGATCACGGTCTGCGTTGCGCCCAGCGCGGTCGTCGCTGGGTTGATCCCCAGCACCGCCTCCTTCTCGTAGTAATTGAAGATGTCGCGGGCGGGGCGGGTCGTCGGCGAGTTGAGGTCGCCGATGACGGTGATGTCCATCAAGTTGCGGCCCGCGGCGAGGAACTCGCCCAGCGTGCGGCCGACCACCAGCTGCGCGTTGGTCTTGAAGACCTCATCGATACCGAAGTTGGGCGTGAAGTCCGGGTCGGGCGACCACTGGCCGGCATCCGAGCCGACGCTGATGAAGCCCAGATCACCGTCGACGGTCACACTACCGACGAGGTAGCCGATGTTGAGGCGGTCAACGAAGCCGTTGAACCGCGATGAACCGTGAACGATGCCGAAGATATTGATGCCACCGATTGAGGAGCCGTCCTCGATGAAGAGGCCTTGGTCGGGGCGCACGAATCCGTCGGTCACGATCTGGCCGACACCCTGCGGCAGCCCGAAGGCGTTGTACGCCCCGGCGCTGGCGATGCTGCGGACGAACGGTGAACCGATTACCACCGAGCCGGGGCCGGGCGGGAGACCGGCGACCGTCGGTGTGCCGTCGGAGAAGTCGACGGTGTAGCCGAAGCCGGCCTGCTCGAAGTCGTCGAACGTTCCAACCGGATCGTCGACGTAGTTGAACTCCACGAACGTGCCGAGCACGGGGATCGTGAAATTCGCCGAGCCGTCGGGCGTGTCGTTCTGATTGGGCGCAGCGCCGATCAGCGAGAAGCTGGTGCGCGAATCGGTGCCGGAGAAGCGGATCGAGCCGATGCCGGCGTTGAAGTCGGGGATTCCGTCGGCGTTGAGATCGACATTGGTGAACTCATCGAGGAAGACGATCGGCGTGCGGTTGAGCGACTGGCCGTAGAGGTCGAAGAACGAGGCCGAAGCGCCGACCGGACCCGTGAGGGTGGCGACAGCGCCGACCAGCTGCGAAGCGAGCAGCTCGGCGAAGATGTTGTCAGGGATGTTGAAGCTGAGGTCGTCGAGCTGGAACGCCGGCGCAGCGCCGCTTGTGGTGCGAACGCGGACGCGGTCGAAGGCGGTGGTACCGCCGACATCGAACGTGAATGTGCCGGTGCCCAGCGCGGGGTTGCCCGCGATCGCGGCCCGCAGCGTGTCACCCGTGAAGCTCGCGGTGATCTCGTTGCCCAGCAGCAGCTCAACGACGGTGGTGTCGGGGTTCAGGCCGACGGGCGAGCCCGAGCCCGGCTCGGGACGAATGACGAAGGACACCGAATCAGCGATGCGCGTGCGCGTGGGGTTCGTCGCATCATTGAAGAGGACGAATGTGAACTGCTGGCCCGTCGCCGCGAAGTCGACGCGAAGCCATTTCTCCTGAGCATCGACCGTCGCGGGATCGATCCGGATGCCCGAGGCTGGCGTGATGTTGTGGCGGACCTGCACACCCGATTCGAGTAGGAAAGCGCCGTTGGCTACCAGCCCGGGGTTCTCGTCGTTGAAGTCTTCGGTGACCGTTTCGGTCTGGGGGTCCTGAGCCTCGAGCTGCGTCTGCAAGAGCGGCAGCAGATAGGTGAAGGGCACGCGGACGGTACCGATGCCGGTGTTGGGGTCGACATCGTCGGCGGTGACGGTCAGGGCGAAGAGCATCTGGCGACGCTCGAGCTGCTCGACGGTCGGGCGTTCGGTCAGCCCGGCGCTGAGCGCCAGACGACCCGCGTCGTTGGAGCGCTCCTGCATCGAACGGCGCTGGCGGACATACGGGCGGTTCACTCGCTTCGAACGACGCATAGCAACTCCTGACGGCACTGGCCGACCGTCCCGATCACGCGAACCACATGTCGAGCGACATCAATCAGATACACCAACACCGATGTCGCCCGCTGAACCTGACCTCTACACGCGTTTCCGGCGTCATTGGCGGCTCTGTCGCCGCGACGGACCACCCGCCGCGGACGGTGCTACCCGATCGCCACTTCGCACGGATCCGGGCTCGCCGCCCCGGTCCATATGGAGACTCGCTCCACACGCACCGCCGCGACGGCCTCCCGGCCACGCCCCTGGGGTGAACCCCGCCACGCGGCGGATCTTCACACACCCCAAAGTCGGACCAGCGTACCGATCCGCGCTGCGGTCCTCAACCCGCCCCGAGCTCGCCTCACAAGCCCGCTGGGTCAAGCCCGCCCCGCACCGCCCGACGCCGCCGGCCCGGCTCCGCGCCGGCGGCATCCCGGCTCCCTCTCCCACCATCGGGGTGGAATCGCAAGAGCCGCGCCAAAGCCCGGGTGTCGCATCCACGCCCGCCCGGGAATGGCGGCTGGGAAAGCGTTACGCAACCCTTACCCCAAGGTTGCAGCCCACCGGGGTCGCACGCAAGAGTTTCCCATACCCGGTGCGCGACACGCGCGGGTTTGATGCACGACGGCCCCGATGGAACCCGACTGCGGTCGGGTTTAGGAGCTCAGCGCGTTGTCAGGAGCTCAGCACTCGGCGCGAGCGCGGGTAGCTCCCTAGGACGACCAGTTCGCGGCAGTGCCTGACGGCGTGACCTAAGGCCCGGACCATCGCCGGGTCGTCGCGGTGCGTCTGGCAGTCCACGAAGAAGGTGTAGGTCCAGTTGCGCTTGCCGCTGGGCCGCTTCTCGATGTGGGTCAGGTTGATGCGCTCCCGCTCGAACTCCTGGAGCACGTGGACCAGGGCGCCGGGGGTATCGGTCGTGTTGAACATCAGGCTGGTCTTGTCGTCGCCGGTTGGCTTGGCCAGCTGGCGGGAGAGGACCATGAACCGGGTGATGTTCTCCGCCTGATCCTCGATGCGTTCGAAGAGGGCGGTCAGGCCGTACATCTGACCGGCCCAGGCCGAGCCGATCGCGGCGGATTCGGGGGTCTCGCCCCGGCCGATGGCGGCGCGGCACTCCTCCGCGGCGATCTCCGCAGCGCGGCTGCTGCTGGCGGAGGGGATGAGTTCCGCCTTGCCAAACTGGCGGGCCAGCCACTTGCGGCATTGCTGGAAGACCTCGGGCTTGGAGTAGATCCGCTTGATGCGGCGGGGCTCGCCCATGCCCAGAAGTGCATGGTGGACAGCCAGTTGCACCTCGGCGCAGACGCTGACCTGCTCCTTGTCGCCGCTCTTGCCCCCGGCCTTGCCATCGCGGAAGCAATCGAGGGTCTCGGCGATGCCGCCGCCGGTGGAGTTCTCGACCGGGACCAGCCCGTAGTGGACATGGCCGCGGGCGACTTCTTCGAAGACCGCGGCGATCTCGGGGAGTTCGGTGTATTCGACGCTGCTGCCGAAGTGCCGGACCGAGGCGAGGTGGGAATAGCTGCCCTGGGGCCCCAGGAACCCGATGCGGAGGGCCTGCTGGAGGGCGATGCTGCCGGACATGAGCTCGCGGAAGATGGCTTCGAGGGAGCGGTCGGGGAGGGGTCCATCGCTGAGGCCCAGGGCTCGCTCGAGCACCTCGGTCTCGCGGTGGGGTGTGTAGATGGGCAGGCCCGCGGCCCGCTTCTGGCGGCCGACATCGACGACGAGAGACGCCCGCTCGTTGAGCAGCGCAACGAGATTCTGGTCGAGTTCGTTGATGCGTTTGCGGAGGCCGTCGAGCGCGGGGCCGCTAAGGCCGGCATTGCCGCCGGCTTCCTTGGACTTTGGTTTGGGCTTTGCCGCCGGCTTGCGGGGGGCGGGCTTTGCCTTCTTCTTCTTGGCCATCCCTCGCGGTCTCCCTTCGTCCTGATCGGGTTCCCGGACGGGGCTTACCCGGTCAGGGTCCGAACCAGCGGTTTATCGGTCAGGCGGGGTGGCCGGACAACCTCGTTTTCCCTCACCCCCCAGAAAACCTATCCCCCCGTTGCCGAAAGGTGTATGCTGCCCTTGGCCCCACCAGGATGAAACCCCGCGAGGGGAGGGGGCCCGGCTGCGGGAGAGTCATGCCGACAGACCCGACCATCCCGGGAGGACTTCCCGGGGCGACCGAGTTCGCCTCGTACGCGTCCCTTCTGCACGCACCGGCGCTTATCGGTCTGATCGTTGGCCTCATTCTCTGGCTCGTCGGCGGGCGTGTGCTCAAGCCGGCGGTTGTTCTTTTGGGCGCGGCGGGCGGGGCGCTGGCTGGGTCGGTGATCGCGCCGCGGCTGCTCGACGGCTCGATCGCGGGGGCCGAGCCGGCGTGGATCGGCATGGCGGTCGGCGGGCTGATCGGCCTGGGCGCGGCGGTCGCGGTCTTCCGCGTGGCGATGGCCGCGGCGGGGGCGGGCGTCTTCGCGGCGGTCGGGATCCTGGGCGCTCTGGTCTATCTGAACTTCCAGCCCGGCGGGCTCGAGTTGCGGGACCAGGGCGGCGCACAAACGGTGTCGCTGCGAGATCGCGTTGTGGAATCAGCGACACGCGTGGCGATGAACTCCGCGGCGGACCGGGCAACCGGCGCCACCGATGAAGAACAGTCCGCCTCGCTGCACGCCGCGGCGGGCGCGGAGGCGAAGTCGCTGTGGGCCGCGGTGCCCGAAGAGAGTCGATTGCTGCTGGCGTCGGTCGCGTTCGCGGCGGGGCTGGCGGGGATGCTGATCGGCGCGTTGATGCCGGTGCGGGCGGCGTCGATCGTGACGGCGCTCATGGGCTCGGCGGTGGCGCTTGCCAGCGCGGTGTGGCTCGCGGGTGCGCTGCAGATCCAGTGGGTGGAGCCGTCGCGGGTGGGGCCGGTGGGGTGGCTCGCCGCGTGGGCGATGCTCGCCGCGGCGGGCGTGTACCTGCAGGGCTCGCGGCGCAAGGCCGCGGCCTGAGTTGCTCATCAGGAGATGGGCTCGCCGACCGGCGGATTACTCGCCGGTGTTCGTCCGCGTTGCATCCACAATCGGGAGGCCTTCGCCGGGCTCATCGGCCGGCGTGGTGACGCGCGGCGCCCGCGGGAGCGGCGCGACTTTCTCGGGGGTGTAGATGCCGGCCTCGCGGGTCTGCTCCATGAGTGTGCCGGCGAAGACCGCGAGCGTCACGACGCCGCCCGCCGAGAGCAGCGCGGCGACGCTGCGGGAGCGGAAGGGCGAGATGGTCATGGGCTCGGCCATCGGGTCGGCCTTCTCGAGCAGCGGCACGAAGGCCAGGCGCAGGTAGTAGACCGCCGCGATCGCGGAGTTGATGCCCAGGATGATGACGAGCGAGATCTCGCCGGCGGCGATGCCGGCGGTAAAGAGCGGGAGCTTGCCGAAGAAGCCCAGGAGCGGCGGCAGGCCGAGCAGGCTGAGGCTCGTGAGCACCATCGACCAGCCCAGCGCGGGGTGCGTGGAGCAGAGGCCGCGAAGATCCTGCATCGATTCGATCTGGCGGTGCTCGCCGTCGGCGTTGCGGCGGCCCTCGAGGGCGGCGATGACGGCGAAGGCGCCCAGGTTCATGACGCCGTACGCGAGGAGGTAGAAGAGGACGGCGGAGACGCCGTTCTCGGTGAAGCGGCCGGAGTTGCCCGGACCGGCGATGACGCCGACGAGCATGTACCCCGAGTGCGCGATCGAGGAGTAGGCGAGGATGCGCTTGACGGAAGTCTGGAGGAGCGCGAGGGCGTTGCCGACGGTCATGGTGAGCGCGGCGACGACCCAGAGCATCACACGGAGGATGTTGGGCAAGTTGTCGCCCGAGCCCGCGGCGAGGGGGCCATCGGCGATGTTGCCGGGGCCGAAGTCCCAGCCGACGGCGGCGCACAGCAGCAGGATGCCGATGAATCCGGCGGTCTTGGGCACGAAGGCGAGGAAGGCGGAGACCTGCGGCGCTGCGCCTTCGTACACATCGGCCGTGTAGTAGTGCATAGGCACCGAGGCGATCTTGAAGCCCATGCCCAGCACGGCGAGGAGCACGCCCGCGAGGGTGAGGCTGTTGAGGCCGTTGGCGACGATCGCCTCGCGGATCTCGTTGAGGTTGGTCGTGCCGGTGCCGCCGTAGATCAGGGCGAAGCCGTAGAGGAAGATGGCGGCGCCGAGCGCGCCCAGGAAGAAGTACTTGACGCCGGCCTCGCGAGAGCGCGACTGCTGCGTCGAGATCGTGACCATGATGTAGGTCGGGAGGCTGGTGAGCTCGAGGGCGAGGAAGAGCCAGATGAGGTCATCGGCGCTGGCGCAGAGCATCAGGCCGGTGAGGGAGAAGAGGTAGAAGGCGTAGAACTCGGCGCGGTTGGAGCGGAGCGGGTCGAAGCTGGCCTTGCCCGCGGCGATCTTCTCTTCGTCCTGGCGGTCGACGGTACCGGCGAGGAGGAGCAGGAGCATCAGGCCGACGATCGCGATCAGCGGCTTGATAAAGGGTGGCATGCCGGGGAGCAGCAGCTGGCCGGAATCGGCGAGCATGCTGGCCTCGGTGGGCGTGGCGATGGCGGCCATGCCGCCGGCGATGGCGACGCCCAGGCCGGCCATCCACGCGGTGGCTTTGCGGTTGCGGTAGGTGCGCGAGAGCCCCAGCACCATCACGACGCAGGTCGTGAAGAAGAGGATGATCTCGGGCCACAGGAAACTGAGTCGCTCGGTCATCGAGCCGCCTCCGCGACGACGTCAACGGTCTGCGTGTCGGAGTTGGTGTTGGTCTGCGGGTTGGTCTGAGTGTCTGTCCTGGCCGTGGTCGGCATCGACGCGGCCTCGACGATCTGCACGGTACGGCTCACGGGGGCCTGCAGTGTCTGGATCACCGGCGAGGGGTAGACGCCCAGCGCGATGCACAGGACGGCGAGGGGGGCGAGAACAGCGATCTCACGGGCGTTCAGGTCGCGGGGGAGCGGGCCGTGAGCGGCGTCCTTCGCGTGATCATCGTGGCCATGCCCGCCATGACCGTGATCACCGTGACCGTGCCCGCCCGGCTCCTTGAGGGGGCCGAAGCAGACGTTGCCGACCATGTAGAGCAGGTACATCGCGGCGATGATCATGCCGATGCCGGCGACCGCCGCGTACCACGGGCCGAGGTTGCCGGGGGTGGCGAGCGGCGTCTCGACGCCCAGCGAGCCCCAGATGCCGCTGCCCCAGGCGCTGCTGGCCTGGAATGCGCCGACCAGGCACATGATCTCGCTCACGAAGCCGTTGAGGCCGGGGAGGCCCACCGAGGCCATCGCGAAGAAGACCATGAAGGTTGTCCAGATGGGCATCCTCTTGCCCAGGCCGCCGAGCTCGTCCATCGAGCGGGTGTGGTACCGCTCGTAGATCATGCCGATCAGGAGGAAGAGCGCGCCGGTCGAGAGACCGTGGTTGATCATGTAGAGGATCGAGCCGGTCACGCCGATGTTGTTGAGCGCGAAGAGCCCGAGCACGCAGAAGCCAAGGTGCGCCACCGATGAGTAAGCGACGAGCTTCTTGACGTCCTTCTGCACCCAGCAGATCAGGCCGCCGTAGAGGATGCCGATGATGCAGAGCACGGCGATCAGCTGCGCGTACTCATTGACCGCGGCGGGCGTGAAGGGCAGGACAAACCGGTAGATGCCGTAGGTGCCCAGCTTGAGGAGCACGCCGGCCAGCACGACCGAGCCCGCGGTGGGCGCTTCGGTGTGGGCGAGCGGCAGCCAGGTATGCACCGGGAAGAGCGGCACCTTGACCGCGAAGCCCAGCAGCAACGCGAGCAGGACGACGGCCTGCGTCGAAGCGGGGAGGCCCGCGGCGTACTGCTCGAGGGTGGCGATGTCGAAGGTCCAGGCGCCGGTGGCGCGGGCCGCGTGCCACGCGACATAGACCAGGCCCGCGAGCGCGATCACCGAGCCGGTGAAGGTGTAGAGGAAGAACCGCGTGGCGGCCTTCTTGCGGTTGGTCGAGCCGTACAGGCTGATCAGGATGTACATCGGAACGAGTGTGAACTCGAAGCAGATGTAGAAGAAGATCAGGTCGCGGGAGACGAAGACGCCCGTCATGGCCGCCTGCAGCACGAGCAGCCAGCCGTAGTAGGTCTTGAGGCGCTCGTTGATGGCGGTGAAGGATGCGGCGACGCAGATCGGGCCGAGCAGCGCGGTGAGCAGCACCAGCAGCATCGCGACAGAGTCGACGCCCATCGAGAGGCGGATGCCCAGTTCGCCCAGCCACTCGAAGCCCGGCGTGGCGAATTGGAACGTTGCGCCATCGGCCCAGTCGAAGCGGACGCCGGCGACGATCGCCGCGGCGAGCGCGATGAAGGTCGTGAGCAGGGCGATGGTGCGTGCCCGCGCGGCGGGGGCGCCGATGAGTGCGGCGGCTCCGATCAGCGGTATCAGTACGAGCGACGACAGCATCACGCCGCGACTCTCCAATCTTCAGAGCGGTCGACGCGGCCAATCAGCGCGACCGTGGGGAGCAGAACCATCAGGACACCGCGAGGAGGACGATGAGGAGCAGGACGGCGATGCCGCCGGCCATGCCGACCGCGTAGCCGTGGAGCTCGCCGTTCTGGAGCGGGCGGACCGAGCGACCGATCGCGCGGGGGAGCCAGCCGGCGAGGGCCACGAAGCCGTCGACGACGAACTGATCGATGAGACGGAAGACGTGCGAGATGCCGCGGAGCGGGCGGTAGATCACCAGGTCGTAGAACTCGTCGACATACCACTTGTGCTGCGCCCACTTCGCGATGGGGCCCATGGCGGGGAGCAGGTTGTCGGCCTTGCTGCGGGCCGCCTCGGTGCGGGAGCCGAGCATCAGGCCGCCCAGGCCCTTGGGCCCGTGCAGGACCGCGGCGATGGCGATACCGATGAAGCCGACCACCGCGGAGACGTAGTACATGACCTTGTGCGGGTCGCCCAGGCCGAGGAACGAATGCTCGCCCGCATGCGGCTCGTTGCCAAGGTACGCCGCGGCGGTATGGCCCTCGGCGGTGGTGACGATCTCGGCGGTGGTACCGTGCAGCTTGCTGCCGACAAAGCCGCCATGATCACCCATGAAGTAGAGGCCCGCGGCGAGGAGCGAGCCGACCGCGAGGATGGCGAGGACGGTATTGATCGCCCAGCCCGGCGCGTGCGGGTGGAAATGGCCGTGGTTGCCGTGCGCATGGTCGCCGTGCGGGTGGCCGTCGTGGCCGCGGGCGCTGTGACCGTGCGCGTGCCTGGCTTCCTCGGCGAAGTGCTCTTCCTCGGCGACGTCGGCGCCGTGGGCCGGATCTTCGGCGTGGAACTCCTCGCCCGGCTCGGCGTGCTGCGGGCCGACGAAGACACGGAAGAAGACGCGGAAGGTGTAGTACGCCGTGAGGCCGGCGGTCAGGAGCAGGATCCAGCCAATCGGGGCCATGCCCGGCGTCACAAACGACTCGGCGAGGATCATGTCCTTGGAGAAGTACCCGGCGGTGAAGGGGAAGCCCGCGAGGTTGAGGCAGCCCACGAGCATGCCGACGCCCACGATGCCCCACCCCTTCATGGACATGACGCCGGAGAGCTTGCGGAGGTCGAGCTGGCCGGCGAAGCCGTGCATGACGGCGCCGCAGCAGAGGAAGAGCAGAGCCTTGAAGAAGGCGTGCGTGACGACGTGGAAGACGCCGCCGGTCGCGGACAGGACCGCGAGGCCGCAGAACATGTAGCCCAGCTGGCTCACGGTCGAGTACGCCATGATCCGCTTGATGTCGAACTGGGCCATGCCGATGGTCGCGGCGAGGAGCGCGGTGAGCGCGCCGATCCAGGCGACGACGGGTAGGGCGTACTCAGAGACAAGGAACAGCGGGTAGGTGCGGGCGATGAGGAAGACGCCCGCGGTGACCATCGTCGCCGCGTGGATGAGCGCGGAGACGGGCGTGGGGCCTTCCATGGCGTCGGGGAGCCACACATAGAGCGGGAGCTGCGCCGACTTACCGAACGCGCCGATCATCAGCAGCGCGGGGATGAGCTGGACCAAGGCGGGGATGTCGCCGATCCGGCCTTCCTGCAGCATTGCGAGGTACGGGGCGGTCTTCTCGAAGATCACCGCGTACTCGACCGAGCCGAAGTGGACGTAGCAGAGCATGATGCCCAGGGCGAGGAAGAGGTCGCCGATGCGGTTGACGATGAAGGCCTTCTTGGCCGCGGCGACCGCGCTGGGCTTGGTGTAGAAGTAGCCGATCAGCAGGTAGGAGCAGAGGCCCACGCCCTCCCAGCCCAGGTAGAGCAGGATGAGGTTGTCGGCCATGACCAGGCAGGCCATCGCAAAGACGAAGAGGGAGAAGGCGAAGAAGAAGCGGCTGTAGCCCTTGCCGACATCATGGCTCATGTACTCGCTGGCGTAGAGCGCGATCAGCGTCGCCAGGCCGGTGACGAAGAGCATCCAGAGGCCGGTGAGGTTGTCCAGGCGCAGGCCGAAGTTGGCGATGAAGCTCTGGGCCTCGCCGCCCGGGGCCGTCCAGTTGAAGTTGATCCACTCGAACGCGGTAGTCGTCAGGGCGCCGTGGCCCTGAATCGACATGAACATCATCACCGCGGTGACGAAGGAGCCGGCGAGGCAGCCGACGGTGATCCACGCCGGGAGCTTGCTCTTGACCTTCGCCGCGGCGCAGACGCCGCAGAGAACAGCCGAGAGGAGCGGGAGCAGCGGGACCAGCACGGCCCACCACGGCCCGGCGCCGCCGCCGGCGGCGTCGACCGATCCGGCACCAACTGTCGAAAGCAGCCCGTTGAGGTCGCCCAAGCCCGGCTCCCTTTCTCGATCGGGGGAGAAACCCTCGCCCCCGCTGAATCAATCCGATCAGAACAGCGTGACGATCAGCCCTTGAGTTCCGCCCACTCCCCCGCGTCCAGCGATTCCTTGCGGCGGAAGAGCAGCACGACGAGAGCCAGGGCCATCGCGGCCTCGGCCGCGGCGACGGTGAGGACGAAGATGACGAAGGTCTGGCCGGTGAAGTCGAGGTGGAAGCGGCCGAAGGCGATCAGCGCGATGCCCGCGGCCTGGAACATCAGTTCCGTGCACAGGAACATGATGATCAGGTTGCGACGGGACACGAAGCCGATCAGGCCGATCGCGAACATTGCCGCGGAGACGAAGAGGTAGTGGGCGAGCGTCGCGCTTCCCATCGAATCGGGGAAGCCGGTCTGGGCGAGCAGGTGGGTAAGGTCGGTCATGGTGTTCACGCCCCGGCCTCCCCGCTGGTGTCGCCCGAGAGCAGGCGGGCCTGCCGCATCTTGGCCTCTTCATCCATCTGGACCTGCTTGCGGCTGAGGACGACGGCGCCCAGCATGGCCATGAGCAGGATCACGCCGGCGATCTCGATCGTGCCGGGGTGGTCGCGGAGGAGATTGAAGCCCAGCCCCTCGATGTTCTTGACCGACATTTCTTCGGGCCAGTCGGCCCGCTCGATGATGCGGGGCTCGGCGCCGCCCTCGACCCAGATGATGCCGGCGGCGCCGTCGATCGCCGGGCCGCCATCGGGCGCGGCGAGGGCGAGCTTCTCGCCCTCTTCGAGCATGTTGTGGTTCTCGAGGACGCGTTCGACCTTGCGGGGAAGGTCGTCGAGCAGCGAATCCACCTGGGCCGCGGTCGCGACCGGGGCGATCTCCGCGGTGCCGCGGAACATCATGGTGGTGAGCACGGCCAGGAGCAGGAAGCCGGCGACGGTCGCGGCGAGGGGCTCGCGGGCCTTGGTGTCGTACTCGGTGAGGACCTCGACCTCGCCCTCGGCCGGAGCCTGCATGGCGAGCATGATCACGAAGAGGTAGGTGATGAGGATCGCGCCGGCGTAGACGATGATCAGCGCGAAGGCCATGAACTCGGCGGAGAGGATCAGGAAGAGCCCGGCGGTGGCGATGATGGTGAGGATGAAGTAGAGAGCGGCGTAGACCGGGCGGGGATGGGTGATGACCCGAAGCGCACCGCCCAGGGCGACGGCCGCGAAGATGTAGAAGTAGATCGAGGGGAGCGCTGCGGGGCCGGCCTTCAGGCTCATCGCGAGGATTGCGATGCCGCCCGCGGCCGCGGCGATGAAGGCGCCGATGAGCTGCGGACCACCCGCGCGGCGGGGGAGCGCGAGGCAGATGCCCGCCGCGCCCAGGATGCAGGCTGTGTAGAGAACCAGCGGATGGATGAACTGTTCCATGCCCATTCCGGAGCCAGTCGCGGCCGGTTCGTGACGCCGACTTCGGCCGTTGCGGGCCGGAGACGGAACGGGCCGGCTGCTGTGCCGACCCGACAACCCGGCCGCGGATGACCAAAAACCCCCGATCAGAAGCCCACCGAGGACCCCGGACCCAGAGAGGCGTGAGGATAGAGGGACCATCCGGCGCGTTCAACCAACGCCGAGCACCCCGGGAATCGGGCCGCGGCAACCGACAGGCTGCGCGGTGCTGCACCGAAGTCGACGGTGCGCAACCGGGCGGATCCTCTCCGCTAGGATGCCGCCCAATGCCGCCACCTTCCTCGACAGCGGCCATCGATCCTTCAACCCGCGGCCCGGGAGCGACCCCCACGGTCGGCGCTTCGGGGTGGCGGCGGCACCTGCCCAACGCGCTGACGATCCTGCGACTGGTCATCGCGCTGGGGTTCTTTGCGCTCCTCTCGGTCTGGACCTACCCGGCTCGGGAGCTGGTGGTGACGCCCAAGCACCCCGTGCTTCCTTATCTAGTGGCCGCGGTCCTCTTCGGGCTGGCGGCGCTGACGGACGCCATCGACGGCCCCCTGGCCAGGCGGTGGAAGGTGGTTTCGCGGTTCGGGCGGGTCATGGACCCCTTCGCTGACAAGGTGCTGGTGGTCGGGGCCTTTGTGATGCTCGCGGGCCCCCAGTTTGGCACATCGCTGACGGACGACCCGTACTTCCAGGTGAGCGGCGTTCAGTCGTGGATGGTCGTGCTGATCCTGGGGCGGGAGCTCCTGGTGACCTCGATCCGGGCGGTGCTCGAGAGCGAGGGACGCGATTTCTCCGCCGCGTGGTCGGGCAAGGCCAAGATGATCGTCCAGGCGACGGCGATCCCGCTGATCCTGGTCGTGCTGGGCTTCACGGAGGTTGGACCCAATACCTTCGGCCGCTGGGCGATCGACATCGTGGTGTGGATCACGGTTGCGATCACGGTGATCAGCGGGATTCCGTACATCGCGAAGGGGCTGACGGCGTTCGCCGCCTCGAAGCCGATGGGCTGAGCGGCCCCGGCGCGACGATTGCATGGTCACGGCATGATCAAGTTCAAAGGCCCCTTCAAACCCGCGCTGGTGATGGTCACGGTGTTCGGGCTGGGGCACATGCGGCCCGCGCCGGGGACCTGGGGCTCGCTTCCGCCGCCGGCGCTGCTGATGGGGCTGGCGTTGCTGGGCGTGACGCCGGGGACGCATCCCGAGCTTGTGAACGGCGTGCTGGTGCTGATTGCCGTGGTGTTCACGATCGCGTGCTTCGTGCAGGGGGCGCGGGCGGAACAGGCGTTTGGCGGGAAGGATCCGAGCTACGTCGTGGCGGATGAGACGGCGGGCCAGGCGGTGGCGTTGCTGCTGCTGCCGGCGATCGCGTTCGATTCGCTGCCGCGGACGGTGGCGACGCTCGCGGCGGGGTTTCTGCTCTTCCGCATCGCGGACATCCTGAAGCCCGCGCCCGCAGCGCAGCTGCAGGCGATCAAGGGCGGGGCGGGGATCGTGATCGACGATCTGATCGCGGGCGTGTACGCGAACATCGTGCTGCAGTTCGTGGCGCGGATGGCGGTGCCGTACCTGCCGTGAGGCGGGCGGCGGTGAAACCCGGATCACCTGATGCCGACCAATCGCTGTGGAACAGCAACGGCCCGTTCAATAGGCTCGACGGGTGTCGAGCACGTGGGCCGGTGGTCGCATCGGCCCGAGCGGAGAGTCAGATATGCCCTGCTTCATTGCGATTCTTGCGTTCTTCTTCCCGCGGGTGGTGATCGCGCTGCTGGTGATCTTCAGCGACTACATCGGACGCGCGTACGACGGGATCCTCTGGCCGTTGCTTGGCTTCTTCTTCATGCCGTTCACAACGCTGGCATACGCGTGGGCGAAGAACTCGCAGGGCGAAGTGAGCGGGGTGGCGCTGGTCGTTGTTGTGATCGCGGTGCTGCTGGATATCGGGGCCTTGGGGGGCGGGGCGAGCGCGAAGAAGCGGCGGATCAAGAGTTGACCGCGACGCATCAACTCTTTCTCACGTTCCGGCACGGCCATATCATGTTGCCGTGGGCTCTGGACGTGGGGGGTTCTGATTGCGCTACGAATCGATATCTATCGCTGACGCCGAGGCCATCGCAGCAGACTTCGAGCGATCTGTATTCCGAAACGGCGTTCCGCCGCGGGTTGCTTCCCTTGGGTTTGGGTTGCGTGGCGTCGATCGACAACTGTGCCTGATACTCAACACGCGGAGTCGCTCCGATGTGATCGAGGCGCCCGTCCGGTTTCAAGGCTACCCGGTCACGCAGGAGTGGAACCCGATCGCGCTCGGGGTACTTCGCGGACCGGGTTCGGCGTGCACTCGCGGGCCGTCCCCGTCGGGCGTGGCCGATGTGGCCCGGGGCGGCGCTGCGCGCGGAGGGTGTACGCAAGACCGGCACGCTTGGCTGTTATGTCAGGAATTCTTCCGATGACTTGCACGCGCTGACGTGCGGGCACGTTTTTTCGGAGGGAACGCGACCCCCGCGTGCAAACACGCGGGTCTGGTCGGGGTCGACCGCATCGCGGCGAGATGAGAAACTCATGGGGACGGTGGAGTGGACCCGTGAGATGACGACGTTCGATGCCGCGCTGGTGCGCGTTCCCCGCGGCTTCCGGGGAGTGAACTGCGCCCCTCAGATCGGAGCGTACGGGGCGGTTGTATCTCTTTCGGACATGAAACTCGGCACCCGGGTTTGCAAGTACGGGGCGTGGAGCGGCTTCACGGTCGGAGTGCTGACGAGCGTGCAGAAGCTCGGCGCGGATCCGGAAAGCGGCGATGTATCGGATCCGCTCTCCCTGTCGGAGATCGAGCCGCTCTTCGATGAGGAGTACAGGTACACCAGTTTCTGTTCGCGTGGCGATTCTGGCTCGGTGGTTGCGATGCGAGTCGATCGGTCGACCGATGTGCCGGTGCTGGGGCTCCTGGTCGCACAGGCCACGGTGCTGGAACGGGGCTACATCGTCAGCCTTGATGGACTGTTCAGGCACCTCAAGGTTTCACTGGCATGAAGGTCTGATAACCCCTTGCTGTGAGCTCGCTCGTCGCTATAGTTTGCTTGGTGCGTCCCTCGTCGAAGCTCGTACCGGCCACAATCCGAAGATACCGTTGCGTGGACCGTCTGGATGTGGCAGAATCGCGGGGGAGAGAGGGTTCGCCGGCCACCACGAGCTGGTGAACCGTTGGGGTTGACGCCCCGAGGTTGTGCATGCCCGCCATTGCGCCCGATTCTGATACCGAACGCCTGACCGTCGGGGAAGCTGAGCGTCGCCTCGATCAGGCGCTGCGCGAGTTCCCGGCGGAGGCGAGGGCGTTGGTTTCTGCGGTGGGTGTGGGATATCGCGATAACGACGAGGTCTTCATCGTCACCGTCCCGGATCTGGTTGCGAAGGCGCGTTTCGAACAGCGCTTTCCCGAGGAGCGTGTGAACGGACTCCCCGTCTTCATCGAGATCTCCTCGATTCACACGGCGAGTCGTTCGGTCGGTTTCGCACGCGATGCGGACCCTGACCTCTACTGCACGCGCCCTTGGCTTGGTCGGCGGATCGCACGCCTGTTCCTTGGGCTGCGAACCGTGTTTGCACCCTGACGATGTGGCATAGAGAAGCTGTTGCCGGGTCCCCGCCCTGGCCAGCCGCTGAACCGCTAACAAACGACTACCCGGCAGCGCGCGGAATTGGTATCCTCGCCGCCCATGCTGGCTCGCGCTCAGTCCTTTCTGTTGCAAGGCATCGACGCCCTCCCCTGCGAGATCGAGGTCGACTTCGACGAGGTCGATCCGGACGCTGAGAAGCGTCCGGTGGTGATCGTCGGCCTGCCCGATGCCGCGGTGAAGGAGTCGCACGAGCGGGTGAAGTCCGCGCTGCAGAATTCGGGCTTCACCGCGCCGTGGGGCCGGCTGCTGATCAACCTGGCGCCCGCAGATGTCCGCAAGGAAGGCCCGCTCTATGACCTGCCCATCGCGATCTGCATGCTGATCGTGCAGGGTGTGATCCGGCCGATCCCCAATCCGGCGTTTCCGGATGGTCTCGATGCGCGTTCGCTGGTCTTCGCGGGCGAGCTCGCGCTCGACGGGCGAGTGCGGCCGATCAAGGGGGCGATCGCCGCGGCGGCCTGGGCGCGCGACGCCGGGTACCGCGGCATCGTGGTACCGGCGGACAATGCGTGCGAAGCCGCTGTCGTCGAGGGGATCGATGTCTACGGGGCGAACACGCTGACCGAGGTCGTCGGCTGGCTCACTGGCCGGCTGGAAGCGCAGCCGGTACCGCCGCCGGATGTCGCCGCGCTCCTGCGCACCGCGACAGCGCCGATCGACTTTGCGGATGTCCGCGGCCAGGAGGGTGTGAAGCGGGCGATCGTGGTCGCCGCGGCGGGCGGGCACAATCTGCTGATGCTCGGCCCGCCGGGCTCGGGCAAGACGATGATGGCCAAGGCGCTGCCGGGCGTGCTGCCGCCGCTCTCGCCCGAGGAAGCGATCGAGATCACGCGGATTTACTCGACCGCGGGGCAGATGCCGCCGGGGCTGGGCCTGATCACCACGCGGCCGGTGCGTTCGCCGCACCACACCGCATCGGCCGCGGCGATCGTGGGCGGTGGGCAGATCCCGCGGCCGGGCGAGATCTCGCTGGCGCATCGGGGAATCCTGTTCCTCGATGAGTTGCCCGAGTTCCCGCGGGATGTGCTCGAGAGCCTGCGGCAGCCGCTGGAGGATCACGTCGTCGCGATCGCGCGGTCGCGGAGCGCTGTGCGCTTCCCGGCCAGCTTCATGCTGATCGCCGCGATGAACCCGACGATGCGGGGCGACATGCCCGCGGGCGAAGAGGGCAAGCGCGCAACGGACAAGTACATGAACCGCATCAGCGGCCCGCTGCTGGACCGGCTGGATATCCACGTCGAAGCGCCGGCGGTGCCGTGGAAGGAACTCTCCGAGGGCGCGACGAAGAAGGAGCGGCCCAAGGGGACATCGACCGCGCAGATGCGCGAGCAGGTGATGCGGGCCCGCGAGATGCAACACAAGCGTCAGGGCGCCACGACGCCCAACGCGCGGCTCTCGGGCCGGCAGCTCGATCATCTCGCGGGCATGGACGAGGATGCGCTGGCGATGCTCGGCCAGGCGATGACGCAGATGGGCCTTTCAGCGCGGGCGTACGACAAGATCCGCAGGCTGTCGCGGACGATCGCGGACCTGGAAGGATCGGAGCGGATCGGGCTGGCGCACGTGAGCGAGGCGGTGCAGTACCGGCTGCTGGACCGCAGGATCTGAGGCCGACAGGGGTCCGATAGCCGCGGGCGGCCGCGCCAGGAGGCCGGCGCCGTCGCGAGTTGTGACCTGCTGCGAAGCGAAGGACGATGCCCCGGGGGCGGAAGGTCGATGGGTTCGGTGGCGGGCGGGACGGCCCGTTCCGGGGCCTTCTCCATGCACCCACCGACCGCCGCGCCGGCTTCGCCGGCCCTGACGCCGCAGCACTTCGAACAGATCAACGCCGCGTGCCGCAGCGCGCGGTCGATCACCCGCGCTTCGGGAGTCGCGACCTTCAGCGGGTGGAGCATGGCCGCGTTCGCGCTGGTCTCGGCGCTGCCGGCGTTGTTCGGATCGCTGGGCGCGATCGTGCCCGCGGCGGTGCTGGGCGGGATCGCGTGGAACGAGATCCGCGGCGCGGGGATGCTGCGGCGATTCGACCCGGCCGGGCCGCGGCGGCTGGCGATCAACCAAGTCGTGCTCGCGGCGTTCATCGTGGTGTATTCGCTGGTGCAGTTGTACCTGTCGACGACGGCCAGCCCGCTCGAGGCCTACGGCGGCTCAACGGGCGATGCCCAGGTCGATGAACTGGTGACCAGCATGACCCGGACGGTCAGCTACGGGCTGTACGGGAGCATGGCGGTGTTGGGGATCCTGATCCCGGGGCTGACGGCGTGGTACTACCACAGCCGCGGCCCGAAGCTTCGTCGGTTTGCCCAGGCGAACCCGGCGTGGGTCGTGGAGGCCCTGCGGGCGGCGGCCTGAGGCGGGCTACCGTGTGTTGGCACCGCGGCATCAGCGACCCAGGGACGGGCCCGCGGACGCGGTCGACCGGCCCGACGCGCAAGAATTGTCACTCGTGCGCCCCGGCCCAGCCGATCGAGGAGCCGTATGCGCACGGACGGAAAGCGTTCCAAGTCCAAGACTTCGGGCAAGGGCGGCGGGGGCGAAGGCCCGACGCTGACCCGGCGGCTCACACTCCTCGTTCTTCTGGCGGGCTGGGCCTTCGTGATGGCCAGCCTGCTGGGGTATGTGCCATCGGACCCGCCGTCGGATGTGGTCTGGCCGGCCAATGAGAAGGTGCAGAACTGGTGCGGGCCCGCGGGGGCCCACATCGCGTACATCCTCTTCCGGCTGCTGGGTTTAGGCGCGTGGGTGCTCGTCACGCTGCTGGGGCTGGGGATCCTCTCTGAGGCGGTCGGGCAGAAAGTCCGGCACCCGCTGCTGCGGGTGATCGGGCTGATGATGCTCTCGGTCTCGGTCGCGGCGACGCAGCACCTGCTGTTCCCATCGAGCGGTTCGTTCCCGGATCTGGCGGGCGGGCTGACGGGGACGGTGGTGACCGATGAGCTCTCTTCGCGGTTCGGCGGGTTGGGCGCGGGCATCTTCGTGGTCGTGCTCGGGCTGATCGGCGCGATTGTTTCGATGGACGAGTGGCTGGGCTGGGCGCTGTCGTGGACCTGGGCGTTCACCCGTGAGCGGGGCGTGCCTGTCGCAGCGGCGGCGGGCGAAGCGGCGATGGCCGTCGGCGCCACGACCGCGCGGGCGAGCGGCGGGCTGATGTCGCAGCTCTGGGCGGCGTGGAAGAAATCCCGCAAGGCGAAGAAGAAGCGGAAGGTGCGGATCGACGACCTCGAGGGCGAGGTCGTGGCCCCCAAGACCGCCGTCACGGGCGGCCGCAAGCGTCGGAAGAAGGCCGAGGAGGAAGACGAAGAAGCCACGTCCGAGTCGCTCGGGAT
>JBDZUZ010000066.1:0-20386 GCA_040255445.1 Planctomycetaceae bacterium | reverse complement strand
TACACCCCTCGCGCGGGCCAACATGATAGCCCGAGGCCTGTGCGAATCAACGCGGCCAACCCCCACGCCAACATCCCCTCCGACCCGCCGCGGGAGCCCCGCGACACCCCCGATCACGCCCTCCGCCACAGCCCGCCACCCCACACCGCTACCACCCTCCGCACCCCGCGCCCCTGCGGGTTGCGCGGGTCCGAGATCTCCATGCCCCGGCCCCCATCCCCCGCCTGGCTGCAGCCCCCCGACGCCGCGGCCGATGGGGAGCGATGACCCGCGGGCTCTTCCGGCCCGCCCTACGAGCCCATCCCACCAAGGGCCCGTCCCGGACCCGGCCGCATGAAGACCCGACCGTCAATCCGCACGCGGCAGCACCCCCAAGCGGGGGGACGGACCACGCCGCGCTTCGGTCATGCGCTCCGCGATGGCTTCAGCGTCCTCGAGCTGGTCGTGGTCCTGGCGATCATCGGGGTGGTCGCGGCGGTCGCCGCGCCGCGCTGGACCAGCTCGCAACAGAACTACCGCGTCGATCTCGCGGCCCGCCGCATCGCCGCGGACATCGACGCGGCCCGCGTCGCCGCCCGCACCGAGAGCCGGACGAAGAGCATCGCCTTTAGCGAGGGCGGGCTCCGGTACAAGATCACGGGCGTCCGGCTCGCCCGCCGGACTGTCGCGGTCGAGACCGATGTCGATCTGGCCGCCGAGCCCCATCGCGTCACCGACCTCGCCGTCGACTTCGGCGGGACCCAGGCGATCACCTTCGACGCCTTCGGGCGCCCGTCGGCGGGCGGGACCATCAAGGTGGCCGTCGGTGGGCTTGTCCGCTATATCACCGTGAGCCCCGAGACCGGCCGGGTGGCGGTGACCCGATGAGCCGACGCACGCACCCGCAACCCCGCCGCGGCTTCACCCTCATCGAGATGGTGATCGCCACGCTGATCACATCGCTCATCATGGGCGCTGTCGTCTCCACCATCGCGCTCTCCGCCCGCGCCCTCCCGCAGAACTCGCTCCGCGAGACGCGGCAGATGGGCGTCCGCTCCGCGCTCAACGAACTCGTCGCCGATCTCGAATCTGCGATCAGCGTCGTCGAGCGCGGCGGCGCAGCGATCGCGTTCACCGTCGCGGACCGCGATGCGGATGGCAAGCCCGAACGCATCCGTTACTCCTGGAGCGGCACCACCGGTGATCCGCTGCTGCGGTCCTACAACGGCGGCGCCGCCGAGCCGGTGCTCACCGATCTCTCGGCACTGCGCTTCAGTTACGAGACCGAGGTCACAACCGAGACTCACATGGGCGTCGGCATCGAGGACCTGGCCTCGTCGCTGCTGATGGACACCTCCGGTATCTCGGCAACCAATCAGAACTGGCGCATCAAGGCCAACGACTGGGTCGGCCAGCACCTGACGCCGACACTCCCCGGCGACGCGATCGGCTGGCGGCCCACCTCGGTCGACTACCGAGGCCGGCTCAACGGCCTGCTGTCGAGCGCCAACGCGACGCTGCAGATCCGCGGCATCTCCCCCACGATGTCCCCAAGCGGCGCTGTGCTCGCGAGCCGCAACCTGCCGCCCTCCGATCTGCTCGCCATGACGTACCTCTGGCGGACGATGCCAATTTCAACGATCGGCGTGCTCTCCAGCACGGACACGCTCTCCTTCTCAGCCAGGTACGCGAGCGGTTCGGAACACATCGAGCTCGAGTTCGGCGACTCCAACGGCTCGGGCCGGCAGAGCACCACCAACGCCGGCAGCAGTTGGAGCTACAGCGGGAGCCGGTTCCTGCGGATGCGCCTCTACGGCAAGATCACCCGCCGCGGGCCCGATCGCTCCTGGGAACGCGAGTTCATCCGCGGCATCACGATCCATGCCCGCACGACCGACCCCACCGCGCCGCTCATCAGCACCCGCGCTGCGCTGCTCAACACACCGCAGGTTCTCAACACCCGCTGGGACACCGACTTCTCCAAGGACCCGACCACGCTCGACCAGGACCGCGATGAGACCGCCGATTTCGCCGTGCGCTCCGGGTCGTTCCAGACCGCCACACTCTCCGCCGGCATCTGGCGGATCGACCGAGCGCTCATCACCAACCCCGAGAACGCGATGCTGGGCCGCATCTGCGTCGAGACCTCGATCCGGGGCGTGACCAGCGGCTCGGAGGCAATCCTCGAGATCAACCCCGACTGGACCGGCGGCGCCCGCGGCGGGCTCATACTCACGATCCGCAACGACGGCGACGGCACCCAGACCGCGCAGCTCAACGCCCGCACCGGGCCGGCCTCGACCGAACCGCTCGCGACGGTCGTCGGTCTTCCCACCGGCTTCATCGATGTGCGGCTGCTCGTGTCGCCGACCGACGATGTGGTCAACCTTCGGATCGCCGGCACGGACCGCGGCAGCTTCCGCTACACGCCGTACGCGGCGGGCACGAGCGAGAAGTGGATCGGCCTCCGCGCCACCGGTTCGGCCGAGGCCGACTTCCTCCGCGTCCGCGTGCACGAGGTATTGCCATGACCCACGCGACCCGGCGCGGCTTCAGCCTGATCGAAGCCGTCATCGCGATGGTGCTGGTGTCGGTGATGCTGACCGCCGCGCTCCAGACCGTGGCCGCATCGCGCTCGTCGATGAGCGCCACCGCGGAACGGGCCCGGGCGGCCGCGCTCGCGGAGCGGCTCATGACCGAGATCCTCGCCCTGCCATACGAAGACCCGCAGTCGCCCGGGGGCATGGGTCTCGAATCGGGCGAGGCCGGCGTCGGCCGCGTGCTCCTCGATGATGTCGACGACTATCACGGGCTGAGCGAATCGCCGCCGCGGGATGCGAGCGGTGTGGAACTGCTCGACGCTTCGGGCTCGCGCTGGAGCGTGTCGGTGCAGCATGTCCTGCCCACCGCGCTGGGAACGACCTCGGGCACCGCGACGGGCATGAAGCGCATCCGCGTTACGGTCGAGACCGCGCGCACGCGGCTCTACCTGGACGGCTACCGGAGCAAGGCTTGGATCGCCCCGGTCTCTGAAGGGTCGCTCAAGATCAGCAACAGCCCGCCGCGCGCGGTGCTGCAGCTCGACAAGACGGTTGTGAACCGGGGCGAGACTGTCACTTTCAACGCGAGCGCTTCGAGCGACCCGGACTCGGACACACTCACCTTCGAGTGGGACCTGGGCGCGGCGGGCAAGACCTCCGGCGCCTCCGCGGCGGGGATCTACCCCACCGCCGGGCTGCACACCATCACACTGACCGCCCGCGACGGCCGCGGCGGGGTCGCGAAGGCCACCCGCGTCCTGGAGGTGAAGTGATGCGCGGCGGTATCACTCCGATCAGCCGACGCGGCACGGCGTATCTCATGGTGCTCGTCGGCGCCACGATCATCACGGTCATCGGGCTTTCCGCGATGGCCGCGCTGCGGGCGCAGCGCTCGGTGGTCAGTTCGGAGGAGGACCTCACGCGGGCCAGACTGCTCGCCCGCGCTGCGCTGGAGCGCGGCGTGCAGATGATCAGCGACGACGGCGCCTGGCGGACGAGCCTGGGAGCCGGATGGTGGTTCACCGACACGCCGGTGGGGACACGCGGGGCGATCTCGCTGCAGGTGACCGACCCCGACGATGGCAACATCACCGACGATCCGCGCGATGTCGTGCTGCTCTCGGCGATCGGCGCCAGCGGGAGCGCCCGCAGCCTGGTCCGGATGCGGATGTACGCGACGGCGGGGCTGGGCAGTCTCGAGTCGGCGATGCACACCGGCAACACCTTCAAGCTCGATGCCTCGACGCTCCGCACCGACCAGCGCATCAGCGCGAACAGCCATGTCGAGGGCAGCAACAGCTCGAACTACTACACGGATGTCGAGGCCGGCGGCGATGTCAAGGGCGCCACCTACCACGGCGGGAAGAAGGCGCGTGTTCAGCCGCGGGCGATGCCGGACAACAACACCATCGTGAGCACCTACGCGCTCCGCGGCACGGTGATCGCGTATACGGATCTGCGCGACGGCGGGCCGAACCTGACACAGAACCCATCGATGGAGGACGGGATCAACGGCTGGTTTGCCTATGGCGGGGGAACGGTGGGAGTCGTGACGGGCGCCGGCCAGGCGTGGACCGGCGCCGCCGGGCTTTCCTCGACCGGACGCACGCAGAACTGGCACGGGCCCGCGCAGATCGTGACCTCTTCGGTGCAAAGTGGACGAAAGTACCGTGTTGAAGCCCGAGTGCGCGGCGCGGCCGGCGCGGTAGCAGGAGTACGCATCTCCCTGCGAATCGACTACCGCGATGACGGCGACAACGAGGTGAAGTGGTACAGGACGACTGGTACCGCGGTGAACGGCTGGACACAGCTCGATGGTCTGTTCGACATCTCATGGTCGGGGTCGCTCCAGCAGGCAACCCTGTACGTCGACACCGATGCATCGACCTCAGACCTGATCATCGACGATTTTCGAATCTACGCGGACGGCAATAACGGCCCCCGCCGTCTCCGCGAGGTGCTCCTCAGCCCGGAGTCGAACCCGTACGGCTCCGGCGCTACGAACTCCGAGGGCGTCTACATCATCAACTGCGCCGGCAAACAGATCATCATCGAGGACTGCCGTATCGTCGGCACGCTCGTCCTGATCAGCCCGCACTCCAGCTCGATCGTCCGCGGGTCTGTCAACTGGGCCGCGGCGGCGCCCAACTTCCCGGTGCTGATCACCGGCGACGACATGACCTTCGACCTGAGCCCCGCGCCGGTCGCTGAAGTCGACTGGGGCGTCAGCCTCAACCCCGCCGCGACGCCGTTCCCGTACGCCGGCGGCGCCGGCAACACCACGCTCAACGACGCCTTCCCCTCCGAGATCAAAGGGCTCATATTCGGCGCCAAGAAGCTCTACCCGGTCCGCGGCACGTTCGCGGGCGTGATGATGGCGCTGGACGACATCGAGCTCAAGAACGCGAACGTGCGGATGAGCTACGACCCGATCTATATGAACTCGCCGCCGCCCGGGTTCGATGCGGTGCAGCGCATCATCAGCATCGAGGACGGCTCGTACGGCCGCTGGACCGATTGACGCCAGCCGATTGATGCCAGCGGATGCGCGGCTCACCGCGGCGCGTTCACCCAGCCGAATTCATTCGCGTTCGAGTCGTACAGATCGAAGATCCGGCTGTTGACCTGCAGCTTGAAGTGCAGCGTCTTGAGATCGGCCGTTTCCTCGACGAGGTCGTACCCGCCCCGCGGCGGGATCATCCGCGCCACCGAGCCATCCAGGTACGCAACGCTCGCGCCCCGGTCGTGACGCGTGGTGAGCTGGTCGTTCCACGCGAAGGCGCCGTCGTCCCACGTGCGGTTGTAGAAGCGGTCGTGCTCCTCGACCAGGAGCGGGATCGCCGGCATGTACTTGCGCGGCGAGGCCGCGCCCATCTGGGGCCGCTCGTAGTAGAACACCTTCCACGACAGGTCCGTCTTCGCGCCCGCAAGCCGCATGAACATCGTGTAGTCGAAGTACTCGTTGGCCAGCCGCTTGGCTGTCGGACACTCCATGACCTGATTCGAGCCCTCGAGGAAGTCGCGCAGGACCGAGGTCTCCAGCGGGTGCTTGTAGTTCTGCGGTGCGCTGGTGTACTGGATGTTGTTGCGGCCCGACCAATCCAGATTGCGCGACCCCTGCCAGATCGTGCCGGGGATCACGCGGTACGACTGCGCGTACACGAAGAACGCCGTCGAGAGCTGCCGCTGGTTCGAGAGGCACACCACCGCGCGCCCCGCCTCGCGCGATTTGGCGATCGCCGGCAGCAGCACGCCCAGCAGCAGCGCGATGATCGCGATCACGACAAGCAGTTCGATCAGCGTGAAGCCGCGGGTGCGCATGGGAGATCCTCCGAGTGGGGTCGACCCCAGCCTACCACGCCGCAACGCGCAGGCACAGCCACTTCGGTGGCATCCATCGAACATCCGGTGTTGCACGGCCGGCTGGTACACTGGCCGCATGAACCACACCCGCATCTACGACTACCTCGAAGCCTCCCGCACCCGGATTCTCGACTGGACACGTCCGCTCACGCCAGAGCAATACCTGAAACAGCTTCCCATCGGCCTCGGGTCCATCGGCCGCACCCTGACGCACATCTACATCTGCGAGTACTACTACATCGAGCGGCTCGCCGGCCGCGAGACCCCGCCCTACGAAGAGTGGCCGATCCAGGACGAGAAGCCGCCCGAGTTCGCCGTGCTGGAGCGCGCCTGGCGCGAGCAGGCCGTCCGCACCCGCGCCGAACTCGCGGCCGTGTCCGACTGGTCCGCGCCGCTCCGCTACCGAGTCGAACGCCGCGGCGAAGCCTTCGATATCGAGGCGACCTACGACGGCATGCTCATCCAGATGCTGCAGCACGAGGTGCATCACCGGGCTCAGGCGATGAACATGCTGCGGCAGCTCGGCGTCACGACGGAGGACATCGACTACAACGCGCTGATGTACAAGCGGACGCCCGTCGCCCGCTAGGCCGCGGAGCCGCCCGAGCACAGCCGCGTGAGCCACCGGTCCAGCCACGGGCACCCGGCGCGCAGTGTCTCCACCGGGACCGCCCGCAGCGCGGTGATCCCCCACGCAACCTTGTCGTAGCCGCGGATCAGGTGCCGCAGCCGCTTCGATGGCGCGGTCTCGGGCGAGTCGTTGATGCACTCGACGCCGCCGCAGTCATCGCGCACGACACGCATCGCCGCCGCGGTGGTATCGAGATCGCGCCCCGAGCCCAGCCCCGCCAGCGCGTGCACGACCGCATCTGGATCAACGAACAGCAGGCTCTCGAACTCGTGCACCTGGATGCACGGGTGGAAGCCCTCGGGCAACTCGCGGTGCAGATCCCGGAGCAGCCGCCGCTCGATCGATGGCCCGCGCTGCGCGGCCGGGAGCCGATCCGCCTCGACCCGTCCGGGCCACGAGGCGGGCATGCCGTAGTAGTCGACCAGCAGCCCGATCCGCCGCCCCGGCCGCTCCGCCGCGGCCCGCAGCACATCGCCGCGGTAACTCCGCCACGACCGGATCCCGCCCTGCATGCCCCCCGGCTTGCCCGCCAGCGTCGCCCCCATCCGCACACCCCGCGCGGAGAGATACGGCGCGAGCACCACGCGGCAGAACTCGCGCTCCGTCTGCCCTTCGCACAGCACGAGCACATCAGACATCGCGCAGGTGCCCGTGGAGCATGCTCTTCATCCACAGTTCGCCCAGGCTGTACTCCTCGAGCCAGGGCCGCACCGCCGCGGCGTCGATACGGCGGAACCGCGAGCCGGATCGCTCCTGATCCACCGCGATGACCGCGCCCGCTTCAAACTCGCTCAGGAGCAGGGGTGACTGCGTCGCCACGATCATCTGCGTGCGCGCGGACGCCGACCGGATCAGCCCGCCCAGCACCGCGATCGCATCGGGGTGCAGGCCCAGTTCGGGCTCATCGATCACCATCGTCGCCGGCGGCTCGGGCTGCAGCAGCGCGGCGGCGAGGCAGATGAACCGCACCGTGCCGTCGGAGAGCAGCCCCGGCGGCAGGACTTCTTCGATATCGGCCTGCCGCCAGCGGATCTGCATCCGCGGGCCCGCCCCGGTCTCGATCGGATCCAGCGCGAGCGATTCGATGTACGGCGCCACCCGCCGGACCATGTCGAGCAGCACGCCGTAGCGCTGCGGCTCGCGGTCCCGCAGCGTCGCGAGGAACGCGGGCAGGTTCGCGCCGCCGGCCTCGAGCCGCGTGTGCTCGCCGGGCGGGCACCCGCGCCGCACCGCCGCGGTGAGCGCGGTGTCGTTGAAGTGATGGATGGTCCACGCGGCGACCACCGGCGCCGCATCACCGCCGCTTGTGACGCGGACTCCCCCGCCGCTGTCCGGCTCGATCGCGAATGTGAAAGCACCCTCGCCGAACGCGAGCTCGCCCTCGATCCGGGCGGCCCGCCGCGGACCGCGGTGGTAGAAGCCTTCGGCCGGCCCGTACGCCTCGAGGTGCGCATCAATCTCCCCGCGCGCGACCGCCCTCGCCAGGCGCAGGAACTCGATGAAGTTGCTCTTGCCCGCGCCGTTGGCGCCGATCAGAACATTCAATGGGCCCAGCGCAAAGCCCTCGAGCCGCTCGATCGACTTGAAGCCGCGGATCGTCACCGTGCCCAGCGTGGATGGCATGTCCGACCCCCCCATGCCCGGCGAGGCGCCGATCTCAGTTCGGCGCGGCCATTACCGATGGCCCCTCGGTATCGACCCGCACGCCCGCGCCCTCGAGCCGGACCCGGACCGTCCCGCCCTCGCCGCTCAGCAGGAACACCACCGATTCGGACTCGATATCCGGTGAGGGCCACACTGTCAGCCGCATCCCGCTCGTGAAGTCCGCGCGGTAGGAGCCGTCGGCCTCGAGCACATGCGGGTCGGTGACCACGCCCGGCCGCGCCGCCGAGACCACGATCGTGTGCCCGGTCTCGTTCAGCACTACCAGCTCGTGTGCGCGGGTGTTCCGCAGGATCACCGCGACCCCCAGCCCCACGACCACCAGCAGCAGAATGACAATGCGTGCGTGTTTCATGACCGATCCACCGTAGCCTAACCGACGCGGCCGCGGCCCGCCCCGGGGTGCCGACCGCCGCCTAACGCACCGCCGGGTACCGCCCCGGCGAGAAGAGTGTCTGGTCGTCCGATCCGGGCAGGTCCGTGTGGGGGACGAAAGCGCCCCCCGCCTTGTCGAGCTGCACACTCCCCTTGCCCTCGGGCGCGATAGAGGTCCGCTTCGCCTCGGCATCGGGCACCTTCGAGCCGTCCCCCCACTTCACGCACTCAACAGGTGTGCCATCCGGCGCGGTCAGGAGCACGCAGTCCGCGTTGTTCCCGAAACCGATGTATGGCGACTCGGCCCGCCGCGAGAAGACGAACGCGCCGCCGAACCGCTCGTTGGGCGCGGCGGCGGACTGCTCGGTGCCGATCGGACCGGGCGTCGACTGCTTGTGACCGTTGAAGACCACCACCACCTGACCCGGCTGCAGCACCAGATCGGGGAAGGTGAAGATGAACCGGCCGCCGTCCTCCTCTTCCCTCTTCGGCTTCGCATCGGGCGGCGCGTTGTTCACCGACTTCCCATCGCTCAGCCGGTAGCCCTTCAGATTGATCGGCGCGGCCGTGAGATTCGCGAGCTCGACGAACTCATCGCCCGTCGCGTGCCGCGTGCCGTCCTTGTCCGCATCGCCCTTCGCGCCCGTCGGCACTGCGTAGAGCACCTCCGTGATCGCCGGGTGCGGCGGCTGCGGTTGAGTCTGAGTCGGGGCGTTGGGCTGGGGCTGCAGACACGCCGCGACGGCGGCGACAACACAGGCGGTCGTGAGCATGGTGGCGTTCCCGCGGCATCGGATGAAGCCCGATCCGGGGACCAAGATACCCGAGCCCGCGGCCGCGCGCTCCCCCCGATGGCGGTCGGTCTGCGCCGATTCCGCCGGTTGTTCCGCGGCGGCAAGCCCGGCAAGCGCGGCAATCTGGCGAGGTATCTGGCCCCGCGGCCAACCTGAATGCAGATTCGGGTATGACGTTTCGGCAAGGTGGGCATGTTATCGAAGAGTCGCCGCGGCACGCCGCGGCGGTGGTGGTCGGCGCCGGCGGAGTGATCCCGCTCCCCGGGACCGAACTGAGACGGCTGGGCATCGAGATCGGCGGTGTGCTCGAGATCGAGTCGACCGCCGATGGGCTGCTCATCCGGCCGCGCCGGGTCGATCAGCCGCATCAGCCGGCGCCGGCGCCGCGTCCGGCCCCGATCCCGCAACCGACTCGTGCTCCGCGGGCCGCGGCCCCGGTGGATGCGTCGATCTGGTCGGCCGCCCGCAAGGCCGCGTTCCTGATCAACACCGCCTGCAGCGGAGAAGACTTCGCCCAGGCATCCGCCGAGGTCCGCCGCATGGGCATCGACCCGCGGGAGATCTGGTCGGACCGGCCCGAAGCGGCGTAGACCGCGAGCACCCCGCGTGGAATTGGAGATGTGACCGCATGGACCGTGTGTTCCTCGATGCCAGCGTGCTCTTCGCCGCGGGCCATCGCGCCCGCACCTCGCTCGAGCGCCTCTGGGGGCTGCCCGGCGTGACGCTATTGACTTCCAAGAGCGCGGCCGAGCGCGCGCTCCGCAATCTCGACACGGAGGAGCGCCGCTCGAAGCTCATCGGGCTGCTCGCCCGCGTCGACATCCGCCCCGACCCGAACGCGGCGGAACTGCCCGCGGCGGCGCTCGGCGATATCGAGCGCGGTGTGCTCGGCGCCGCGACCGCTGCAAAGTCCACACACCTGCTCACCGGCGACACCGTCGGCTTCGGCGCCGCCATCGGCAAGGCGATCGGCGGTGTCGTGGTGCTCAGACCCAGCGCGTACCTGAGTTAGTTCCCGCGAGAAAGGGCGGGGGAGGGAGTCCGATTGTGCGACAGAAGAAGAGGTGGAGACAGAACCGGGGCTTCGGCCTCAGGGTGCGGCGAAGGCGGCGTCATGAGAGGCGCCCGCTGCGCGCGGAGCGAGCGTGGCGGCCGAGCGGACGGATCCGCAAGCGTGTGCCGCGGCCTCGCTGATTGATCTCAGAAGCGGGCTTACCGGTCGAGCTCGGCGGCCACGACATTGATCGACCCCAGCACCGCCGGGATATCGCTGAGCATGTGGCCCTCGGTCAGCTTCGCCATCACCGAGTAGTTGATGAACGACGGCGGGCGGGTCTTGACGCGCCACGGGCGGGGGCCGCCATCGGACACGATGAAGTAGCCAAGCTCGCCGTTGGCCGTCTCGACGCAGCCGTAGCTCTCGGCGATCGGCGGGGCCCAGCCGCGGTTGGTCATGATCAGCTCGAAGTGCTGGATGAGGCCTTCGATCGAGCCGTACACGTCCTTCTTGTTGGGCTTCACGACCTTGCTGTCGGCGAAGGTGTCGACCGAGCCGCCGGGGATATTGTCGATCAGCTGCTCGATGATCCCGATGCTCTGGCGGATCTCCTCGAGGCGGACGAAGTACCGCGAGTAGGCATCGCCCACCTGCGTGATCGGCACCTTGAACTTCACCGCCGAAGCGCCCTGGCCGTCCCAGTTGTCCGCGTAGCAGAGGTACGGCGAATCCTTGCGGACATCGCGCTTCACGCCCGCCGAGCGCGCCATCGGGCCGGTGAGCGACCAGGCGATCGCGTCCTCGGTATTGATCACGCCCACGCCCTGCGTGCGGTCGATGAAGATGCGGTTGCGGTTGAGCAGCACCTCGAGGTCGTCGACCGCTCGCGGCACTTCCTCGTGGATCAGCTTCTTGACCAGCGTCTTGAACATCGCCTCATCGGGCAGGTCCTGCATCAGGCCGCCGACGCGTGTCCAGTCCGGGTGGAACCGCTGGCCGGAGATGAAGTCGACCAGGTCGTAGATCTTCTCGCGCACATTGAACGCGTAGATGAAGCCGGTGAAGGCGTTGAGATCGAGACCCGCAGCGCCCACGCAGAGCAGGTGGTTCTGGATCCGCGCCATCTCCGCCATGATCGTCCGCAGCACCTTGCACCGCGGCGTGATCTCGATGCCAAAGAGCTTCTCGACCGAGTGGTGCCAGCAGATGTCGTTGGCGATCGGGCTCAGGTAGTCCATCCGCGACACGATGGTCACATACTGGTTGTAGTCCAGCGCCTCGCCCAGCTTCTCGAAGCCCGAGTGCAGGTAGCCGATGTGCGGCGTGACCCGAGCGATCCGCTCGCCGTCGAGCTCGAGCACCAGCCGGAGCGTCGTGTGCGTGGCGGGGTGCTGGGGGCCGAAGTTGAGAACCCAGCGGTCGCCGGTGTCGACGTGCTCGGAGAGGTACCGCGTGTTGTCGGAGTCGATGCTGATCGCGTCGTCGGGCTTGATCGTGAAGGGCACGCCGGGTCTCCGTCTCCGCCCGCGGCCGTCGCCATGGGCTGGGTCGGTGTCAGTCGTCGCATCGGGTCCGGACCCGATGCATCCATATAGAGAAGGCCTGAACAATCGGGCCTGCGGACCGCCAAAGGGCTTTCGGCGGGCGGGCGAGACTGTATGCGGATGGTTCAAGCCGGATTCACCCGGGGCCCACCCACGCGACCGCCCGCCGCGGTGCGCCTCCAATCCTCCATGCCAAACCTCGACCGTGGCGATGTCCGGATCGCCGTTGACACCATCGGGCAAGGGGCCCCGCTCCTGCTCATCCACGGATTCCCTCTCAGCCGTGAACTCTGGACCCCGGTCATGCAGCCGCTGCTCGAGACCGCCGGCCCGGCCGGCCGCCGGCTCATCATGCCCGACCTCCGCGGCTTCGGCGCTTCCACCGTCACCGAAACGGCCAGCATGGCCGATTACGCCGACGACCTCGTTTCCATGCTCGACGGCCTGGGGATCACCGGCCCCGCGGCGGTCTGCGGCCTGTCGATGGGCGGCTACATCGCCTTCGAGCTCGTCCGCCGCCACCCCGCCCGGGTCGGCGCTCTGATCATCGCCGACAGCCGCGCCGGGCCCGATACCCCGGAGGCGGCGAAGAACCGCCGCGACCAGGCCGCCAAGGTCCTCTCGACCGGCACCAGCGCCGTGAGCGATGGGATGGTGCAGAAGCTCTTCGCCGAGGCTGCCGATCAGGAGTTGAAGGACCAATGGCGGGAGCGGATGCGGCGATCGCCTGAAAAGGGGGTGGCCGCGGCACTGCTCGCGATGGCGGAACGGCCCGACTCGATGCCGACCCTGGCCACGCTGCGGGTGCCGGCGCTGTTCATCGTGGGGTCGGAGGACCGGATCACCCCTGTTGAGGTGGCGGCGGAGATGGCCGAGACCGCGCCCGGGGGACGGCTGGTGGAGATCGAGGGGGCGGGGCACATGACACCCGTCGAGCGGCCGGCGGAGTTCGCGGCGTCGGTGTCCGGATTCTTGCGGCCGCTGGGGTGGTGAACTGCTGGAGGGTGTTCTGAGAGCAGGCGGCGGGAAGGTCCGGATAATTTCAGGAAAGATTGAAAATCGGGCTCGGCACCTGCCGTCCGTGTGGTAGGCTGTAAGGCCGGAGTCGGCGGACCCGCTCGGGTCGCTCCGCCCGGAGGATCGTTTCAGATCTCTTTGTCTGTTTTCGTCGGTTCTTTCTTTCGATGGTCAGTTCGGTGGTTCCGTGTTCGCTGTCGCGCGGTGGCGCGGCGGCGTGGGCGGAATGACTTGTTCGACTGATTTTCAGGAGTGCACCCAATGCTGAGAAGGTTTACGAAGCACCGTGCGGCCGCGGGGCTGCTGACGGCGGTCGCCGCGTTGACGGCGACGAGCGGCGCTGCGTTCGGGCAGGCTGACAACTGCGCGGACGCGACGCTGATCACCGCGGGCGTGTACAACGGCTCGACCGCTGCGGCGACCAACGACGGCGCCAGCCTCTGCGGCAATACCAGCTCGTCGCGCGATGTCTGGTTCCGCTTTGTCGCCTCCGAGGCCGGCGAGGTCACGTTCGAGACCTGCGGCGGCAGCAACTATGACACGGTGCTCTCGCTGCATACGGGCTGCCCGGGCTCGGGCGGCAACACCGTGCAGTGCAACGACGATTCGTGCGGTCTGCAGTCGCGGGTGTCCGCGGTTCTTCAGCCGGGCCAGCAGGTCCTGGTCCGCGTCGGCGGGTACAACCAGTCGTCTGGCTCGTTCACGCTGACGGTCGGCGTCGATGAGCCGCCGCCCCCGCCCAGCGCCGGCCCCGACGTCATCGTCGGCGACCTTCCCAGCACCAACTACTACGGCACCGCGGGCGGCATCTCCGCGTTCGCCGTGGGCACGACCTCCTGCAACGTCGGCGATTTCCCGCTCGACTGGATCGCCGGCAACAACCGGCACCCGGTCATCGGTCAGAACATGTACCGCATCAAGGACGGCCGCTTCGAGCAGATCGGCCAGTCGTGGCTGAAGCACGGCTTCACCGCGCTGCAGGGCACGGTGTGCGGCTCGTGCAACTCGCACCCCAACGGCACCGCGCTGGGTGTGGGCTGCTCCGATCCCTACTCGGCCGGCCTGAACGCCAGCCAGGGCGGCCTTGGACCGCGCTTCGAGGTCAACGCCACCACGGGCCAGTTCCCCTACCCCTTCACCAGCCCGAGCTACTCGGGCGCGATCGCCCGCCGCCTGCAGGTCAAGCACGAGGACCTGACCCCGGCGCAGAACGTCGGCGCCATCTACCTCGTTGAAGGCCACTACGTGGCGCTCGATGACGCCACCTGGGACAACGCGCTCAACAACGCGTCCTACCGCCGCGTCAACATCGCCAGCGCGACCAGCAACCCGAGCAACGCCGGCCCGACCGTCCGCGCCAAGACCGCGATCGAGGGCTGGGCGGACATCGACAACACCGTCGAGCTCACGATGATCGATTACAACGAGGGTGATCGCCCGGCGCGCTTCATCCTTGGCAACAAGGTGATCGACAACGGCAACGGCACCTGGACCTACGTCTACGCCATCCACAACCTCAACGCGCACCGCTCGGCCTCGGGCCTCTTCGTCCCGGCCGACAGCGTGTCGATCAGCGACATCGGCTTCACCGACGTCGACTACCACTCGGGCGAGCCGTACGACAACACGGACTGGACCCAGTCCTCCTCCACCGCCGGCGTCGAGTGGAACAGCCCGCAGACCTACGCCCAGAACCAGAACACCAACGCGCTCCGCTGGGGCACGACCTACACCTACTGGTTCACGGCCAACAGCGCGCCGACCACCGGCGACGTCACGCTGACCTTCTTCCGCCCCGGCACCGATGCGACCATCTCGGCCGCCACCCGCGTGCCCACCGGCGCCGGTTGCCCGGGCGACTGGGATCAGTCCGGCGGCGTCGATGGTGACGACATCACCGCCTTCTTCGCCGACTGGCAGGCCGGCAACGCCGACATCGACCAGTCCGGCGGCACCGATGGTGATGACATCACCTTCTTCTTCGTCCGCTGGCAGGCCGGCTGCTGACACAGCCTGAATCCCCGCGATAGACCCAGGGCCCGTCACGCAGGTGGCGGGCCCTTTCTCTTTTTTGGAACCGCGACGCAGGCCGAGCGACGTGTTCTCGGACGCAAGCGCCGGATGAAGAAAGACTCCGCTCTCGCCCGCAACCTTGACCGGGCGCGGTGCGGAGTCCAAGAGTCTCCGCAGAGGAGGCCGCACCCGCGGCCCGCCATGCCGCCGGCCGCGATGCCGTCCGCCGGGCCTGATCCCGCGGAACGGTGCGCCACCGCACCCCGGGCGGTCCACCACCGCGTGAAGTCCAGAGCGGGATGCCGAGCGGTCAGAAGGAGTTGAGATGAATCAGAAGCGAAATCGAGCGGCGGTGATCGCCGCGGTGTGCGGGCTCGCGGCGGTCGCGGCGGCCCAGCCGACGGTCCAGTTCACGGTGCTGGCGATGGAGGGGGAGACCATCCCCGGGCACGGCCCGATTACGGTGATCGACAAGGTCGCCGTGAATGACAACGGCGACTGGATGGTCTTCGTCAACTCTTTCTCCTCGACCAACGACGAGTTCGTGCTGGTCAACGGGAACGTCGTCTACCGCGAGGGCGACATCGTCACCAACCCCTTCGCCGAAGAGTTCACAGTCCGCAGCTTCTCGAGCGTCTCTGCAGCAATCAACAACGCCGGCGAGACGGTCTTCAACCTCTCGCTGATCGACTCGAACAACACCGTGGAGTCGGGCCTCTACCGCCCGGCCAACGGCTATCTCGCCGGGGAGTTCGATGTCGTCGAAAACGGCCCCACCTACTTCGCGGACTGGCAGAGCTTCTCGTACGTCAACATCAACGACAACAACGAGATCTTCGTGCTCGGCTCGATCGACGAGATCTTCACGCCGGGCACCTTCAACCGCGGCCTGGTGAAGGGCACGCTCAACGCCGCGCTCGACACCGTGCTGGACTGGGAGATCCTGCAGGTCGAGGGCGTGACGATTCCCGGGCTCGACTCGCCCATGGAAGGCTCGCAGGTGACCTCGAGCCAGATCTCCTTCAACAACGCGGGCCAGTACATGTGGGTCGCGCTGCTGGTGGACGACACGCCCGAGCAGGAGGCCGTCGACGAGGTGATCATGCTCGGCAGCCAGCCCTTGGCGCAGGAGGGCACGCCCTCGATCATTCCCGGCCGCGACTGGGGGCAGGCCACGAGCACGAACAGCGCGGTGAATCTCAACAACGGCGGCGGGTACATCTACCGGGCCCGCCTCGCCGGTGACAGCGCGACCGACCAGATCCTCGTCGTCAACGGGCAGAAGTTCATCCAGAAGGGGGACAACAACCCCGCGCTGCCGCAGTACCAGATCACCTCGCTGGCGACCGGGTCGATGCCGGTCCGGATCGCGGACAACGGCGATGTGGTGTGGTTCGCCGCGTGGAACGATGCGGTCCCGGCTCAGAACTCCGGATATTTCCGGAACAACGAACTGATCCTGCAGCGAAATGTCACGCAGATCAACGGGGAGCCGATCGTCTCGATCCCCGGCGGCGCGGAGGTGTTCGATCAGTCTGATAACGGCCGGTTCGCGATCTTTAAGGTATCGCTTCCCAACCGGGCGGGGGTCAGCGGGTTCACGGACATCGCGCTGCTGGCGGAATTCCTCGATGGGACGACCTGCCCGGTGTGCGCGGCGGACTTTGATCAGTCCGGCGGCGTCGACGGCGACGATATCGCGGCGTTCTTCGGCCAGTGGCAGGCGGGCGAGGCCTGCGCCGATGTGGACGGATCGGGCGGTGTCGACGGCGACGACATCGGGTTTTTCTTCGTCCGCTGGGAAGCGGGCGGCTGTTCGTGAGCGATTTGACGCATGATCGGAGGAAGGCCTGAATCAGGGCTAGTGCCCGGGCCGGTTTCGGTGTAGCTTGATTGAGACCCAACCCGGTGCGGTTCGTAAGACCCGCCGCGCCGTTGTGGGGTGGCTCGTTCTCCTGACCCAACGGAAGAATCCGCAGCCACACAGGGACCTCGCGGTGAGTAGCCGCGGGGTCTTTTTTTTCGCGCGATCGCGGCGGGAAGTGCGGTCGAGCGCATCGGAGACGATCATGCGTCCGATCACCCCGATGACGTGTTGGGATCACGCGAAGATGACCCCTTCGGGTGCAACTCCCGCGGCCGACTCCGCGTAGTGTTGACCGCCCGCGGCGCGACCCCGTCGTTGCGCTGCGGCACAAGCCCCGACCAGTCCGGTTCGTGGCGTCAACGCATCGGCGCACGAGGTGCGCGCCGATGTTGGCCGTGGTAACTCCGCCGCGGCTGCCCATCGCGATGGCGGGCGAAGCCCATCGCCGCCGGGCCACACCCCGCCCGGCGAGTGGAGAGGAAGGAATTGGGACATGTTGAAGAAGACGTTGGTGCTGGCCGCGCTGGCCGGCTGTGCTGTTACTGCCTCCGCGCAGACCGAGGGCCCGCTGATGGCCGATCGGGTCTACTACAACCTGCCGGCGGATTCGGGCACGTACTCGGGCCGCGCTGTCGGCACGGTCTGGGATAACGGCTCGAACGGCGACATCCTGGGCGGGCTGATCCTGGGCACGACGCACTGGGCGGAAGATGTGAACTTCGCCCCCGGCCCCTGGGCCTCCGCCGCGACTCGCGAGCTCACGGAGATGCTGCTCGCCGTGCAGTACTCGGGCGCGGGCTGCCTCGCGAACGACCCGCACGACATCGTGCTCCGCTTCTACGACGCCGCGGCGTGGAACTTCACCGCCAACCCGATGACCGCCGCGCAGCCCTTCGATGAGGTCCGCGTCGCGATCGCCAACTACCCCTGCAATGTCGTTGCCACTTTCACGCTCAACATGGTCGCCCTCAACGGCGGCCTGCCGATCCAGGTCCCCAGCGACCAGATCATCGTCGAGGTCCTGCTCGCCGAGCCGGGCACGACCACGCCCCGCCCGACCGGCGCTGCGCAGGGTGAATTCCCGGTGTTCGTGATCGGCGCCACGCAGCTGGGCAGCAGCCTTCCCAACTACGCCCGCGATGTGAACAGCAACGGCATCTTCGAGGGCGGCAGCCCGGTGATCGTCGGCGGCGGCGCGGGCCACGAGAACCGCCGCGCCGATGCGACTCTCAACACGGTCTGGACGCAGATGGCGCTCCGCGGCGAACTCCCCGCCGTCACGCCACCGGCCAACACGGACCTGGGCCCGATCGCCGACACCGGCGCCACGCAGTCGACCACCATCGCGGCCGATGAGGTCAAGTGGTTCCGCCTGGTCGTCAACGGCGACGCCACCGACAACGCGCTGCAGTTCCTCGATATCGATACCGAAGGGTCCGCGGTCGACACGATCGTCGGCCTCTTCAGCGAGGATGGCACGCTGATCGCTTCCGACGACGACGACGGTTCGGATCTGCTCTCGCAGCTGACCTTCGGCATCGGCCGCCGCGCCGCCGCCGCGGGCACGATCGAGGCCTCGCGCCAGTACGACGGGCGCGACGGCGAGCTGCTCGCCGGCACCTACTACCTGGGCGTCGCCGGCTTCGGCACCAACTTCACCGATGGTTTCACTGCCACGGGCGCCTCGACCGAGGCGGGTGCGGTGGCGCTGAACATCAAGACCAACACCAACGGCACCGCGCTGGCGCCGTCGGTCGCTCCGGCGGTACCCGTCGAGGCGAACCTCGGCCAGATCCTGTTCCCGGGCGTGCCCGGCTTCGAGCAGGACATCGCGGCCAACGATGTGGTGTGGTACCAGTTCGAGGTGTGCTCCGACATCGACAGCAGCAACTTCCTCGACCTTGATATGAGCATCTCCAACGCCGCGGCGGACACGGAGATCTTCCTCTTCGACAGCAACGGCAACCTCGTTGCGACCAACGACGACGCCGATGCCGACGGGGTGGCGCCCTTCTACCTGCGGTCGCAGCTCTCCTTCGGCTCGACGAACCCGCGTCCGGCGATCGATCCGCTGGCTCAGAACTTCGCCGGCCAGGACGGGAACCTTCCGGCAGGCACCTACTACCTGGGCGTTGGTCTCTTCGACACCGAGGCGACCTTCGACGCCGCGAACAACGGGCGTTGGCACCTGCGTTCGGGCTCGGGCTCGAGCTTCAACGTGACGGTCGACTTCTACACCGATGTGACGCAGTGCGGCTCGGCCTGCCCGGTCTGCGCTGCGGACTATGACCAGTCCGGCGGTATCGACGGCGACGACATCGGCGCCTTCTTCGCGGATTGGCAGACGGGCGCCCCGTGCGCCGACGTCGACGGCTCGGGTGGCGTCGACGGCGATGACATACCCTTCTTCTTCGATCGCTGGCAGGCGGGCGGCTGCTGAACCCAGCGGTCAACGGCCTCTCAGAGAGCGAAGCAACCTCGGCCCGGCCCGCGTTATGAGACGCGGGCCGGGCTTTTTTTGCGCGGGTACGGTGGCCGTGCGGTGATTTTGGTGTTGACCGGCGGCCCGGACTTGGGCATGCTGTTTCGATCACCCCCCGTCCCATCAGCGGACGGAGCGCTTCCGGTTCGTTGCCGGGCCCCGAGCGATTCTGCATCGCGGAGGGGGCGCTCGCTGCCGCGCACGGGGTCTGCGGGGGCGTGATGCGAGGTTGAAGGGACCATCATGAAGAAGTCACTGTTGCTCGTGCTCGCCGCCGGCGGGCTTGCGCCGGCCGCGCTCGCCCAGACCGAGATCCCGCTCGCTCCGATCGAGGAGATGCGCGAGGTGTATCCGGTGGGAGCCGTCCCGCCCGCGACGAACCCCTACGAGAGCCGGTTCATCGACACGGTGTACAACAACGGCGGCGAGGCCGGCACCAGCACCAACGGCCTGGTCCTCGGCACCGCGCACTGGGCCGATGATTACAACTTCAGCACCGGCCCTTGGGCGAGCGTCGGCACCCGCCTCGCCACGGAAATCATCGTCTGGACGCAGCAGTCCGGCGCGGCGTGCATTCCCAACGACCCCTTCGACATCGTTCTGGACTTCTACAACCCGACCGATTTCGACTACACGCAGAACCCGATGGTTCTCGCCCCCGCGTTCCAGCGCGTCCGCGTCGCGGTGACCGCGTACAACTGCGGCGTGCAGACCGGCTGGATCGTGAACCTCGCCGGTCTCCCCGGCGGCGGCCTGCTCCTCTCGGCCACCGATCCGACCTACATCGAGTACCGGCTGACGCTGCCCGGCTCCGACACGCTCCGTTCGGCGACCGCCGGTGTGAACCCCGTGTTCACGATCGGCTCGACGCTGATCGGTTCGAGCCTGCCCAGCTACGGCCGCGACATCAACGCCAACGACATCCTCGAGGGTGGCACGCCGATCATCATCGGCGCGGGCGCCGGCGCTCACGAGCACCGCACCACGGCGGCTTCGCCGATCGACCGCAACCAGCGCGGCCGCATCCGCGGCGATATCCCGCCGCCGCCGCCCCCCGCCGCGACGCCCCTGGGCGCGCTCGCCGATAGCGGCGCGAACGCCAACGGCTCGCTCTCGACCGGC
>JBDZUZ010000065.1:0-20446 GCA_040255445.1 Planctomycetaceae bacterium | reverse complement strand
GCGAGGAAGTTGTTGCTCGCGTACTTGACCATCTCGGCCGAGAGGATGTCCATCAGGAAGATGGGGTGGCCCTGGCGGACGAAGGGGTCGTAGAGCTGGCGGAAGGCCTCGCCGGTGCGCTCGTCTTCAACGCCGACGACGACGCGGTCGGGCTTGTTGAAGTCGCTGATCGCATCGCCTTCCTTGAGGAACTCGGGGTTGTCGGCGACGGAGAAGGGGATGTCGGGGCCAACCGCAGCGCGGATGCGGTCGCGGACGGCGTGCGTCGTGCCGACGGGGACCGTCGACTTCATGACGATGACCTTCGGCTTCTGGTCCTTGCCCAGGCTCTTGAGGACCGCGGCGATGTCGTCCGCCGCGCCGTTGACATACTTGAGGTCGGTGTGGCCGCGGTCGTCGCTGGGGGTGCCGACGCAGATGAAGATCATCTCGGCGTCGCGGTAGGCGGCTTCCTTGTCCAGCGTGTAGTGGAGGCGGCCGGCGTTGGCGTTGCGGAGCATGAGGTCCGTCAGGCCGGGCTCGTAGATGGGGCACTCGCCCTGCTTGAGCTTCTCGATCTTGCGCGGGTCCACATCAAGGCAGGTCACGTGGTTGCCGGTGTTGGCGAAGCACACGCCGGTGACGAGACCCACATACCCGGTTCCGACCATCGTCAGTCGCATTCGACGCACTCCATCTGCAGACCTGCTACGTTTCTCGGACCTGAAACCGGTTCCCCCGGGTCCTGTCCCCCGGTGGGGGCGGCAGTATAGCCGCGGCCGGGCCAAACCCCCTCCCTTCACAATCGGCCATGGCCCCCCGCGGCTGAGGTTTGATTCAGACCAAACACACGATGACACCAGCACCAGCCCGCGCCGAAGCATCCGCCCCCTCACCCGCCCGCCGCGGGGCCAGAAAGAAGCCCCGGGGGGCATCTGGCAAGGCCGGCCGCGGCAAGAAGACGGGCGCGAAGAAGACCGGCGCCAAGAGGGCCCGGAAGAAGGCCGCGAAGAAGGTGGTGCTGACCGCCCGGACCGCCGACAAGCACGACCTCTACCAGCAGTCCGTCCAGGCGACCGAGCCGGAGATCGACTTCGTCGACCGGGTCTACAAGAAGCTCCGCGGCAAGCACGCGAGCAAGCTGCGGGAGGATTTTTGTGGGACCGCCTTGAGCGCGTGCGAGTGGGTACGGCGCCGCAAGGACAACGTCGCAATCGGCCTGGACCTCGACCAGCCCACGCTGGACTGGGGCATGAAGCACAACGTCTCGACGCTCACCCCCGAGCAGCAGGGGCGGATCGAACTCATCCGCCGCAATGTGCTGACGCCGGCGACCGCGCGGAATGTCGATGTCGTGCTGGCGATGAATTTCAGCTACTGGGTCTTCAAGACGCGGCCGGAGATGCTCGCGTACTTCAAGGCCGTTCGCGGGAGCCTGAACAAGGGCGGGCTGTTCATGCTCGACCACTACGGCGGGTACGAGTCGCAGATGACCCAGGAGGAGCGGCGGCGGCAGAAGGGGTTTACGTACGTCTGGGACCAGGACTTCTTCGACCCGATCTCCTTCGACACCGTCTGCCACATCCACTTCGAGTTCCGCGATGGGACGCGGATGGAGAAGGCGTTCACCTACCGGTGGCGGCTGTGGACGCTTCCGGAGATCCGCGAGCTGCTTACCGAGGCGGGGTTCAGCACCGTGACGGTGTACTGGGAGGGCGATGACGACAAGGGCGGGGGGAACGGCGTGTTCCGGCCGCGGAAGGTGGGGGAGGAGTGCGCGGCGTACGTGTCATACATCGTGGCAGAGCGGTGAACGATGGGGCAGCGTCCGGCGGCCGGGGAGCGGCGAAGAGCTCCTATCGTGAGGGCGGCCGCGGCACAGGCGGCGCGGAGTGTTGCCCATGCAAGGCGTGATCGACCTGCCCGAAGAGTTGCAGCCTGTCGCCGACCTGGTCGCAGCACGGCTGCTGGATGTCGCGACACGGTTTGATGGGCAGCTCGAATCGGACCTGCCGCCGGTCAACCAGCTCTGCAAGCACATCGAGCGGTACCGCGGCAAGATGCTCCGGCCGACGCTGGTGATCCTGTGCGGCGCGGCGGCGCACCCGGAGGCGGGCGGGCGTGAGCTTGCTTCGCTCGTCACTGATGATCACGCGACGCTCGGCGCTGTGTGCGAGATGGTGCACATGGCGACGCTCGTGCACGACGATGTGCTCGACGAGGCCGAGACCCGCCGCCGCGGCGACACGGTCAACCGGCTCCGCGGCAACGAGACGGCGGTGATCCTGGGCGACTACCTGATCGCTTCGGCGTACCACCTGTGCTCGGGGCTGGGGACGCAGCGCTACGCGCTGGCGATCGGCCGGGCCAGCGCGGTGATGTGCGCGGGCGAGTTGCTGCAGCTGCACCACCGGGGCGACTACTCGCTCGATGAGCCCACCTACTTCGAGATCGTCGAGCGGAAGACGGCGGAGTTGATCGCCGCGGCGTGCGAGATGGGCGCGGTGTGCTCGGGCGCGAGCGAAGACCACACGCAGCGGCTGCGGCGGTACGGGCTGTCGCTGGGCGTCGCGTTCCAGATCCAGGACGACCTGCTCGACCTGACGGGCGAGGAGCGTGTGGTCGGCAAGTCTGTTGGCAAGGACGTCGAGAAGGGAAAAATGACGCTGCCCCTGATCCATCACCTGGCGACGGCGGATGACGACCGCCGGGCCCGCACGCTCACGCTCCTCGAGCGGGCAGCCGAGGGCGGCGCCAGCGGCGCCGAGGCGGGCCGCTTGATCGCGCACGCGGTGGAGTCGACGAACTCGCTCGATCACGCCCGCGGCGTCGCGCAGCGGCTGGTGGGCGAAGCGCGGCAGGCGCTCAGCGCGCTTCCGGCGAGCCCGGTGCGGGCGATGCTCGATGCGATGGCGCTGGCGGTTGTGAATCGAGCGTTCTGAACCGAGGGTCGATAGCGCGATCTGCGAGCGGTTCAGCCGCGCTCCCACGCGACGAAGAACGCGGTGATGTCGTCGCCATCGACGCCGCCGCTCTCATCAAAGTCCGCGCTGTTCTCGCCCATCTGCCAGGCTTCGAAGAACGCGACGATGTCGTCGCCATCGACGCCGCCGCTCCCGTCAAAGTCCGCGCTGCGGCCCACACGGCCCTCGATCTCCAGGCGGGCTTCATACCCGAGCGCCTGGGCGATCGCGTTCTCCTTCATGTAGAAGAACGGGTAGGTGGTCTCGCCGGTGGGACCGCCGGGGCCGCCGCTGGCGGGCTGCAAAGTGGTCACCGTGAGCCACAGGCGGCCCGCGGCGAGCGACTCGCCCAGGTAGCGGGCGACACCCGGATCGCCGAGGTTCACATCGAACACAAAGTGTGTGCCCTCGGGGACCAGTTCGCCGGGGCTCACAGCGGTGGTCGTGCCGATCGCCATCGGGGTCGCATCAAACCGCTGCTCGACCTGGCGTGAGACATCGGTCAGCGTGCCATCCGCCGCGACCGCCGCGGCGAAGGCGTTGCGGATGCCTTCCTGCGGCGGGAAGGTGGGGACCGCGCTGAACGGCGAGTTCTCCTGGAAGGTCGCCGCGGTGAAGCCGCCGCGGAACCCGGTGGCGAAGAGTTCGATCGGCCGGCTCGGATCAGTGTCCGGCGTGTACTGCGGGTCGGTGACGAGGTAGAGCGAGCTCACCGGGTCGGGGGTCGGGTCGTACGCGTATTCGAGGTCGTTGGCGACCGTCACCCGGAGCGTCAGTCGGCTGAGGCGGTAGTTCTCGATCGGCTGGCCGGTGGGGATCAGTGCGGCCGTGTTGAAGCCGATCACAACCTGGGCATCGCGGTCGTCGAACCCGACCTCGTTGATCGCGCCGAAGGTCGAGGCGGTCGGGCGGGCGCCGGGGGTCGAGTTGAAGGGGTACATCCAGCGGTCGGCGGCGGGCCGCGCGAGCGAGACATCGAAGACCTGTCCCGAGGCGGCCGCGGCAGCGCAAAGAAGGAATGCGACGGAAGTGGTGGCGGCGGAGCGGGACGCGTGACGCTTGAGCATGGTGAGCGGCCTCCACATGGGGATCAGAAACGGGCTGTTCTTGCGGGACAGGAACAATTCCGGTTTTGCGGGAGTCTATACTTCGCGGAGCGATGATACGGATGCACCGAACACGCTGGTCACAAACCATTGACGCGAAGGGCCTTACCGGGGACGGCGAGCGCCGTGGCGGCGTGGTTTTCGGACGCGGCCGGGGCGCCGGGTTCACCTTGATCGAGTTGCTGCTGGTGATCGCCGTGATCGGGCTGCTGGTGTCGCTCCTGATCCCCGCCGCAGCCAAATGCACCTTGCTGAGCCGGCAGGCCCGCGAGCTTTCCGCGGGGCAGCAGCTCATGACCGCTCTGACGCTCTACTCCGACGACTACCGCGGGCAGATCCTGCCCGGGTACGCCAAGGCCGCCTGGGTCAACGGGCCCATGGAGGTCCGGGACATCGAGGGGACGCGGCTCACGAATGAGGTGGCGCAGCGGTACCCGTGGCGGATCGCGCCGTACATGAACTACGAGCTCCGCGGGCTGTACAACAACGCCAACTTCCTGAAGGACCTGCGCAACCGCACCGAGGAGATCGGCGTCGCCGGGGCGGATGTGTCGTACGTCGTGAGCCTGTTCCCCTCGCTGGGGATGAACGCGGCGTTCATCGGCGGCAGCGATCTGCTGCAGGAGTTCGACCGCTCGTTCCAGCGTGTCTTCGGGCGCGTGCACATCGAGCGGTTCGATCAGATGACGCGTCCGAGCGGGGTCGCGGCGTTCTTCTCGGCGCGGGCGGAGGAACAGATCGCGCTCCCCACGATCGGCCGGCCCGATGGCTTCTTCCGCGTGGACCCGCCGGTCTTCGGGGCCGCGCAGGGTGTGCGTTGGGACACGGCGTATGACGCGCGGGCGGCGAGCCCGGGGAACAACTCCGGGTTCGTGTCGCTGCGGCATGGGGGCAAGGCGGTCGCTGCTCACATGGATGGTCACGCCGATGTGCTGGGGTGGGACCAAGTGCGCGACATGCGTCGGTGGGCGGACCAGGCTGATGGTCCGGACTGGGGTCTGCGGCCTCGGTGATCCGGACGGAACCCGAATAAAATCGGTCAAAAACTCTTGAAGAGGGTTGATGTGCCTCCGGGCATGGGTTAGCCTGTCGTTAGCGGCATTCGTCGCCTGCCGGTGCATCTCCGTGCCGGTTTGACCACACAACCTGCTGCCGGAGTACACCGATGGCTATCGGACCTTCACGGACACGCGGTTGGGCGCGGGCGTTCACACTGATTGAGCTGCTCGTGGTCATCGCGATCATCGCACTTCTGATCGGGATCCTGCTCCCGGGGTTGCGCCAGGCGCGGCTGACGGGCAAGATGCTCGCCGAGCAGGCGGCTCTGAACCAGGTCCTGACCGCATACGGCAACTACCTGCTGGACCACAAGGACCAGACCATGCCCAGTTACATCAACTGGACCTGGGCCCACTACAGCACGCAGACCTTGGGCGCGAATCTCGTGAAGCTCCCGCCGGACCCGGCTTCGCCGGGCGATTTCCTCGAGGGGACCTGCATCAAGGCTTGGGGGCAGTGGTTCCTGCAGTACAGCGAGATGCCTGCCGAGATCCTGCAGGCCGACAAGTACACCGCGCGCGAGTTCCGCTCGCGGCCGACGGGCAACCCCTACACCAGCAATTACGGGCGAATCCGGACACACGACTACCAGACGACCTCGTGGGTCTCGGCCTTCGGCTGGCACCCGTCGTGGGGCATCAACGGCACGTTTGTCGGTGGCGATTACAACAACGGCGCCTTTGTCGGTATGGCCCAGGATCCACGCGGCCCCAACCGCTCGGCGTCGGGTCACTTCTATGTGCGGAGGGCCGATGAGGTCCGGCAGACCTCGGACCTGGTGCTCTTTGGGTCCTCACGCGGCGGCGACATCGCCCGCAACGGCTGGTACAGCTATGGCCAGAATCCGCCGGATGGGCAGCAGGTCGTTCCCGGGTACTACTTCATCGATGCCCCCGAGCGGCACCCCTACGGCCGCAACTACTCGGGCAACCGGGCCAACGGCGGCGGCTGGCGTGACCGGGCCAGCAATCAGTTCGATGAGCGGCGTCCGCCCAGCGCCTGGGGCAATCTGGACGGCCGGCACTTCGGGAAGATCATGACAGGACACTTTGACGGGCACGTCGAGATGCAGGCGCTGGACGACCTGCGGGACATGTCAAAGTGGGATAACTGGGCGAGCTTCAACGCGTCGGGCCAGTACGTCTTCCAGCCGCGGCGGTGAGTCGGGCGGGGAGGCAACCAACCTCGGATTCCGTGAAGGCCGGGCCCGCTGGGGCCCGGCCTTTTTTTCTGATTCGGAAACGATGAAATGCCAGGGCCGGCGGTTTGGGACGGAACCGACGGCGTCGTCGGGTGGTACACCAAACCGGCGGATTCCCGCCGGATTGGGTTTGCCCGCGCATCCTGAGGAGCGGAAGGGGAGGACCGGGCGGTTTCCGGCCACGCGGTTTCTGGCCTCAGTGGTTTCGGGCCACGTGGTTTCGGGCCATCCGTGGAAACTGGTGTCCGGGAACACCCAAAGACGATGGAACGGCATCAAACTCCGGCCCCAGTCCGCCGGAAAGGCTGGATGTTTCAGAAGCGTCAGGTAGAATGTTGGCAGACTGGTCGGGTTTCGGCCACGCCGTCGGGGTTCTCCCGGTAGGCGCACAGAAAGAGCGGAGCACACACATGCAGAGCTTGCAGACACCGCGCGTGACGCGGAGCGTGTCGAAGGCGTTCACGCTGATCGAGTTGCTGGTGGTGATCGCGATCATCGCGCTCTTGATCGGCATCCTGCTGCCCTCGCTTGCTCGCGCCCGCGAGGCCGCCAAGTCGCTGAAGGAGCAGGCCGTCGGCCACCATCAGTTGTTGGGCTGGGCGTCGTACAGCACGGACTCGCAAGACAAGCTATTGGTGGGCGGTCCGCACTGGGCATGGAACCACCTTCCGATCTCGCAGTGGGGCATCTACCCCGGTGATCCCTTCGAGAAGGGGAAGCTGCTCGAGGGGTCGATCACCAAGACGTGGCCGTGGCATTTGATTGGTACGAATTACTTCCCGCACGAGTCGGTCCAACTCGACAAGCTGACCTTCGCCGAGTTCTGGGGGCGATCCAAGGTGCCTCAGCCGGGCCCGAACGGGTTTCAGGGCTACGGATCGAACAGCTACCCGGCAGCGATCGCGTTCCATCCGTCGCTGGGCTACAACGCGACGTACGTGGGCGGGGCCTACCAGATGGGCGCGTTCCGCGGGCAGGGTCCCGGACGCCCCGGCTATAACGATCCTTGGGGAAATCCGGTTCCTTCGGGCAATCCAAAGAACTCGGGCGGGCAGTTCTACGTGCGGTTCGCTTCGGATGTGCGCTGGCCGAGCCAGTTGCTGACGTTCGCGTCCTCGCGCGGAGCAGACGTGCTGAATGGCGGAGCGTGGTGGAGCTACGGTCAGGATCAGCCAAACGGGACCGCTGCGCAGGTAAAGCCCGGGTACTGGCTCGTCACACCGCCTCGCCGCCATCCGTATGGCCGCAGCGCGGCCTACGGCGCGCGTTACACGCTCGCCTGGGGCTGGCATCCGACCGACAACAACTTCGATCCGCGCCGCCCGCCCAGCACCTGGGGCATGTTGGACATGCGGTATCAGAAGAAGTCTGTGACGGTGCAGGCCGACGGCAGCGTCAAGATGCAGAGCCTCGAAGACCTGCGCGACATGACCAAGTGGTCGAACGTCGCGAGCGGCAAGGATTGGGAATTCCCGACCAACCCGATCGACATCACTTGGTGATTCGTTTCCGAGACTGCTGACTCATCGCGGCCCCGCGCAGCAGCGCGGGGCCGCGTTCGTTTCCGGCCCGCCCACGCCTACGGTTGCCATCCCATGGCCCAGAGCTTCATCGACATCCTGCGATCGCGGAATCTCCTGCATCAGTGCACCAACGAGGCCGCATTCACGCGCCATCTCGCAGGGGGTGTGCGGCGTGGCTACGCCGGGTTCGACCCCACCGCGGACTCGCTCACGATCGGCAACCTCGTGCCGCTGATGATGCTCGCCAACTTCCAGCGGGCCGGGCACGCGCCGGTTGTGCTCATGGGCGGAGGCACGGGCATGATCGGCGACCCGTCGGGCAAGTCGGCGGAGCGGCAGCTCCAGACGCTCGAGAAGGTCGCGGCGAATGTCGAGTCGCAGCGGCGGGTCTTCGAACGTGTGCTCGACTTCTCGAAAGGCGCGAACGCCGCGGTGCTGGTCAACAACGCCGACTGGCTGATGAAGCTGGGCTTCATCGAAGTGCTGCGCGATGTCGGCAAGTTCTTCACCGTCAACGCGATGGTGCAGAAGGACTCGGTCCGTGACCGCTTCCAGAACCGCGAGCAGGGGATCAGCTACACCGAGTTCAGCTACCAGATCCTCCAGGCCCATGACTTCCAGCACCTGCACGCGACGGCGGGTGTGACGGTCCAGATGGGCGGGAGTGATCAGTGGGGCAACATCACCGCCGGCACCGACCTGATCCGCAAGAAGAAGTCGGCCGAGGCGCTCGCCGCGGGCCTGAACGAACCCGAGCACGATGAGGTGTTCGGCGTCACCGCGCCGCTGGTCACCAAGGCCGACGGCGGCAAGTTCGGCAAGACCGAGGGTGGCGCGATCTGGCTCAACGCCGACCGCACCAGCCCCTTTGCCTACTACCAGTTCTGGATCAACGCGGCGGATGCCGATGTGGGCCGCTTCCTGCGGATCTACACGTTCATCCCGGCCGCGGAGATCGAGGCGATCGAGACCGCCCACGCGGCGGACCCCGGCAAGCGCGAAGCGCAGAAGCGTCTGGCCGCCGCGGCGACCGAGATCATCCACGGTGCGACCGAGCGGGCCAAGGCGGAGGAAGCGACGCGCGCTCTCTTCACCGGCGAGGTCGGCTCCCTGTCGGAGGATCAGATCAACGAGGTGTTCAGCGCGATGCCGCAGTCGACGCACAGCCGCGATGCGCTCGCCGCGGGCGTTGATGCGGCGGACCTCCTGGTCGAGACCGGCATGGTCAAGTCCAAGCGCGAGGCCCGCGAGATGCTGACGGCGGGCTCGATCACCGCTAACGGGCGCAAGCTCGCTGTCGGCGATCAGCTCGGCGCCCAAGACCTGCTGCACGGCCGCTGCATCGCGCTGCGCAAGGGCAAGAAGAACTGGCACATCGCTCGCTTCGGCGCTTGAATGCACCCGCGGCACGGACCGTGCCGCGGCGACGGGAAAGGAGACCCAACGTGTCGGACTCTGCAGTTTCCAGACTCAAATCCCCGAAGGCGATCGCTCTGATCGTGCTGACGATCGTCGCGGTGGCGCTGGTCGGGTACAACCTTGTAGGCATGCTCTCTGATCCGTCCAAGGAGCCATCCGATCCGATCACCGAGACCCGTCGGTCGATGGGTGAGATCCCCGGCCGCGTCGCCAAGGCGCTGACGGATGGTGCGCCGGTGACGACACTCGATGCGCTGCCGCCGATGGAGGGCTGGAAGAACGCATCGGTCGACGAGTGGAAGAACCCCTTCGTGTTCGAAGCCGCCAAGCAGCCGCGCGGCAACAACTGGCTCGTGACGGCCAGGTCGAACGGCGCGGACGGTCTGCCGAATACCGAGGACGACATCGTGATGACCGGCGTCATCGAGTACATTCCCGAGTACAAGGAGTATGTCGCCGGGCTGACCGAGTTTGATGGGGCGCGGTTCGAGTCGGGCGGAGAGTGAGTCAGGGGATTTCGATGGCCCAGAGTCAGTTCGTCAACATGCTCCGGCAGCCCAAGGTGATCGCGGCGGCCGTTCTGTTCATCGCCGCGGTGACGCTGGTTGTTATCAACCTCCGCGGCGGGCCGCGGCCCGATTACGGCCGCAACGACCGCACTGCGGACACGCTCATGCAGCTTGCGCCCGCTCTGGAGACGGCGATCAAAGCCAATCCGCAGCTTGCTTCGCTCGATGAATTGCAGGATGTCGCCGCGGATGAGAAGCGCGATGCATGGGGGAACCCGATCCAGATGCGGACTGAGGGCGAGGGCCGCGAGCGTGAGATCCGGCTGGTGTCCGGCGGCGAGGACGGCGCGATGGGCACCGCTGATGACCTCACCGCGATATTCAATCAGGTGTGGATCTCGGAGTACGACGAGCCGGGCTTGAACTTCGTGCGCATCGAGCGGCCGGCGGCGACGCCCGCCGGCGCCGGCGGCTGACTCTTCTCGTGCTTGCAAAGTCAGCGCGTCGCCATGCGGCGCATCGTCACCGCGCTCTCCGGCTGTCCCGTCCGTGCGCTCAGCAGCGCGGCCTGCGTCAGGCTCAGGACCGCGGCGACCGGCGTCGGCCCCGGGTCGGGGCGCATCGGGTCGAGGATCCGCATGACATCGTCGGCGAGAGACTGTACCGCGGCGGCGTCGACGCCTTCGGGCGCTGTCGGAGCGACCCGCAGAGCACGCACCCGGTGCTCATCGCGCCGCTTCCCATCGGGGCCGTGCCAGACAAAGCCGCTCGGCTCGATCGTGAGACGGCCCTCTTCGGAGATCAGCGTGATCGAGAGCGACCAGCGGGCCGCGCGGTCGCTCGCCGCGATGTTGGCGGTGCGGCCGTCATCCATGCGGAGGACCGCGGCGATGTCGCCCGAAAGATCGCGCAGCGTCTCCGGCGGTGATGATGCGATGCCCGGGCTCCGCGCCGCGGTGGTGAAGGCGGCGTCGACCTTCGCGGTCTCGCCCAGCAGCGACTGCACGGTGTCCATGGCGCCGAAGAGACGCATGCCCAGCGATCCCTGCATGGGGTGGCCGTAGCAGGTGATGTGGCAGGTCCTGGGCGCACCGAAGGCGTCGAGCACTTCGCGCGCCTCGCGGAACGCGGCGGCCTGACGCGGCAGCCCGGCGAAGCGGATGGCCTCGACGACCGGCGGCCCGCCGCTGACCCAGCCGTCGTTCATGTCGATCGCACTGGCAGGGATCGGCTCGGAGGCGAGGACTTTGACGCCTCGCTGTACGGCGGTCTGGAATGCGCGCCCATCGGCGCCCGCCGGCCCGACGCCGGCGGCGCCGGGCGAGACGATCCAGATCAGATCTGCATTCGCTTCGATCAATACGCGGCGGAGGTCATCGACCGGCTCCACATCCAGCGAACCGGCGACGATCGCGGACTGACCGGCGACCGGGGATCCGGCGGAGACCAGCTCGTGCCCCGCAGCGCGGACCACCGCGCGGACCAGGTCGGTCCGGCCCTTCTCGACCCATGCGATGATGCGACGCGGGGGGATCGTCATGCGAGTGAGCATGGTACCGATGACGGGCGGCCGCGGGCGTGGCGGCGATACCTAGAATGAGTGATCGGATGCGGCAGGCGGCCGCGGCGCGCTTCGGGCGCGTCGAGGAAAGTCCGAGCACGGCAGGACACGGTGGTGGGTAACACCCACCCGCCCCGACGGTGAGGGGCGAGGGAAAGTGCAACAGAAAGTACACCGCCGATGGCCGCGGCAACGCGGATCAGGCAAGGGTGAAATGGTGCGGTAAGAGCGCACCGCCCGCGTGGTGACACGCGGGGCACGGCAAACCCCGCCGCGTGCAAGGTCAAGCAGCCCCCGATGGGTCTTGCGATCCATCAACGCCCGGTCCGGGCGATGGGGGCGGGTAGACCGCTCGAGCCGTGCGGCAACGCACGGCCTAGAGAAATGGTCGCCGCGTATCGCAGGTCCGGCGCCGAGCCCCCGTCAAAGCAGGCGTCGGAAACCGCGATAGGCACAGAACTCGGCTTATCGCCGCGTCCCACCGTTCGCGAGCCCTCGGGAGACCGGGGGCTCGCGGCCTTTTTGGGGTGTCGTTGCGCGTTCAGCGGCGTCCGACGAAGTAGACCACGAAGTTGTCGTCGAGCTCGCCGGGTTCGACCGGGCGGACGAGCAGGTTGCCGTCCTGATCGATGGCGTCGCCAAGATCGCTGTACACCTCGACTGCGCTGAAGCCGGCGTCGTGCATCGCATCGGTGAGCTCGGGGATCGACCAGAGCCGCCAGTCGTAGACAAAGGCGTCGTTCAGCGTGTAGGCCTTCGCGCCCTTGCCGCGGGGCGTGACCTTGAAGCTGAGCGTGTCGATCACCCGGTTGGTGAGGTGGTCGGCTTCTTTCTGTGTCCAGGTGTACTCGATCGCTTCGCTGGCGGGGCCTTTGAGCTTCTGCGTGAGCGAGAGGGGCGAGAAGGCATCGGAGCCGCCGTACATGTCGGCAACGAAGATGCCGCCGCGGCGGAGGCAGCCGCGGGCGTGCTTCAGGTAGGTGAGGAGATCGCGGCGGGTGTGGCAGTAGCCGAGGGGGAAGTTGGTGGCAGCGAGGATCTCGGCACGGTCGTCGGCATCGAGGACATCGGCGCACACGGTGCGGACGCGTTCCGCGGCGGCGTGCGCGAGCGGGTCGGGGTCGTTATCGACGGCGACCGCGCTGTGGCGCCCGGACCGCGCGGCCCAGGCGCGGGCGAGGGGGGCCGGGCCGCTGAAGTCTTCGCGGAGCGTGGCGGGGCCGCCGCCGTGGACCGCATCGAGGAATGGGATGAGCCGCGCGGGGTCGGTGACGCAGCGCTCGTAGAGGGCGTACTTGTCGAGGCGTGGGGCGGGCGCGGCGGAGCTCTGCTTCGCGGGCGCTTTGCGCACCGTCGTCTTCTTGGCCGCCTTCGCGCGGGGTGACTTCTTCGCTGGCTTCTTCGCGGTTTTCGTGCCGGGTTTCTTGCTCATGCCATGCGGATCCACTTGATGAGTGTCGCGAGGTTGGGCGGCTTGCCGTACATGAGCACGCCGATGCGGAAGACCTTCGCCGCGCCCCACAGGCAGACCAGGACTCCGAGGATGCCGACCGCGATCGAGGCGAAGACCTGCCACATCGGGGGCGGGTCGCTCGAGGAGAGGCGGAGGATCATGACGAAGGGGTTGATCGGCGGGATGAAGCTGAGGACGGTCGCGAGCGTGCTCTTGGGGTTCCAGATGATGGGCATCATCAGGAACATCGGGGTGAGCACGATGAGCATGACAGGGGTGAGGAGCGTCTGGGCCTCGTGGATGTCGGTCACCGCGCTGCCGATCGCGGCCATGAACGATGCGATCATGAAGAAGGCAAGGAAGAAGAAGATGATCAGGAAGAGGACGTTGGACCAGACGATCAGATCCATCCGGCTCATGGTGATCAGCGTGCCGATGCCCAGGCCCGAGTAGAGCACGAGGATGAGCAGCCCCGCGGACATCTGGCCGAGGATCTTGCCGGTCATGAGCTGCAGCGGGGACACCGCGCTCAGGAGCACCTCCATAACGCGGTTGGACTTCTCCTCGATCGTCGAGGTCATCAGGTACTGGCCGCCGGTGAAGACGGCGATCCACAGCAGCATCATGAAGGCGAGGGGCACCATCATCTGCTGGAGCTCGCCGCTGGATTTCTCGCCGGCCTCGGTCACCGTGAGGGGTGTGGGGGTCTCAAGCCGTGTCAGGCGGCGGATCTCATCGGGGCTGCCGCCCGAGGCGTCGATGCGGGCATCGACGATGGCATCCCGGGCCTGACGGGAGAGAAGCCGCTGAGCACGGGCATCGAGGCGGGCCTTGACGAACATCTCGAACCCGCCGAACTCTTCCTCGCCCTCCGCCCGGCGCACGGCATCGGGCTCGACGATGATGAGCGCGAGCCGCGAGCCGTCGTAGACGGTGCCCTCGAGCAGTTCCTTTTTCGCGGCCTCGATGTCGGTGTCGGCGGGGAGCACCACCGGTTCGATCTGCGGGGCGTCGACCTGAGCGCTGCCGGCCGCGACCTTCGCGGTGCCCATAGCCGCGCGGGCTTGCTCGGACTCGGTGTTCTCTGCGACGAATTTCTCGGCCCGCTCGATCGACTCGGTGAGGTCCAGGCCCAGCCGCTTGGCGATCGCATCGGTGGTGAGCGACTCGGCCAGGCGCGTTGCGGCCTGCGCCTCGCCGGAGGCGCCGGTCCGGTCGATGATCGCGACCGTGCCCTTGACCGCGGGCGGCTTGGAGCTGATCAGCAGGATCGCCAGGGGCATGGCGAGCAGCGCGACCAGCGGCACGATGAGCACGCCGATCAGGAAGCCCTTGGTGAGCACCGTGGCCGTGAACTCGCGCCAGGCCACGTGGAGAGTCTTGAACATGCGGTATTCCTGCGGAGGTGGTGTTTCGAAGGAATGGGGAAGGGATCAGTCGCCCGAGCCATCGGAGCCCGCGCCCGCGGTGGTGAGGCGGATCTGGCCGCCCTCCTGGTTGCCGGCGCGGAGCGCATCGAGCAGACGCTGGCGATCGGCTTCGCTGGCGCTGCTGCCCTGAACGATCTCGATGAAGATGTCCTCGAGCGTGGGCTTCATGACCTGGATGCGGACCAGATCGCCGATCTGCGCGAGGGGGGCCACCAGCGCGGCGGCATCGCGGTCGTCGCTGATATGGACATCAAAGCCGTGTCCGTTCTCACGCACCTCGCTCACGCCCGCGACCGCGCGGAGCGACTCGGCCGTGCCGTTGCGCGCGGTGGCGGGCTCGACATAGATGATGCGGGCGTCGAAGCGGGAGTGGATCTCGCGGGGGGTGTTGTCCAGCACCTTGCGGCCCTGGTGGATCATGATCACGCGGTCGCAGAGTGCTTCGGCCTGCGACATCTGGTGCGTCGAGAAGATGATGGTGCGGCCGGCATCGTGCTGCTCGTCGATCAGCGTGCGGAGCAGACGCGAGTTGACGGGGTCCAGGCCCGAGAAGGGCTCATCGAGGATGATCAGGTCCGGTTCGTGGATGACCGTCGCGATGAACTGGACCTTCTGCTGCATGCCCTTGGACAGTTCTTCCGACTTCTTGCGGTAGCAGTCGGCGAGGCTGACTCGGTCGAGCCAGCCGCGGACCTTGCCATCGAGGCCGGTGGGGTCGATGCCCTTGAGGCGGGCCATGTACTTGAGGAACTGGCCGACCCGCATCTTGCGGTAGACGCCGCGTTCCTCGGGCAGGTAGCCGATGCGGTCCTTGCTCTCGATCGCGGACTTCTTGCCCAGGACCTCGAGCTTGCCCGAATCGGGGAAGATGATCGACATGATCATCCGGATGGTGGTGGTCTTGCCGGCGCCGTTAGGGCCGATGAAGCCGCAGAGCGACCCGGATGGGATCGTCAGGTCGAGGTTCTCGACCGCGACCTTGCTGCCGAATGTCTTGCGGATGCCTTCGAGTCTGATCGCGTCGGTCAAGTCGGGGCCCCTGTCGCATCGTGGCTCGTCGCGGAAGTGTCCATTATTGGGCCGCGGCTCGGGGAGGTTACACGCCCCGGCCCCGCCGAGGTGGTGAGGGGCCGCCGAGGGCTGTCTGGGTGATGGGGGTGACGAGCGATCGCTCAGTCGCCCCACCGCGTATTCATGCTGCTGCCGCGAGAGGCGCCAAACCCCAGGCTCGCTCAAAGCAGCAAGCCTGTGGCACGCCGGGTCGAACGCTATCGTGAGCGGCATGCCCGAGGAGCCCGTGAGAAAGCCGGTGACGCGACGACTGCCCGACAACGCGGTGCAGCGGCTCCGCTCGCTTGATGAGCAGGAGCAGGCGCTCTCGGCGCAGCTGGCGGACCCTGATATTGCGGCCGATCCCCGCAAGGCGCGTGACCTGGCTACGCAGCGGCGGGCGATCGAGCCGGTAGTAACGGCGTTCCGGGAACTCGTCGGGCTGGAACGGGAGATCGAGTCGGTCGCGGCGACGGCGCAATCTGACCCGGATGCGGAGATGCGGGCCCTGGCCGATGAGGAGTTGGAGTCGCTGACGCCCCGGGCCGATGCCGCGGCGGAGAAGGTGCTCGCCGCGCTCGTGACCAGCGAGGACCAGCGCATCGGGTCGGTCATGCTCGAGATCCGTGCCGGCACGGGGGGAGATGAGGCCGCGCTCTGGGCGCGGGATCTCTTCGAGATGTACTCGCGGTACGCGGCGGGGCGGGGGTGGTCGGTCGATGTGCTCGATGCGCAGGCCGAGGCGGGCGCGGGCGGGCTGCGGAGTGTGACGGCGAACATCAAGGGCGAGGGCGTGTGGTCGGTGCTGTCCTTCGAGCCGGGCGTGCACCAGGTCAAACGCGTGCCGGCGACGGAATCGCAGGGCCGGATCCACACCTCGACCGCGACGGTGGCGGTGCTCCCCGAGCCCGAGGAGGTCGATGTCAAGATCGACTGGGCCAACGACGTTGAAGAGAACGTGACGACGAGCCAGGGCCCGGGCGGGCAGAACGTCAACAAGGTGGCGACGGCGGTGCAGCTCCACCACAAACCCAGCGGCATCGTGATCCGCATGCAGGAGAGCAAGAGCCAGCACCAGAACCGCGACAAGGCCAAGCGTCTGCTGATGGCCAAGCTCTATGAACTCGAGCGGCGACGGCAGCACGAAGAGCGTTCGCAGGCGAGGCGGACGCAGATCGGTCTGGGGGAGCGGAGCGAGAAGATCCGGACCTACCGATGGAAGGACGGGATTGTCGCCGATGAGCGGCTGCCCGGGCAGTACGCCCTGAAGGACGTCATGGCCGGGAACATGGCGAAGCTGATGGACGATCTCACAAAGCAGGAGATCGCGCGGCGGCTGAGCGAGTTGTAAGGGGGTCCTGACCGGCCTCGGCAGGGCGGATGGAATCAGGTATTCTGTCCGCCGATGCGGGGGGCCCAGCCTCGCTCCGCGGGTGTGCCGCGGGCGCGACGGTGAGCAGTCGGAGCCAGCAACAGTGTCGAGGTTTTACATCAGCCGCGTCTCGGGGAAGACCGAGGGGCCGTTCTCGATCGAACAGATCGATGACATGTTCGCGGAACAGGAACTGTTGCCGCACCACATGGTGATCGCCGAAGGTGCACAGACCTGGGTAGACGCAGCGCGGCACCCGGAACTGGCGCGGCGTTTCTATGCGGGCGGCGCGAGCACGACACCGCCGCCGCTGGGCGATTTCCGGCCCGGCGGCCGCGAGTACGCCGGATTCTGGTTGCGGTTCGTCGCGTTCATCGTCGACTCGGTCATCACCGGAATCGTGCTGACGGTCCTGTTCTACGCGATGGTGATCCCCATCGCGCTGCTGTCCGGCGGCGCATCGAACGCGAATCAGAATCAGCCGCCATCGCCGGTATTCCTCGGCGGGATGTGCGGTGCGTACCTTGTGTTGCTGGCGGTCTGGTGGCTGTACTTCGCGTGCTTCGAGAGTTCCAGGCTGCAGGGCACACCGGGGAAACTGATGCTGGGGATCAAGGTCACCGACCTGAGCGGGGGTCGGATCGGCTTCGGTGCAGCATCGGCGCGGACATTCGGGAAGATCCTCTCTCAGATCATCTTCTACATCGGGTACATCATCGCGGCGTTCACCGAGCGTAAGCAGGCGATGCACGACATGCTCGCCGGGACGCTCGTGGTCATGAAGAGGTAATGCAGCGGGGGGTTGGGGGATCGCGGGGGACAACGTGCACGAGCTCGTCTGGTATTACGCGGCGACGGGACCCGGTGGCGAACCCGAGCGGAAGGGGCCGATCTCGGAGCGGCAGCTGCGCGATCTCATCGCCGCCGGGAAGATCCGGCACGCCACGCTGGTGTGGGCGCACGGGATGATGGATTGGAAGCCCGTGCGCGAGATCGCCGCGCTGGCGGGGGACCTGCCGCCCGCGCCGCCGACGAGCGAGGACGATGTCCCCTACACGCGGCCGACACAGCGCCGGGGTGGGAGCGCGTGGATCCCCAGCGACAACCCGCTCGCGGTCGCGGCGTATTACGCGGCGATCCTGGGCCTGATCCCCATGCTGATGATTCCCGGATCCGGCATCCTGATCGGCCCCGCGACGCTTGCGATGGGGATCCTGGGGCTCATCAAATACCGCCGCGATCCGGCGATCCGGGGGCGGACGCACTCCTGGGTGGGCATCATCATGGGCGGTCTGGTGACGCTGCTGCATGTCGGGGTGGGAGTGGCCCTTCTGATCGCGTATCTGAATCGGCCGTGAGCTCGCGTCGCGGCAACAATCGCGGGTGATCAACCGGTGCGACATCGCGATCGTCGGGTGCGGGGCCGCGGGGCTCTTCGCTGCGGTCTGGGCTGGCCGGGCCGCGCGGGAGGCGCGCGAGGCCGGCTCGCGGGTGTCGATCGTCGGGTTCGACGGCGCCAAGCGGCTGGGGGCCAAGATCCTCGTGGCGGGCGGCGGGCGGTGCAATGTCACACACCACGCGGTCGATGAGAAGGACTACTTTGGCGGCAGCCGCAACGCGATCCGCAAGGTGCTCCGGACCTTCGGTGTGAACGACACGGTCGCGTTCTTCCGCGAGCTGGGTGTGCATCTCAAGCGGGAGGACACCGGCAAACTCTTCCCGACGACGGACGATGCGCACACAGTGCTGGATGCGATCCTCGCGGCGGTGCGGGATGTGGGGGCGAAGGTTGAGTACCCGGCGCGGGTGCAGTCGGTGCTGCGCGATCCCGAGGGTGGGTTCGCCCTGACGGTCACGGGCGGGGATGGGACCGCCGCCCGAACGGTGCGGGCTCGGCGTGTGATCATCGCCACCGGCGGCCAGGCCCTGCCGCGGAGCGGGTCGGATGGGGCGGGGTACGGCTTTGTGCGTAGGCTTGGGCACACGATCACGCCGCGGGTCTTCCCATCACTCGCGCCGCTGACGATCGACAAGAGTCATCCCTTGTGCGGGCTCTCGGGCGTCACGGTGCCGGCGCTGCTCGAGCTGCGGAGCGGCACGGGCAAGCGCCTGGACACCGTGACCGATTCGCTGCTCCTCACGCACTTCGGGCTGTCGGGCCCGGCCGCTCTCAATATGAGCCGGCGCTGGACCGCCGCGAAGGGTGACGATGCGGGCGCGGCGATCGTGATCAACTGGCTGACCGGGACGCGCGGCGAGGACGTTGACCGCCTGCTGCTCGACTCGCGGCCGATGGGGCTCCTGCGGTGGCTGATCGAGATCCCGCCGCAGGCGGCGGGCGTGCCGGGTCATGATGTGAAGGCGGGTGTGCCCGAGCGTTTGGCCCGGCATCTGTGCGAGGCCGCGGCGGTCGATCCCGCGACGCAGGTGAAGGCGCTGACGCGCGATCAGCGGCGGGCGATCGTCCGGCTGCTCACCGAGTATCCGGTTCCGGTAACGGGCGACCGCGGGTTCACGTATGCCGAGGCGACGGCGGGGGGCGTGCCGCTGAGCGAGGTCCACCTGGACACGATGGAGTCGCGTGTCGTGCCCGGGCTGTACCTGTGCGGCGAGATCCTCGATGTGGACGGCCGTATCGGCGGGTTCAACTTCCAGTGGGCGTGGGCGACGGGGTTCATCGCGGGCAAGGCCGCGGCGGCCGCGGCCGCGGACAAGAGCGCGGGCGGTGGGGCGATCACCGATCCGGATACACTCCGCGCGTGACGCTCATCTGTGTACCGATCACTGTGACCGAGATCCACACGGCGCTCGCCGATGCGCAGGCAGCGGCCGATGGCGGCGCGGATCTGGTCGAGTACCGCATCGATGAGTTCTTCAGCGGCGACGGCCATGAGGAAGAGGCGATCGTCGGGCTGGTGAGCAAGTCGCCGCTGCCCTGCATCGTGACGTGCCGCATCGGCGCGGAGGGCGGGGCGTACGACGGGCCAGAGGATGCGCGGGTCTCGCTCTTCGAGCGGCTGGGGACGATGGCGGAGGCGGGGAACGCCGCGGGGCCGCGGTATCTGGATGTCGAGTTCGCGGCGTACAAGGCCTCGGCGAACATCCGGCAGAAGGTTAATCTCGCGGTGCGGCATCCGGGGCAGCAGCGGGACCTTGCGACCTCGCTGATTCTCTCGACGCACGACTTCGATGGGCGGCCCAGCGATCTCCTGCGGCGGCTGTCGGCGATGGACGAGGAGGCGGCCGCGGCGGTCGTCAAGATCGCGTACCGGGCCAGGTCGCTCCGCGATGCGATGGAGATCCTCGATCTGCCGCGGGCCTTCCGCCGGCCGATGATCGCGCTGGGGATGGGCGAGTTCGGGCTGATCTCGCGGGTGCTGGCACCCAAATACGGCGGCTTCCTGACATTCGCGAGCCTGCGGCCAACCTCGACGACCGCGCCGGGGCAGCCGACGCTGCGGGATCTGATCGACCTCTACCGCATCCGGTCGATCGGGCGGGAGACGGCGGTGTATGGCGTGGTGGGCTGGCCGGTGACGCAGTCGCTCTCGCCGCACATCCACAACGCGGGGTTCGAAGCGGTCGGGCACAACGGTGTGTATCTGCCGCTACCGATCGCGGCTGGCGATGACGACGAGACGGCATACCTGAGCTTCAAGGCCACGCTCGCGGAACTGGTCGAGCACAGCGACCTGGGCCTGCGCGGCGTGAGCGTGACGATCCCCTACAAGCGGGCGCTGGTGCGGCTGGCGGGCGAGGCGGACTGGGGGATCGATGCGGCGAGCAAAGCGATCGGCGCGGCGAACACGCTGGTGATCGAG
>JBDZUZ010000064.1:0-20461 GCA_040255445.1 Planctomycetaceae bacterium | reverse complement strand
CCTCGCTGTATCTGCACCCGCAGACGCTGGCGAAGCTGGGGTCGTTCGAGTTGCGGGCGAAGATGATCGTCGAGGGGATCTCGAGCGGGCAGCACCGATCGCCTTTTCAGGGGTTCAGTGTCGAGTTCGCCCAGCACCGGCCGTATGTGCCCGGGGACGATCTGCGGCACCTTGACTGGAAGGTGTACGGCCGCACCGACAAGCTGCAACTCAAGCAGTATCAACAGGAAACGAACCTCGACCTCTTCGTGATGGTCGATGCCTCCGGCTCGATGAGCTACGGGAGCCGATCCTTTAAGGAAGCTTCGGGCACGGGGCGGGAGACGAGCCCGGATGGGCGGCCGCAGTGGTCGAAGTTCGACCACGCGACGGCGCTGGCGGCGGCCTTGGCGTACATCACGCTCCGGCAGGGGGACCGGGTGGGGCTGACGGTCTTCTCCGATGAGATCCGCGCGATGGTGCGGACCAGCGGCAGTCAGGGGACGTGGCGACAGATCGTGGGCGCGCTCTCGACGCACCCGGTGGAGTCGGCCCACCGGTCGACGGACTTTGCGCGGTCAATCGATCAGGCGCTGGGAAAATTAACAAACCGGTCGGTGATCGCGCTGGTGTCGGACCTGTTCGTGGACATCGAGCAGATCCGGGCAGCGCTGGCGCGGATCCGGCACGCGCGGCACGATCTGATCGTGTTCCAGACGATCGACCGGGCGGAGGAGCGGTTCGACTTCACCGATGCCGCGCCCTTCGAGGGGCTGGAGGGGGAGAGCGCGGTGCGGATCGATCCGCGGTCGCTGCGGGCGGCGTATCTGGAGGCGTTCAAGAGCCACCGGGAGGCGGTGGAGAAGCTCGTGCTGGGCATGGGCTTTGACTACCAGAAGATCAGCACGCACGACTGGCTGGGCCCCGCGCTGGCAGCGTTCGTGGCGCGGCGGAACGCGCAGCTGAAGAAGAGCAAGTACGGGTGATCTTTCTCAACCCCATCCTGGCGGCGGTCGGTCTCGCGTGCATCGCCGCACCGATCCTGATTCACATCCTCATGCGGCGGCGGCGTCGGCCGGTGGCGTGGGGGGCGATGAAGTTTCTGCTCGAGGCCTATCGGCGGCAGCGGCGGCGGATGAACCTGGAGCAGATCCTGCTGCTGGCGGCGCGGTGCCTGCTGGTGGCGCTGGTTGCGCTCGCGGTGGGCAAGCCGCTGATCGCGGGCGGGGCGGGGGTCGCGGCGGGGACAGCGCGGACGGTGCATCTGGTCATCGATCAGTCGATCGCGAGCGGGGCGGAGGTTGATGGGGCGGTTGCGGTGGAGCGGCTACGCGAGGCCGCGCTCGAGCTTCTGGATGAGCTCGACCCATCGCGCGGCGATCGCATCGCGATCTACAGCGCGGCGGGGCCGGCGAGCGCGTTGATCAGCCCCCCCACCGCTGACTTCGCCTCAGCACGGTCGGTGCTGCGGGATCTGCGTGCGCTCGACAGCGCGGCGGACATCCCCGGCGCGGTGCGGCTGGCGTCGGAGGCGATGGATGAGTCCCGCGATGAGGCCGGGCAGCCGATCATCGCGGTGTTCAGCGAGTTCCGCGGCGGCAGCGTCGATGCGGAGCGGGCGATCGAGATGGCGCGGGCGGACGGCGGTGTGCGGGTCGCGGCGACGCGGCCGGCCGCGGCGGTCATCGGCAATGTCGGTGTGGTGTCGGTGGAGCCGCTGCGGGCGGTGGTGCTCGGCGGGGCCGAAGGCAGCGCTGTTGAGCCGATCCCGGTGCGGGTGACGGTGCGTCGTTCGGGGCCGGGCGTGCGCGAGGCGGGTGAGGCAACGGTGACGGTGACCGCAGAAGCCGGGAACGCGGCGGGGGGCCCGACTGGAGCCGGGGGCGTGGCCGGCGGCGGGGCGGGCGCGGCGGAGACGCCGATCACCGCACGAGCGGTCTTCGCGCCCGGGCAGGAGGTCGCTTCCGCGCTCGCGCTCGTGCAGCCGCGGGCGCTGCCGCAGGCGGGCGGTTCGCTGATCGTGACGGGCGCGGTGGGCGGCGATGCGCTCTCGAACGACAATGTGTCGCGGGCGCCGGTCGAGTTCCGCCGGCGGCTGGAGGTCGCGGTCATTGCCGCGGAGACGACGGCGCGGCCGGGCTCGGCGATCGATGCGTACAGCGCGGCGGACTGGTTCTCGCTCGCGCTCACGCCGCGGGCCGATGCGCTGAGCTTCCGCCGCACCGCGACGGACATCCGCATCTCGCGGCTGGATCCGCGGCGGGACATCGAGGGCGCGGGGGCGCTCGCGCCGTACGACGCGGCGATCGTGACGCGGCCGGACCTCTTGAACGCGGGCGGGTGGGAGCAACTGGCCGATGCGGCCGCGCGGGGCGCGCTCGTCATGGTCGTGCCCCCGGCGGAGGTCGAGACGCACCTCTGGACCGATGCGATGCTCGCGGCGTTCGAGGTGTCGTGGACGATCGCGCGGGATGCCGAGGAGATCGCGGGGGGCGGCGCGGAGATCAGCGCGGACCGCTCGGCGTTCAGCGATGACCCGCTCGCGCTGATCGGGCCGGAACTGGTGGAGCTTGTGCGGCCGGCGCGGGTGTCGAGGATCCTGCCGGTGCAGATGTCAGGCCTTGAGGGTTCGGGCGGCGAGGGCGAGGCGTGGCTGCGGCTGGCGGATGGACGGCCGCTGGTGATCGCGACCGGCGGTGGGAACAGCAGCGCGGCGGTGAGCGATCGCGGCGCGCTGGTGCTGCTGACGACATCGCCCGCGCTGTCGTGGAGCGATATCGCGACCAAGCCGCTGATGGTGCCGCTGACGCAGGAACTGATCCGCCAGGGCGTCGGCCGCGCGGTGGGCACGCGGAAGGCCACGGCGGGCGAGATCCCGGTCATGCCCGATGGCGCTGTCGAGCTTGTGTCGCTGAGCGGCGCGGGGGAGATTCTGCGTGTGGTGCGGGGCGGGACCGCCGCGGCGGGGCAGCCCGAATCCGCGATCCAGCGGAGCGGGCTGTGGGCCGCGCGGAGCGGCGATGGCCGCACGCTCGCGACGATCGCCGTCAACCCTGATGCAGCCGGCGGCGTTGTGAACACGCTCGATACCGCCGAGGTCGCTTCCTGGCTCAGCGGCGCGGGCGCGGAGGTTGAGTGGATCGATGCGGATGCGGGCGGCTCGCCCAGCGCGGCCGAGGGGCCGGCGTTTGATCTACGCCGTTCGGATGATGCGCCGACGCTGAGCTTGCCCCTGCTGATCGCAGCGCTGGTCGTTGGGTTGATCGAGGTTGTGCTCGCGAAGGTCTTCAGCCATGCGCGGCTGGAGGATGCGGCGGCTGGCGGCGCTGGCGGCTCGGGCGCTGCGGGCGGCGCTGGTCAGGAGGCCGCCGCGTGAACGAACTGCTCGACCAGATCCTGAACCTGAAGCGGCTGTCGACGGGCGATGGCGATGTCGTGTTCGAGTTCGCGCGGGAGATGCCGACCTGGGGCTGGCTCGCGGTGATCGCGGGGTGCGCTGCGGCGGGGCTGTGGGGGTACTCACGGCTGGTGGGCGCGCGGGGGCCGCGGATCGTGCTGGGGATTGCGCGCGGGCTGCTCCTGCTGCTGATCGTGGTGCTGCTGCTGGGGCCGCAACTCTCGAAGCAGACCGAGCGGGTTGAGAAGGACTGGGTGGTGTTCCTCTTCGACCGCTCGGCTTCGATGACGGTCGAGGATGCGCCGGGCGGGACGGGCTCGCGGCGGTCGCGCGAGGCGCAGCTCAACGAGCTCGTGCGCGAAGCGCGGCCGGTCTTCGATGATCTCCGCGCCGAGCGGAATGTCCTCTTGATGGGGTTCGACGGCGCTTCCTACGACCTGCGCTCCGATGGCGGAGCGGTGTCGCTGGGCGAAGCAACCGGGCGACGGACGCGGCTGGGCCAAGCGCTCGAGCAGACCATGCGGCGCATCGCGGGCAAGCCGGTTTCGGGCATCGTCGTCGTCAGCGATGGACGATCGTCGGACCAGGTGGCGAGCTCGACGATCCGCCAGCTCGAATCCCGCCAGATCCCGGTGTTCGTGTCGCCGCTGGGCAGCGCTGAGCCGATCCCCGATGCGGCGATCACGCGGGCGGAGTGGCCCCGCGCTGCGTTCGTCGGCGATCTTGTGCCGGTCACGGTCGATGTCGAGTCGCTCGGTGTCGAGGGGCAGCCGCCGCGGGGCACGCTGCGGCTCGTCGATGATGCAACCGGCGAGACGCTCGCCGAAGAGCGCCTCACCGGCGACGACAGCGAGCCAGTCACACTGACCGCCCGGCCGCGGAACGCGGGCGATGTCTCGTGGCGGATCGTGCTCGAGCCCGAGGGGCCGGACCTGACCGATTCGAACAACACGCGGCAGGTGCGGATCACCCTCGCGGATTCGCCGATCCGCGTGGCGTACTTCGATGGCTATCCGCGCTGGGAGTGGCGCTACTTCAAGAACCTGCTGCTGCGGGAGAGCTCGATCCGCTCGGTGTCGCTGCTCCTGAGCGCCGAGCGACGCTACATCCAGGAAGGTGAGATCACGCTCGATGTCCTGCCGCGGACCGCGGCGGCGTGGGCCGAGTTCGATGTGATCGTGATGGGCGACCTTCGCCCGAGCATGTTCAGCGAGGAGCAGTTGCGGCAGATCCGCGATCATGTTGCTCAACGCGGCGGCGGTCTGCTGTGGCTCGGCGGGCCGGCCTCAACGCCGGGCGCGTGGCGCGGCACGCCGCTGGCGGACCTGATCCCCTTCCGCATGGGGCCCGATGGCGGCTCGACCGACCGCGGCGGCGGACCCAGCGCGTGGCTGAGCCCGGTCGTGATGGAGCGGGCGCCCGCGGCGGAGCGGTACGGAGTGCTGCAGCTCAGCGATACGCCCGGCGAGCCCTGGCCGAGTGAACTGACCGATGCGAATCTTGGATGGTCCGCGCTGCGGTGGGCGCAGCAGCTCCTGCCCAGCGCGATGAAGCCCACGGCGGAAGTGCTCGCGACCGCCGTGCCGGTGGGCACGACGCAGAACCCCGCGCCGCTGGTGGCGACGATGCGCTACGGCGCGGGCCGCATCGTGTATGTCGGGACCGATGAGATCTGGCGGTATCGCTACGGCCGCGGCGAGACGCTGCCCGAACGCTTCTGGATCCCGCTGGTGCGGCTGCTGGCCCGCGAGAGCCTCGGCCGCGGCGGCGCTCCGGCGGTGATGAACGTCACACCGGAGATCGCGGAGACCGAGCAGCGCGTGCAGGTGAGCGTGCGACTGCTGGATCAGCGGCTAATGGATGCGCGGCCGGCGGATGTGAAGGTGCGCGTGACGCCGATGACGCGTGAGGGTGAGGCCATCGAGGGCGCACTGCCCACGGAGATCGCGCTGCAGCCGGATTCGGATGTCACCGACGCGGTGGCATCCTTCGCCGGGTCGTGGCTGGCGACCGAGCCGGGGCAGTACTTGATCGAGGCGAGCGACCCGCTGCTGGCGGGTATGGGGCTCGCCGCGCGGGTCGAGGTCGCGCTGCCCGATGATGAACTGCGTGTCCCGCAGGCGGACCACGAGGCGCTGCGGTCGCTGGCGGCGGCCACCGGCGGCGAGGTGATCGGCGTCGATGCGATCACGACGCTGCCGGAGAAGCTGCCGAACCGCGAACTGCGGCTGCTCGGAACGCCCGAGACCGAGACGCTCTGGGACAAGCCGCTGGTGTGGGCGCTGTTCATTCTGCTGGCGTCGTTTGAGTGGGTGGTGCGGCGGTTGGTGAAGTTGCCGTGAGGTGGAGGGACTGAGGGACAAAGGGACGGAGTGGAAGGCACAAAGGCACAAAGGCACGGAGGCACGAAGGGGGAGACGGCACAGGGCGTCACTGAGGTGTCACAGCGGGCGGGTTCCCCGGGATTGTGGATCTGAATGGGTTGCGAGGGTCTACATTGCCTTGGAGGACGAAAGCTGGGGGGATGAGAGCTGAGGGTGGATGGGGGGGGGCATGCCGCGTCCGATTGGGGCGTTGGGCCGATAGAAGAGTTGGGGAGGGGTCCGTGGGAGTTGCCGAGTCACTGAACGCATGAGCAACGCAGACCGCACAACCCGGCACGCGGCCGCCACGGGCGTGAGCGATGAGGGCGCCAAGGCGTCGGCAACGCTGGCATCGGCACTGCGCGGGCTGCGGCGGCGGGCCAAGCTGCAACTGACCGTGCAGCGGCTGGGCACGGTCGTCGCGGTGGTGCTCGCCGCGGCGATGCTTGTGGGGCTGCTGGACTTCCTCGTGCGGCCGCCGGATGAACTGCGCTGGGTCTTCTGGGTGGGGCTGGTCACGACGCTGTCCGTGCTGCTCTGGCGGAAGGTCCGGCCGGTCGTCCGCTTCACGCCGCCCTTGACCGAAGTCGCGCTGCGGATCGAGAAGTCACCCGCGGGCAAGGCGGCGGGGCTCGCCGGCGTGCTCGCGGCCGGTCTCGAACTGGGCGCACACAGCGATGAACGCGAAGACCGCTCGCTGGCAGCGCGGACCGCGCTAGATGCGATGGAGCGGTTCAAGGCGCTCCGCGGCGCTTCGGTGCTGAACCCGCGCGGGCTGCGGAGTGCGATGCTCGCGCTGCTGCTGGTGGCGGCGCCGATCGTGGCGCTCTCGGTCTTCGCGCCCGATGCAGCGCGGGTCGGCTGGCGGCGGGTGTGGGCGCCATGGACCGATGCGGCCTGGCCTCGACGGACGGCGGTGGCGGATGCGAACCCGATGGTGGCGCACCCGATCGGCGCTGCGCTCCCGCTGCGGGCCGTGCTGACCAAGTCGCCGCGGCTGGCGGAGAACACCACGGTCCGCGTGATGTACCGCGTCCGCGGCGCGCGCGATGGCCGCGTGCAGCGGGCCCTGATGACCTACCAGAACCGCGAGGCGGCGACGCCCGAGACCTCCGCAGCGCCCGGGCAGACGGGAGCTCTCTTCGAGCGTCTGCTCGATACGGCCGCGCTGGCGCCCGCACGCAGCAGCGCTTCGGGCGACGGCGCGGCGGGCGTGACGCTCGAATACTGGTTCGAGACCGAGGACAGCCGCAGCCCGACCGCTCGCATCGCGCTCGTCGAGCCGCCGGCGGTGGCGAGCGCGGCCGTCGAGATCGCGCTGCCGGAGTACGCGGCGGGACTCGCCGCGGAAGGCCCGGCCTCGCTGCTGCGGGGGACGATCGCCGCGGGAACGGGTCGGGATGCGCGGGCACGCATCGGCCCGATCCTCGCCGGCTCGCGGGTCGCGCTGGAGATCACGCTCAATAAGGATCTGCCCACACCCGCCGAGGACGACCGCGAGGCGTGGATCGCTCGGAGCCTGCCGGGGTTGTCGGGGATCGGCGACCTGGATGCGGTCTTCACGGAGCGCGTCTGGCGGCTGACGTGGACCGCGCGGGAGAATGCGGTGGTCCGGATCGATCCGCGCGACCGCTTCGGCATCCGCGGGATGGACGAGGTCGTCTACCGCTTCGACGTCACCGAAGATCAGCGGCCGCTGATCGCGGTGATCGATCCGCCGCAGGATGAAGCGGTGCTCGCGACTGCGGTGGTCGATGCCCGAGCCGAGGCGCGGGACGATGTTGGCCTCGCGCTGACCGCGCTGGAACTGCAGCGGGCCCGCCCGCCGGCGGAGTCGATCGGCGCGCCCGCCGAACCGCTGGGCGATGCGGCGATCGTGGCGCGGGCGTCGATCGGCGGGGCCGCAGCGACCGGCACGGTCTCGGCCTCGAACGAAAGCGACTCCGGCCTGGTCCGCGCGATCGCCGCGACAACGATCGAGATGGCAGCGCTCGATGTCCGCGTGGGCGATGAGGTCTGGCTCACGGGGCTGGCCAGCGATGCGCTGATGGCATCGGAGGATGCGCCGCCAGCGCGGTCGGCCACGCGTCGGCTGCGGATCATCGGCGAGAGCGACTTCATCGCGCAGGTGCTCGCGGAACTGGGCGCGGTGCGCGAGGCGGCCAAGCGGCTCGAAGAGATCCAGGCGAACCTGATGGAGTCGCTCCCGCGGGCAGCGCAGGACGCGGCCGCGGCGGCGGATCAGTCGGCGCGGCAGCGTTCGGTCGCGGAGAGGCTCGAGCCCGTCCGCGACTTGATCGAGCGGCTCGAGCAGCGGATCGAACGCAACCAGCCCGACGACAGCGCGATCGCGGGCCTGGTCGCCGACACGGCCGATACCGCGCAGCAGGCCCAGGAAGCCGCGGCCCGCGCCACTGAATCGATGGAGCAGCTCCGGACGCGTGCGGGCACGCCCGAGGCGCCCTCGGTGGCCGAAGACGCCGCCCGCGCCCAGCGCGAAGCGCAGGAACGTCTCACCGAACTGGTCGAGATGCTCGACCGCGGGCAGGACACCTGGGCGGCGCGGCGCATGATCGAACGCCTGATCGCGGACCAGAAGCAGCTGCAGATGCAGACCGCGAGCGCGGGCGAATCGCTGCAGGGACGCACGGCGGACCAGCTCTCCGAGAACGAGCGCCGCGACCTCGAGCGGCTGAGCCAGCGCCAGGAAGAGCTCGCGCAGCGCACGCGGGCGGCGATCGAAGAGCTCGACACGCGGGCGCAGCAGATGGAGGACATCGACAAGGCGCAGGCCGAGTCGATGCGCCAGGCCGCGCAGCGGGCCCGCGAGAACGAGGTGCCGCGGCAGCAGAGCGATGCCGCCCAGCAGATCGAGCAGAACCAGACGACGACCGCCGAAGAGATGCAGCAACAGGCGATCGAGGGGCTGCAGCAGGCCCTCGAGGAGATGGAGCGGGCCGAGCAGCGCCGTGATGAGACGCTCCGCCGCGTGCTCGCGGACATCATGCAGACGCTGCGGCGGCTGATCGGGCAGCAGGAGACGGAGTTGACGCGGCTGGGCGCGGCGATCGAGGGCCGGCCGCAGGAGAACCTCGACGGCGCGATGATCGACCTGAACCGCGCGACAATGGCGCTCGCCGATCAGGCCGCGAGCGAGATGGAAGATGCGCCGCGGATCGGCGAGCAGATCGACGCGGCCGGCACGGCGCAGGCCGGCGCGATCGGATCGCTGCGGGCCCAGCCCGCGGACCTCAACGCCGCGGACCGCGATGAACGCATCGCGCTCACACGGCTGCGAGAAGCCCTGGCCGAGGCAGAGCGACTGGCTCGGGAGGCTGCGCAGCGCGACAACGAGCGAAAGCGCGCCGAGCTCAAGAAGGCCTATCAGGAAGCGCTCGAAGCGCAGGTCGCGCTGCGGGGAGAGGCAGAACCGATGATCGGCCGCGAACTCTCGCGCCGCGACCGCGCGACGGTGCGTCGGATCGGCGACCAGCAGGAAGACCTGCGGCGGACCATGGACGAGCTGCGCTCGACGACGCAGGATGTGGCCGAAGCACGCCTCTTTGACTACGCGCACACCCGCCTGGACCGGCTGATGGCCGGCGCGGCGGACCCGCTGCGTCGCGGCGAGGCGCCGGCCACCGTCTCGCTCGATCAGGAAGCGGCAGCGCTGGTTCTTGCTTCGCTGATCGAGGCGCTGAATCAGGCGCAGCAGCAGGACGATGAGTTCCGCGATGCGGCCGCGGGCGGTGGTGGCGGAGGCGGGGGCGGCGGGCAGGGCGCCGAGCAGCCGCTGATCCCGCCGATCGCCGAGCTCAAGCTGCTGCGGATGCTGCAACAGGAAGCCGCCGACCGGACGCGGCGTGTCGATGATGGCGGCGCAGCGCAGGCGGATGCGGAGCTGGGCCGCGTGGCGACGCTGCAGCGCGAGCTCGCCGAGATCGCGCGGGAGCTGCTGGAGCGGATGTCGCAGCAGCCGGGCGGGCCGATGGGGCCCGGCGAGGCGCCGGCGCCGATCGAGCCGGATGCTCCGCGGGGGCCGGATGCCCCGCCTGAAGGCGACGGGGCGGAAGGCGAGAACCCCGGGGCCGCGGGGAACGAACAGAATACTGACGGTCAGGGTGGTTGAGGTGGAGGTGTGCGCGTGATCAGAGGTTTCACACAGTTCGCAGCTGTGGTGCTCTTGGCGGGGAGCGCTGTGGCGCTGCAGCCGGCGGCCGAGAAGCCAACACCCGAGAAGCAGCCAGCGCAGGACACCGCGACAAAGCCCGCCGAGCCGCCGTCGCTCGATGAGCTGCTGGGCATCACGCCCGAGAAGCCCGCAGCGCCGGCGGAGGGTGAGGCGAAGCCCGCAACCGATACGACCCGTACCGAGCTCGACCGAGCCCTCTCGCCCACCGAGATCCGCGAGGACTTCGAGCGAGCCGTCGCGCTGATGGGCGAGACCTCGCAGCGCCTCAACGACTCGCGCGATGCGGGTCTGGGCACGCAGCGTCTGCAGGAGGACATCCTGCGGATGCTCGACAAGCTGATAAAGGACGCCGAGCAGCAGCAACAGCAGTCGCGTTCGAGTTCGAGCTCCTCTTCCTCATCGCAGCAGCAGAACCAACAGAACCAGCAGCAGCAGGCCAGTTCACAGCAGCAGCAGGCCCGCGGCGACGGCAACAACCCAGGCCCGGGGCCCGCGCGACAGGAAGCCCAGCCGCGGAGCCAGGCCGCGGGTAACTCCGCGACCTGGGGCAATCTGCCCGATCACCTGCGCGATGCCCTCGTGCAGGGCGCGAGCGACCGCTTCAGCGAGATGTACCGCTCGCTCACCGAGGAGTACTACAAGCGGCTGGCGGAGGACCCCAAGGCCGAGGGGAGCCCGCGGTGATGCGATCGGTCCCATTCTTCGGCCATCTGCTCGCGATGACTCCGCTCCTGCTCTCGTCCGCCGCTGCCAGCGGCGGAGCGCCGATGCAGCCCGCCGGCGATTCCGGTTCCGCCGCGAACCGCCCCGCGGCCAACGAGATCACCGCCGAGCTCGATGCCGCCGCATCGCGCGGGCTCGCCGCGCTCGCCCGCGGCCAGAACGCCAACGGCTCCTTCGGTGAAGAACAGTTCGGCCGCACGATCGCCGTGACGGCCCTCGCCGGCATCGCCTTCATGGCCGATGGCCACATGCCCGGCCGCGGCGTGTACGGCGAGAACGTCTCCCGCGCACTCGACTACATCCTCGACAACTGCACCGACAGCGGGTTGATCGCGACCGACACGGCCAACAGCCCGATGTACGGCCACGGTTTCGCCGCGCTCTTCCTGGGCGAGGTCTACGGCATGACCGCCGGCGGAGGCGACACAGCGCAGGCCGCGCGGCTGCACGAGAAGCTGCTCAAGGCCGTGCGCCTGATCGAATCGACACAGAACGAGGACGGCGGCTGGCGCTACAACCCCGTGCCCTTCGACGCTGATGTCTCGGTGACGATCTGCCAGATCATGGCGCTGCGTTCCGCCCGCAACGCCGGGCTCGAGGTGAACAAGACCGTCATCGACCGCGCGGTCGAGTATGTCCGCGCCTGCCAGAACCCCGATGGCGGGTTCCGGTATCAGCTGGTGTCGGGCCCAAGCGCGTGGCCGCGGTCGGCCGCGGGCGTGGCGAGCCTGTACTACGCGGGCATCTACGAGGACCGCGCGATCGACACCGGCCTCCGCTACCTCTTCAACGCCGCGCTCCCCGGCCGCTTCGACACGCAGGCGATCCACTACTTCTACGGCCACTACTACGCGGTGCAGGCGATGTTCCTGGCCGGCGGCGAATCCTGGTCGCGGTGGTGGCCCGCGATTCGCGCCGAGCTCCTCTCGCGGCAGCTCGCCACCGGCATGTGGGAGGACCAGGGCGCCGGCGAGGAATATGGGACCGCGATGGCCTTGATCATCCTGCAAATGCCGAAGCGTTATCTGCCGATCTTTCAGAAGTAGGCGTAGAAGGACCGGAGCCGGGCATGGCGGCAACCGAAGTACCCCAGTTGGGCCGCGCGGCATCTCAGGCTGGTGACTCAGTCCGGAGATACCAGTCCAGACAGGTGAGTCATCCCAGGCGGAGCGATGCACCGTGAAGCAGCGAGAGGAATTTGTGTGTGCGGGCGTGCGGCGGGTGATCGCCGCGGCCATCGCTCCCTGCTTCATCGCGGCGTCGGCCCTGGCGCAGTCGCCGGCGGCTCCCGCGAACCCCGCCCCATTCGGTGATGCCTCCCTGCGCGTGATCGTGCTCGACACGCTCGAACAGCAGAGCGTGAGCGGGCTGTGGTTCGATCAGAACGCGATGCAGTTCCGCGATGCGCAAGGCCGGCCCCAGCGGCTGGAACGCCGACGCGTGCTGGCGGTGGCGCCGCCAGCGCCGACCGGCCCGCGGGCGGACCGGCATCTCGACGCGCTCGCCGCGATCGAGGCCGAAGGATTGCTCGTGACAACATCGGGCGAGCGACTGCCCGGCGCGCTGCACACCGAGCCCGCATCCGATGATGAACAACTCGCCTGGCAGAGCACACTCTGGGGCGTGATGGAGCTCGACCTCGAGCGGATCCGCAGCGTGCGGCTGCGCGATATCGCGCCGGGTGTCGAATTGGCCGAGCCCGCCGAACGCTCCGCCGCGGACGACCGCATCACGCTTATCAACGCCGACCGCCTCTCGGGCTTCGTCGAATCGATCGGCGAGCAGGTGGTGATCGAGAGCGAGGGTCGGATCTCATCGGTGCCGTCCGAGCGGGTGGCGAAGATCGAACTGGCCAACCCGGCCGAGGCAGCGGCCGGCGCGTGGGTGTGGCTCTACTCGGGCGCTGTCGCCGCGGTGGAGTCGGTGCAGTTGAGCGGCGATGAAGCGCAGGCGCGGCTGATCGCGGCGGCGGGCCGCCGGCCGGCGATCGAACTCCCCGCGAGCGATATCCGCGCGATCAACTTCGATGTCGCCCGCTTGCGTCCGCTGGCCGTCATGCCCTTCGCGGTGATCGATGCGCCCGGCTCGCGCCGCTGGGTGCCCCCGCCGCGTGTCCATTCCGGTAACGCTCCGCTCGATGCGGCCGACATCGAACTCCCCGGCCCGATGACGGTCGAGTGGGACCTGCCGCCCGCGGCCGAACGCTTCGCGGCGATGGCGGAACTGCCCGCCGACAGCCGCATCTGGGGCGACCTCACGCTCGTGCTCGATCTCTCCCGTGGCGGCGAGACAACCCGGCTGGGCGCTTTCGAACTCAACCAGTCCACGCCGCGGCACGACCTGAACCTGCTCCTCCCCGCGGGACGCGGCGAGACCACGCGGCTGCTGATGCGGATCGAGCCCGGCCCCTCGGGGCCGATCCAGGATCGCGTGGTCCTGCGGCGGGCGCTGGTGCTGGTCAGGAAGTGATCCCGACCGCTCCTCGCGTCACCGGATCTTGATCGACGCCAGCGAGATCACCACGAGCAGGATCGAGATGATCCAGAAGCGGACGACGATCTGTTGCTCGGTCCAGCCGCCCATGTGCAGGTGGTGATGGAACGGGGCGCAGCGGAAGATCCGCTTGCCGCCCGTCGCGCGGAAGTAGCCGACCTGCAGGACCACCGATCCGATCTCGATCAGGAAGACGCCGCACATCACCAGCACGACGATCTCCTGGCGCAGCACCACGGCGAGGTAGCCGATGATGCCGCCCAGGGAGAGCGAGCCGGTGTCGCCCATGAAGACCTGCGCCGGCGAACAGTTCCACCAGAGGAACCCGAGGCATGCGCCCGCCGTCGCGCCAGCGACCACCGCGAGCTCTGATGCCCCGGGGATGTGGGGCACGAGCAGGTACTGGGCGTTGCCCTGATCGCCGGCGATCAGCGTGAGCACGAACAGCCCCACCGCGATCGCCGCGCTCACACCGCCGGCGAGGCCGTCCATCCCATCGGTGATGTTCGCGGCGTTGGAGACGCCCGCGACCATGAGCATGCCGACGATGACGAAGACCGCGCTGGGCAGGAAGATCAGCGAGGGGTTGAGCGCCTTGTCGGGACCCTCGTAGGTGCGTTGGAAGGGCAGGTTGAGCACATGCCGCACATCCTCAACGCCCTCGCCGCGGCTGAAGACGAACCACCCGACCAGCAGCCCCAGCCCGAGCTGGAAGACGAGCTTCTCCCACGCGTACAGGCCCTGGCGGCTGCCCGTGCCGCGGCGTTTGCTGGTGAGCTTGAGCCAGTCGTCGAACCCGCCGAGGATTGCCAGCCAGGCCATCACGATGATCGCGAGCACGACATAGAACTCGCGGAGATCGGCGAGCATCAGCACGCTCGCGAGGATCGCACCCACGATGAGGATGCCGCCCATCGTGGGCGTGTTGGCCTTGCTCTGGGCGTGGTGGCGCAGCGCTTCGGCATCGGTCATGCCCGTGTCGCCGATTTTCATGCGGATCAGCCAGAGGATGGTCCGCTTGCCCATGAGCAGCACGATCGCGAAGGCGAGCCCCGCCGCGGCCAGCGCGCGGAACTGGAGCTGATCGAGCACGCTGAAGAGGCCGTAGATGCCCCGGTCCAGGAGCCATTCGCGGGAGATGGAGAGGAGCCAGTAGAGCATGGGGTGCGTTGGGGGAGGTGCGTCGGGCGTCAGGTAGTTGATCAGGTGGTCGCTGGTGCGCCGTTGAGCGTGGGGCCGTTGGCGGCGCCGTTGCGGGGCTTGTTCTCGGTGACAGCGGCGTCGCCGGACGCGGCCACGGATTCGGCCCGCTGCTGCCAGGCCTTGATGATCCGCTCCAGCGCCATGCCGCGGGAGCCCTTGAGCAGCACGGTATCGCCGGGCTTGAGCTGCGCGGCCACGAGCGCGATCCGCTCGGACTCGTCGCTCGCGGCGATGTACGCCGCGCCCAGGCCGTACGCCATCGCCGCGTGCATCATTGCGCCGCCGGTGAAGATCGCGAGGTCGGCGACCTTCGCATCGCGGAGTGCCGCGCCGATCTCGGCGTGCGCCGACCGCGAGGCATCGCCCAGTTCCAGCATGTCGCCCAGGATCACAACGCGGCGGCCGCCGCCGGATGCCCCGGCCGCGGGCGTGGCCGCGATCCCGCGGAACGCCGCGAACGAGGCCAGCATCGACTCGGGGTTCGCGTTGTACGCATCGTTGATGAACGTCACGCCCGCCACAACGCTCCGCTGCATCCGCATGTCCGGCCCGGTCGCCGCAGCGAGGCCCGCCTCGATATCCGCCTGATCGATCCCCATGCGGCGAGCGACCGCGATCGCCGCGGCGGCGTTGCTCGCGTTGTGCAGGCCCAGCAGCCCGACGCGGTACTGGCCGCGGCCGTTGAGGCCGAAGGTCACGCCGTCGGCCGTTGCCGTGGCGCCGGTGATGCGCAGGTCCGCATCTTCACCAACGCCGAAGCGGACCGTTGTCGAGCCCTGCGGCAGCGGCAGACGCTTCGCGTACTCCATCAAGGGCTCGCTGTCGGCGCTGAGCACCGCGAGTCCACCGGGCCGCAGCGCGTGGAAGAGGCTCGTCTCCTCCTGCACCACACCCTGGATCGAGCCAAGCCCTTCCAGATGCTCACGGCCGATCGAGGTGATCACGCCGATATCCGGCTCAATCGCCGCGGCAAGGGGCGCGATCTCGCCGGGGTGGTTCGTGCCCACCTCGCAGATTATGTACTGATCGCCGCGCTTCGCGCTGAGCAACGTCAGCGGCACGCCGATGTCGTTATTGAAACTCTTGGGCGATGCCACGCCGCGGAGCCGGCGGGAGAGGATCGACTGGATGAGGCGAACGGTCGTGGTCTTGCCGTTCGACCCGGCGACCGCGATGACGCGGGTGGTGTCGAGCGTCTTGCGGTAGGCGTGCCCGAGGCGCAGCAGCGCCGCGCGTGTGCTGGGAACCACCAGCACCGCCGCGGCGGCCTTCGCCGCCGCATCCGCGGCTTCGGCACGCGACACTACCGCGAGCACAGCGCCGGCCTTCACCGCAGCGTTCACATGATCGTGCCCGTCGTGCGTCTCGCCCTTGATCGCGATGAACATCTGCCCGGGCGCGACTGCGCGGCTGTCGATGGTGACACCGGAGACCGCGCCAGCGCGAACCACCGCCTCGGGGCGCGAGGCCCACGAACCGCCGAGGATTGCTTTGATGTTGTCGAGCGACCAGAACGTCATGGGGCGGTGATTCCGGGTGTGCGGTGCGGGGCGTTGCGAATGTGTCGGGAGTACGGCTTTCGATTGCGGCGTCGTCAGCGGCCCCAGCGTTCGGCGGGGCGACCCGCTGCGCCGGCGGTTCGCGCGGTCGCCGCGACGACGGCCGGCCGCGGCCTCTGCTCGGCGAGCACGGCCCGCGCGATCTCGCGGTCGTCGAAGTGCGTGGTGATCACACCGCCCTTGCCATCGGGCAGGATCTGCTCGGTCTCGTGGCCCTTGCCGGCGATGATGATCACATCGCCCTGCGCTGCCTCGGTGATCGCCATGCGGATGGCGCGCTCGCGATCGACCTGCACGCGGACCTTCTGCCTGACCGCGCCCGGCACACCCGCGAGGATCTCATCGATGATCGCGCTGGGCCGCTCAGTGCGGGGGTTGTCGCTCGTCACGATCACGATGTCGGCCATATCCGCGGCGACCTTGCCCATGCGCGGCCGCTTGGTGCGGTCCTTGTCGCCGCCGCAGCCAAACACAACCCACAGCCGCCCGGGCGCCTTCCCGCTCGCCGCGGCCCCCGCGGCGGAGACCACACCCGCGCCCGCGTGCGCCCGGTTGGGCATCGCTTCCACGACCGCGCCGATCGCGTTCTGTAGCGCATCGTCGGTGTGCGCGAAATCGACGAAGACGGTGCAGCGGTCCTCGGAAGTGCTGACACGCTCCATGCGGCCCGGCGGCGACTTGGCCGCGGCGAGGCCCGCCGCGATCTGCGGCGGCGTGAGGCCAAGCGCGTGCCCCGCGACCGCCGCCTGCAGCGCGTTCATCGCGTTGTAACGGCCGAGCAGCGCGATCCGCGTCTCGATCATTCCGAACGGCCCGCGCAGAGCCAGATCCATCCCCTCGAGCGTGGCGCCGGTCACTTCGACCGATGCCTCCGCATCCGGCTTGCGCTGGGCAGTGCAGCGGACGACCGTGCCGCGTGCCGGCGCGACCATCGACACCGACCACGGGTCATCGGCGTTGGTGACCGCCACGCCGGCCGGCTCGAGCAGCTCGAAGAGGTGCCGCTTCGCCGCGGCGTAGCCGTCCATGGTCTTGTGATAGTCGAGGTGATCGCCGGTCAGGTTCGTGAAGATGCCCACGCGGATGCGGAGCGCCTCGACCCGCTTCTGGTGCAGGGCGTGACTCGACGCCTCGATCGCCGCGGCGACGCACCCCGATTCGACCATCACGCCCAGCGTCCGGCTCATCTCGATCGCCGGCGGTGTCGTCATCGCCGCTGGCGCAACCTCCACACCGTCGTCGATGATCACGGTGCCCACCAGCCCGCAGCGGCGGTCGGCGTGGTTGAGCATGCTCCAGATCAGGCACGCGGTCGTGGTCTTGCCATTGGTGCCGGTGACCGCGGCGATACCCAGCGTCCGCGAGGGCTCGCCGTAGAACCGCTCGGCGATCTGCGCGCTCGTTCCCGCGACATCCGCCGCGTACAGCACCACGACATCATCATCGATCGCGGCGTTGGCGTCGTCGGTGAGCACGGCGACCGCGCCCGCGGCGACGGCCTGGGCGGTAAAACCGTTGCCATCGGACTTGCCGCCGCGGCGGGCGACGAAGAGCGAGCCGGGGACGACCGTGCGGCTGTCCTCGGTCAGGTCGCAGATGCGGACACCCGCAACGTCGCCCCGCAGCGTCCGCACATCAAGACCCGCGATCAGCCGCTGCAGTTCCATGCCGCTTCCGCCTCCATCACCCGCTCATCACACACCGCACGCCGAACACCCCAGCCGCCGCTCTCTCATCGGCTCCCGGCGCTGCGCTGCGCCCATCTTTTGCCGCCCGCGCCGCGGACCCGCCAACCGCTCCACTTTCAGGGGAGAATCAGCATCGCATCGCCGTAGCTGAAGAAACGGTATCGCTCGCGGATCGCCTCGGCGTAGATCGATTTGAGCGTGCCCACACCCCCATCGAACAGCGCCCCGCACATCGCCAGCAGCGTCGACCGCGGCAGGTGGAAGTTGGTCAGGAGCCCGTCCATCCAGCGCCAGCGGTGCCCCGGAGTGATCAGGATCCGCGTGTCCGTCCAGTCGCCGGGGTGGACCCTCTCGTGCCCCACCAGATCGCCGTCCGCCGCCATGCCGTAGGTCTCGACCGTCCGCGCCGCGGTCGTCCCGATGCAGATCACCCGCCCCACCCTGCTCCCGCCCCCGCCCCGCGTCCGCGCGATCGCCGCCGCGGCGGCCCGCGGCATCAGACACCGTTCGGTGTGCATCTGGTGCTGCTCGACGAACTCGGTCTCGACATTCTTGAAAGTGCCAGCGCCCACATGCAGCGTCACGGTCTCGTGCGAAACGCCGGCAGCGACGAGCGATGCGAGCAGCTCCGGCGTCAGGTGCAGCCCCGCCGTCGGCGCCGCCACCGAACCCGCGGCCTGCGCGTATGTCGTCTGGTACCGCTCGCGGTCATAGCGGTCATCAACCTTTACCTCGCCCTTCTCGCGGGCCTTGAGGATGTACGGCGGCAGCGGTGTGCGACCGAGCCGCTCCAGCACCACCTCCGGCCCGCCGCCCAGGCCTTCCCCCACGACCTCCACCCGCCACGCGCCGCCCTCCTCGGGCGCCCGCTCGATCAGCCTCAAGCGCGTGCCCGACGGCTGCCCGTGGTCATCGCTCAACTCGATCTCGATCCCCGGCCGCAGCTTCTTGCCCTTCACCAGCACGATCCAGCGATCCGTCGAGCCGCCGCCAAGCGGGTCCATGCCCAGATACAGCCCCTCCGCCCCGCCGCCGGTGTCCGCACGCCGGCCGATGAACCGCGCCGGCAGCACCTTCGTCGCGTTCATCACCATCAGGTCGCCGGCCCGCAGCAGCCGCGGCAGTTCACGCACCGTCGTGTGCTCCAGGATCTCGCCCGAGCCCCGCCGCACCACCATCAGCCGCGCGCTGTCCCGCGGCTCGGCGGGCACCGTCGCGATGCGGTCCGGCGGCAGGTCGTACTCGAGCTCGGCAGTGGGCAACACGCGTGGCGATCCTCGAACAGGCGGTGTTGCACCGCGGCAACACGCGGCACAACCGGCCCGCGGCGATCACACACCACACGCCCGCCGGCCGTTTCGGCCGCGATCTTATGGGCCGCATCCCCCGCGACCCGCCGCGGCACGGCCGTTTCAACACGGGCCTGCGTGCTCGTCGATCGCGTCCAGAACAGCCCCACGCTCGTGCCGGTCATCCACCGCCGCACGGTCGAGGCCACCTGCCCGGACCGCGACCCCGCACACGACCAGCCCCGCAACGACCACCCCGAGCGGGTGACGCTCTTCACGGTCGGCCCCAAGCCCTTCTGGGCCTTCCTCGAAACGCAGAACATCCTCCGCGCCAACCTGGACCGCGCCCGCGACGGCCGCGACAGCTTCGACCGCGCCTCCAACAGCACGAACAACGCCACCCCGACAACCCGCAGCCCGCGGACCGCCGACGACGCACCGGCGGTCCGCGCGGCCGCGGCCAAGGCCGGTCTGACCGCCGACCGCATCCGCGCGGCGTACGACGCGACGCGTCCACAGGGCGCACGCACCGGCTCGCTCGTCGATCAGGTCATCTGAACATGGCGACCGCGAAGACCAACCCGCCGACCGAGCCGCGAGAGCTCCCGCCGCCGGCTCAGTACGCCTTCTCGATCTTCGCGTACGGGAAGAAGGTCTCGATCATCTGCGACCACGCCAGCCCCTGCTCGGCCATGCCGCGGGCGCACCACTGGCACATCCCCACGCCGTGGCCGAAGCCGCGCCCGCGGAAACGGACCTGATCGGCCCAGACCTCGACCTCGACATCGCCGCTGCTCAGGCGGTTCTCCCGCGTGATCGGCGGCAGACCCGGCACCGCGTGGTTGCACGCCGCGCGGAGTTCCTCGGCGGTCAGCGTGTACTCGCGGCCGCGGGCATCGGTCAGCACATAGTCGTTGGGTCGCTGGGCGTCGTTGACGGACTTCACGCGGATCGCGCGGAGCCGTGTGATGGTCTCGAGCTCCGGGTCGTACCGCGCGCCCCAGGCCCGCATCCGCCGCGCCACATCGTCGTCCTTGCGGGTGACCTCCCACCGGTAGAGCGAGCCGCGCTGGCAGTAATGCGCCCGCGGCCGGCCCTGCACCGGCGCTACTTCATTGAACTCGTACCCCGTCCCCGTCGGCCAGACCTTGCTCGCCGAAGCCGGGCGACCGCCGCACTGGCTGCTGTAGTAGGCCCGCAGGAACTTGCCGTTCCAGGTGATCACCTGGCCGCGGGTCTCGCGGGTGGCATCGAGCGCCACCGTCAGCGTCGAGAGACCGCCGAAGACCTGATCGCTGTCAGTGCTCTCGACGTCGTACAGCCGGCCCTCGCGCCGGGCCCGCTCCCGCTCGTGGAGCGCGTAGGTCCGCGCTGCGACCGCCTGCGCTGCGAAGGTCTGGCGGGGCCAGTCGCGGTAGAGCTCGTGCGCCAGGACGCCCGGGAGATAGCTCTCCATCGGCATCTCAACGATCACATCGAACACACCGCCCCCGCCGCTCCACTGCGGCCGGATCACCGCGAATCCCGGATACCGCACCTTGTTGATCTGCACGAACCGATCGACATCCACCGACG
>JBDZUZ010000063.1:0-20520 GCA_040255445.1 Planctomycetaceae bacterium | reverse complement strand
GTGCTCGAGCACCGCCCGCATCGCGCGCTCCGCGCGGTCGGTCAGCGTTGCATCGCCAAGTTCCCGACCGGCGACCGCAAGGGCCGCGATCATCATGGCGTTCCACGCCGTGATCACCTTGTCGTCGAGCCCCGGCTGCTTCCTGCCCGCCCGCGCTGCGAGCAGCGCTTCGTTCACCGCATCGAGCCGCTCGCGGAACACCTCCGGCGCAACCTGCATCGCCCGCGCCAGCCGGTCGGGCCGGTCCGCGAGGCGGAGGATGTTCCGCGCCGGCTCGTCCTCATGGTGCGGGTCCTGGAAGTTGGGCCCTTTGTCCAGCCCGTACGCCGCGATCGCAAAGTCGACGAGTTCGGCGGGGACCGCAGCGCGCACCTCGTCGGGCGTCCAGAGGTAGTTGAGTCCCTCGCGGCCGTTAATCTCCGCATCCTGCGCGCTGTAGAACGCGCCGTCGTCCCGCGTCATCTCGCGGTCGATGTACTCGACGATCCGCCGCGCTGCCCGCTCATACTCGTTGTCGCTGTAGTAGCGAGCCGCCGCCGCATACACCGCCAGCAGCTGCGCGTTGTCGTACAGCATCTTCTCGAAGTGCGGCACGAGCCACTCCGCATCGACGCTGTATCTGTGAAACCCGCCGCCGGCCTGGTCGTGGATCCCGCCGGTCATCATGCGGTCCAGCGTCTTCCGCACCGCGCCGTCGATCGCATCCGCCGTCGAGTCGTCCGTCGCCCGCGGCCGCACCGCCAGCAGATACTCGAGGAACACCGGCTGCGGGAACTTGGGCGCCTGCCCGAAGCCGCCGCGGACCCGGTCGAACATGTTGATCAGCTGCGACACGGCCCGCGAGACCTGCTCGGCGCCGACATCCGCACGCCCGCGACTCTCCGCCGCGAGGTGCTGCCCAACGTCCGCCGCGATCTGCTCGGCCTGCGCGAGCACATCCTTCCGCTGGTCCTTCCACGCGCTGGAGATCCCCATCAGGATCTGCGGGAACGTCGGCCGGTTGCCGGTTCGGGCCGAGGCCTCCGCCGGGAAATACGTGCCGCACCAGAAGGGCCGCAGCTTCTCCGGCTCCAGAAAGACACTCATCGGCCACCCGCCGTGGCCGTTCATGATCACGGTCGCGGCCATGTAGATCTCGTCGACATCGGGCCGCTCTTCGCGGTCGACCTTGATGCACACGAACCGCTCGTTCATGATCGCGGCGATCGATTCACTCTCGAAGCTCTCCCGTTCCATCACGTGGCACCAGTAGCAGGTCGAGTAGCCGACGCTCAGGAAGATGGGCACATCGCGCCGCCGCGCCTCCTCGAACGCCTCCTCGCCCCACGGCCGCCAGTCCACCGGGTTGTGCGCGTGCTGCAGGAGATACGGGCTCGCCTCTCCGGCGAGGCGGTTTGCGCGGCGATCACCGCGTCCGGCGGCACTGCTGTGTGGATCTGTCATCGGCGCACTCTAGCGCACCCCGGGCCACCCGATCACCCGGCCCGATCGCTCGGCACGAGTCAGCGTCGCCGGCCGCGCTGCGGCGGCCGCGCCCCCATCGCCCGGATGATGAGCGCGTTCACCGGTTCCGACCCGACCGGCACGATCGCGCCCGCCGCGGCATCCCCGACGCTCTCGGCCGCGCGCCGGCCCGCCGCGCCGCCCAAGAGCGACATCGCCGAGAGGCTCGACTGCATCACCGCATCGCCCGGCAGCCGCGTGAGCGTCACAACCACCGAGCCCTCCACAGCGCGGACATCATCCTCTTCGCTGAGCGAGAAGACCTCCGCCCGCCGCGCCTCGAACGCCGCGGCATACGCCGTCGCCGCCGCGGTCACCGCGATCACGAGCTCGGCCGGATCCTCGCCCCTGTCGATCGCCTCGGACAGATCCTCGAACGACGCCCGCAACTCATCGAGCTCGTCCTGCAGCACCTCGCGCGCGTGGATGATCCGGTCCGCCGCCGCCTGCACGAACACCGGCACGACGATCGCCCCGATCACGCGGCCGAGCTTCGCCTCCGCCTGCTGCGCCAGACTCGCCGCGCCCGACCGCGCTGCAAAGAGATGATGCCGCCCCGCGAACCGGTCCAGCCCTGCGGCGACCGGAATGCTCACCGCCGGGTCCGGACCCGCTTTCATCAAGTCCGCGGCCAGCACCCGCAGGTACTGCGTCTCGTCCGTGAACACATCCTCGCGCATTAGCGGCCGCAGCGCGGCGAACCGCTCATCACGGATCACCGCGTGCGAGGCCGTCCGCACATCCTCGATCGCGTCCTCGCCCTCGAAATCGCTCGACACGATCCCCGCCCGCCACAGGGGCTCGGTCCACGCCCACGACTGCACCAGCTCGCGGTATTGCGGCATCCGCTCCGCCGCGGCCCGGGCATCGCCCATCCGCGTCCGCGCTGCCCCGCTCAGCCGCCCGGGCAGCAGCGTGATCACCTCCGTCGCGAGCAGCAGCGCCGCCAGCGCCACCGGCTCGCGTGTCGTCAGGTGATAAGGGCTCAGCACGATCAGCACGCGCCGCCGCCGATCAGGCTGTGCAGGCACACCGTCATCGCGCGGCCCCTTGCCCCGCCTCCGCTTCGTCCTCTGCGCCCGCGCCGGCCCGCGGCACAGCGCGGTCCAGCCACGACACGATCGCCGGATGGTCCAGCGTCAGCCCCATGAAGAGCGTCTCGTGCGTCGCCTTCCGCACCCACATCTCCGGCCGCCCGGCCTTCTCCCACAACACCACGCCCAGCGGCGCGGGCACCGCGAGATCGGACGCGGCGTGGATCATCAGCGTCGGCACGCCGCGGAGGTGCGCTGCGGTGTGATACGCATCGAGCGGCGCGCGCTCGAGGTACGCGCGATCCAGCGCGGCTCGCTGCGCTTCGCTCGGCTCCTCGATCTCATCCCACGACAGCCGCAGCGCATCGATCATGCCGCGGTAGTTGCTTCGCTCGTTGATCAGCCAGTAATCCGCCCCGCCCCCCACCAGCACCGCGGCCTTGTACCGCTCCGGCGTCAGGCTCACCACCGGCGGGATTGTCATCGCCCCGCCGCTGAAGCCGAGCACCACGACCGGAACATCCGCCAGCGCGGGCACCGACTTCTGCACGTGCGACACCGCCGCGTCCGCCGCGTAGGCGACCTCGGCGACACGCTCGCCCAGCGTTCGCGCGATCATCTCGGCCGAGCCCGCGATGTCCTCGGGATCGATCACGAACTCGACCCGCTCGGTGAACCGCGAAGGCTGCGCGATCATTCGCAGCACCGCCCAGCCGTCCGCACGCAAATCGCGCGTCAGCGCCGCCATCACCGGCTCGGGCGTCGCAAGCAAACCGGGCATGAACAGCACGATCCCGCGCGACGGCGGCGCCTCGGGCGGATACAGCGAGAACCAGGTGCGCTCGATCAGGATCTCGGGAGCGTCGCCGCGCATGTCCTCCCGCGGCGTTCCAGAGACATACACGAAGTTCACCGGCGCCTCGTGCCGCGGCCCGCCCGGCTCACGCGGGGTCGTGACAACAACAAACGAGTTGGTCCCCTCGAGCGAGAACTCCGGGCTCCCCTGCACACCCGCCGCGACGATCAACTTGCGCGCGTGCCCCACACCCACCGGCACCTCGGTCGGCGACCGGCCCGACCAGAACGCCGGCCGCGGCGGCGCGATCGGCCCATCGATCGGGATGATCAGCCCCCGCCCGCCGCCCACCTTCAGCCGCGACGGCCAGAACCGCTCGAACCCCTCGGCCAGTTCGATATCCAGCGCCGGCGTCGGGAACGATCCGAAGAGCGCAGCATCGATCGCGCCCTCGGGCACAGCATCGCCCGCAACCGTCTCAGCAACAGCGCCCGCCGCGGCCGCCCCGGCCGCGTCCTGCGCGATCGCCCGCCCGCCGATGCCGCCGACAACGCACAACGCCGCCGCGATCATCCACCGGGCGGCACGCCCGGCGATCACCGCCGCGTGAGCATTCACCGCTGCGCCACGGCCGACCGGTACCCGTTGGGATGCTTCTCGAACCATGTCCATGCCGTCCTGATCATCTCATCAAGATCCGGGATCCTGGCTTCCCAACCAAGCGCCTCCCTGATCTTCTTGGGATTGTTGTACACCTGCGGCGGATCGCCCGCACGCCGCGGCATCTCCCGCACGGGGATCTCGCGGCCCGTCACCCGCCGCGCCGACTCGATGATCTGCCGCACCGAGTACCCGCGGCCGATACCGACGTTGTACGCCGCGACCTGACCGGCTCCAACGCCCGGCTTCATCGCGTTCATCGCCAGCACGTGCGCATCAACCAGATCCTCGACATGCACGTAGTCGCGGATACACGTCCCATCCGGCGTGTCGTAGTCCGTGCCGAAGATGCCGATGTACTCGCGCTGTCCCAGGGCTGTACGCAGCACCACGGGGATCAGGTGCGTTTCGGGCTCGTGGTCCTCGCCCAGCACGCCCGACCGATCGCACCCGCAGACGTTGAAGTACCGCAGGAACGTGCAGGCGAACTCGCGCCCCGCCCGCCGCTGCGCTTCGGCAAAGTCCAGCAGGATCTGCTCGCCCTGCAGCTTCGTCCGCCCATACGGACTCACCGGGTTCTGCGGGCAGTCCTCGTCCACTGGGATCTGATCCCCCGACACCTCGCCGTACGTCGAGCAGCTCGATGAGAAGACCAGCCGCGTCACCTTGCTGTCCCGCATCGCGTGCAGCAGCGACAGCAGCCCGGTCACGTTGTTGTGGTAGTACCGCACCGGGTCGTCGACCGACTCTCCGACATACGCGAGCGCGGCAAAGTGCATCACCGTCTCGATTTTCTCGTAGCGGATCGCATCGGCCACCACCGCCGAGTTGTTGATATCGACCTCGCGGAAGCTCAGCCGCCCCGGCGCGGTCGGCGACAGCAGATCGATCACCTCGCGATGCCCGCGAAAATCGTTGTCCACCACCAGCACCCGGTGCCCCTCGCGCAGCAGCCGCTGCACCGCGTGCGACCCGATGTACCCGGTCCCGCCGGTCACCAGAATGTTCATGCCGTCTCCTCCCTGCCGAAGACACTTGAAGGTTCAACCCAGAAATCAGAGCAGCTTCACCGCCGCGACCACGCCGACGAGCAGCACCAGGAACACGACGGTCAGCAGATTGAAGTACTTCTCGATGAACACCTTCACCGGCGGCCCGATGAAGTAGAGCAGCCCGCCCACGAGGAAGAACCGCCCCGCGCGCCCCACCACCGAGCCGATGATGAACATCAGCAGCGACACGTGGAACACGCCCGCCGCGACCGTGAACACCTTGTACGGGATCGGCGTGAACGCCGCGGAGAACACAGCCAGGAACGCGTTCTCCTGATACAGCTCGCCGACCTTGTCGAAGAGTTCCTGCTTGAACACGTACTTCAGGAAGAAATCCCCGACGACCTCCCACAGGAAGTACCCGATCGCGTACCCCAGCACCCCGCCAACGACCGACCCCACACTGCTCACCGCCGCGTAGAACCACGCCCGGCTCCGCCGCTCCAGCGTCAGCACGATCTGCAGCACATCCGGCGGGATCGGAAAGAAGCTCGACTCCGCCATCGCCACCAGAAACAGCACCGTCGGCGCGTGCTTGTGGTGCGCCTGCGCCAGCGTCCAGTCGTAGATCCGCCGGTGGATCGCCCACCGCGGCAAGGGTGGCGGCTCAATCTTCGCCGCCGGCTGGTCGGCCGCGGCCGCGGCCCCGGACCTCGATTGATCAGCAGCGGGCGGGCTGGCTGGTGTCGCGGCTGTGTCGGTGTCGGACATCCGTGCTCCTGCAGACAGACGCGGCGACCCGCCGCGGGAGCGAAGGTTAGGACGCCGCCGCACGCCCGCCCGGATCGGGCCAAACCCCCGCCTCCCCGCCGGCCCCGCCCGCGTTTCCCGGCCGCCGCAGCCACCCCCCATACGTCCGATCCGTCCGCCGCCGCAGGATGACCAGCGCCACGAGCCCCGCAACCACCATGAGCCCGCTGAGCTGCTGCCCGCGGCTGAGCCCCAGCGTCCGTTCCACGCCCACATCGGGCAGCCGGAAGAACTCCGTCACGATCCGCATCACCCCGTACACGATCAGGAACCACGCCCCCACCACGCCCGGCCGCCGCGGCTTCGCCCAGATGAGCAGCAGCGCTGCCCCGAGCACCAAGCCGTCCGTTACCGCCTGATACAACTGCGATGGGTGCCGCGCCGAGAGCAACGGCGCCAGATCCGCGGCGACCTGCCTCGCCTCCGCGCCCCCGGCGTGCAGCGTCCGCAGCACCCGCTCGTACGCCGAATCAAACGAATCCGTCGGAGTCGCGAACCGCTCCACCAGCTGCCGCAATTGCGCGGCCTGCTCGGGCGTGCGGAACGATTCGTGCCGGGTCAATACCTCCTGCGGGAACTTCACAGCCCACCACGGCGCGGCCGCGCCCGGCTTCGCCGCGACCCGCCCCAACAGCTCGCCATTGATGAAGTTCGCAACGCGGCCGAAGAAGAGCCCGGGCACGCACGCGATCGCCGTCAGGTCGATCACGTGCAGCTTGGGCAGATCCGCCAGCCCTTCCCGCCGCAGCCGTCGTGTCACCCAGAGACACGCCAGGATCACCCCGATCATCCCGCCGTGGCTCGACATCCCGCCGTTGTTCAGCGCGAGCACGCCCCAGAACGGCGCATCGTCCGTGAAGGTCCAGAGCAGCGGTCGCTCGTAGAACAGCACATACCCCAGCCGCCCCCCCAGCACCACGCCCAGGATCCACGCCACCATCGCATCGGTGATCTGCACCGGCGACAGCGGCGTGACACCCCGCTTCGACAGCCACCGCAGCACCAGCCACCCCACCAGAAAACCCATCAGGTACGACAGCCCGTACCACCGCACGCCAACCCCGCCGCTGAACCGCACCAGGAACGGCGACAGGTCGTGCAGCCACGCGGCGAACATCAGAGTCAGTGCATCAGGTGCGTGCATCGGCGCGAGTGTATCGGACCCGGACCCGCCTCATCCCACGCGGTCTAACGGGCCGGGACCCCGAAAAACCGCTCCGTGTTCGCGTTGATCGCCTCGTGAAACCGGCCCCACGGCTCCCCCCTCGCCTCGGCCAGGAACTTCGCCGTCAGCGAACTCATCCACGGCTCGCACGGCCGCTTCCCCCGGTTGGGCTCGGGCGAGAGGTACGGCGCATCGGTCTCGACCATGATGCGGTCCGCCGGCGTCAGCACCGCTGCTTCCTTCACCTCTCTGGCATTCCGATACGTCACCACACCCGTGAACGACAGCATCGCGCCAAAGTCCAGACACTGCCGCGCCTCGACCGGCCCGCCCGTGAAGCAGTGGAATACGAACCGGTCGCCGGGCAACCCAGCGTTCCTGAGCACGGGGATCAGGTCATCGAACGCCTCACGGCAGTGCAGCACGATCGGCTTGGGCCGGGCGCCCCGCCCGATCATCTCGGCATCCACCGACTTGATGAACGCGAGTTGCTCATCGAGCACCCGCCGCTGGTCCGCCGCGGCCGGCTCCTTGTAATGATTGTCCAGGCCGAGCTCGCCCCACGCCACGCACTTCTCATCCTCAACCACCGCCCGCAGCCACGCCCACTCGTGCGGCCCCTCATCCGCGTACAAGGGATGCACCCCCGCGCTGCACCACACCCGGTCGTGGGCTTTGGCGATCGCCAGGTTCCGCGCGGCATCGGGGACCGTCGTCGAGATCGTGATGACCCCGGTCACGCCATGCCCGCGGCAGCGCTCCAGCACAGCGGCAATGCCCCCAACGGGCCCATCGGCCGCGAAGTCGGGGAAACCCAGATGGCAATGCGTGTCGATCACGCCCCACAGTACGCCGTGCCGGCTCGCGAAACGGCGGAACGCCGGAGCCGTACACTGACTGTCCCAGACAGATCATCGCGGCTCGCACAACCCCGCCCCGCATCAACGCAGGCCGTATCGCCACCAGCGCACGAGGGAACCATCATGCCCCACGCCCGCAAGACCGCCCCCGCGAAGCCCCTCAGCCTGCTGAGCCTGCTGCTCGTGCTCGCCGCCGCGGTCCTGACCTGGCTCCCGGTCGCACCCGCCGCCGCCGGCGCATCTGCGGCCGCCGCGGCCGCACCCGCACCCGCACCCGCCGAACCAGAAAAGCGCGAGTACTGGTACACGCTCGACATGTTCGGCGGACGAAGCGGCTACATGCACGCCGTTCAGACCACCGCCAGCGAGACCATCACCAGCGACTCGACCGTCGTCATGGCCGTCAAGCGCGGCGCGCTGCAGATGGATATCACGATGAAGTCGAGCTTCGTCGAGACCCTCGACGGCAAGCCCATCTCGATGCGCTCCGAGCAGACGCTCGCCGGCCCCCCCGTCGTCCGCCAGTACACCTTCGGGCCCGAAGGCATCACCCTCGTCACCTCGCAGGGCGGGCGCGATTCCACGACCACGCTCCCAAACCCCGAGGGCTCGTGGCTCACCCCCGCCGCGGCGGAACGCATGCTCAAGCAGCGGCTCAAGAGCGGCGCTCAGGAAGTGACGATCCGCGTGATGGACCCCAACACCGGGGCCGAACCCGTCGCCACCACCCGCAAGCTGCAGGGAACCGAGACGCTCACCGTGATGGGCCGCGAGATCGAGGTCACCCGCCACACCAGCACCGTCGCCAGCATGCCCGGCGTCACCTCGACCGAGTGGCTCGACGATGAAGCCACCCTCGTCAAGTCGCAGACCAACCTCGGCGGCATCTCCGTCACGATCGTCGCCGCCACAGAGGTCGAAGCCCGCGGCGAGATCAACGCCCCCGAGCTCATGATCTCGACCTTCGTCACCCCCAACCGTCCGATCGAGCGTGCCCGCCAGGTGACCAGAGGCGTGTATCTGCTCAAGGTCCCCGCCGCGCCGCGGCCGGAGGTCGCCGCGACGGGCTCGCAGAGCTCAGAGGTCGCCGGCGACACCGCTGTGCGGGTCATCGTGGACACCTCGTTCCCCCACGCCGCGCCGCCCGAGGAGGTCAACAACCCCGACTACCTCGCCGCCACCTCGATGCTCGACTGCAAGGACCCCGCGATCATCGAGCTCACCGATCGCGCTCTCCGCAATGCCGGCGAGCTCAACGCCGCGGAATCCGCCGAGCGTCTCCGCCGCGCTGTCTACCGCCATATCCGCAAGAAGAACCTGGGCACCGGCTTCGCCTCCGCCACCAGCGTCGCCAAGAGCCGCGAGGGCGACTGCTCCGAGCACGCCGTGCTCCTCACCGCGATGCTCCGCGCCCGCGGCATCCCCGCCCGCGTCGCCACCGGCGTGCTGTATGTCGACGAGTTCGAGGGCGCCAAGGGCATCTTCGGCTACCACATGTGGTCGCAGGCCCTCCTCGAGATCGACGGGGCCAAGCGCTGGGTCGACCTCGACGCCACGCTCCCCGCGAACTACCCCTACGACGCCACGCACATCACCGCGAATGTCTCGTCGCTGGGCGATGAAGAGTCGGTGATGTCGCTTGCCGGGATCGCCACCATGATGGGCCGCCTCGAGATCGAGGTCGAATCCATCGAGCACGGCAAGTGATGCTCAAAGCCCCTCGCTCAGGGCCCGGCATCTGCCGCCCCGGTGATCCCTTCCTGCCGCCGGAGTTCTCTTCCGCCGGACTTCCCAACCGCCCGATACAACCGAACGATCACGCATGACGATCGACGACTCCGCCCCGCCGCCGCTGCCCGCCCGCGATCCGGCCGGGCACAAGGGCACCTTCGGCACCACGCTCATCATCGGCGGTTGCGGCGAGCCCGGCGCCACCATGATCGGCGCCCCCGCGCTCGCCGCCCGCGCTGCGCTCCGGGCCGGGTGCGGCCTCGCCCGCATCCTCGCCCCCGCGCCGATCGTCAACGAAACGCTCGTGCTCAGCCCCAGCGCCACCGCCGCCGCGCTCCCCGCCGATCCGCAGGGCCGAACGCTCGCATCGCCCGCCGCCGAGATCTTCGACCGCGAGACCGCGAAGGCCTCCGCCGTCGTCATCGGCTGCGGCATGGGGCCGCACGGCGCTACGCCCGCACTCGCTCTCCGCGCTATTCAATACGAAGATGCCCCCGTCATCGCCGACGCCGATGCGCTCAATGCGCTGGCCGCGATGCCCGACTTCGCCCGCGATGTCCGCGCTGCGCTCGTCCTGACGCCGCACCCCGGCGAGTACAGGCGTCTCGCCGCCGCGCTCAACCTCACCGCCGACCCGATCGAACCCTCCTGCCGGCCCGATGCCGCGGCGATGCTCGCCCAGCGCCTCGGCTGCATCGTCGTGCTCAAGGGCGCCGACACCGTCGTCAGCGACGGCCAGCGCACCTGGGTGCACAGATCGTCAACCCCTTCGCTCGCCACCGGCGGCACCGGCGATGTGCTCGCCGGGCTCATCGGCGGCCTCGCGGCCCAGCACGTGCGCCTGGGGTTCGGAGTGAGATCGCCGCTGTCACTCTACGATGCCGCCCGCATCGCGGTCTCAGCGCACAGCGCCGCCGCGGAGCGCTGGCAGCGCCGCAGCAACGCCACCGGAGGCCTGCTCCCGCAGGACCTGGCCGATGAACTCCCCGCGGTGATCGAATCGCTCCGCGCCGCTCGCTGACCGCCAAACGCCGGACGCGGTACGCCAAACGTCGAACGTCGGAGGCCGAACGCGGACTTTGCCTCACTCCTCCAGGCGACGCGGCCCCACCGACGACACCAGCCGGATCGTCCCGGTCTCGAGGTCGGTCTTGAAGCTCGCATCCTGGAAGTCGTTGGGCTTGATCGTGAGATCAACGGTCGCACGCCGCAGCCGCGGCCCGACGTCGTACTCGAGCACGAACCGCGCATCGAGAATGCCCGTCAGGAGCGGCCGCTCCTCCTGCGCTGTCACAACCCCGTTGGAGATGTCGGTCTGCACATACCAAAGCTCGAAGGGCCCGCGGCCGGGGTCCGCCTGCTCGCGACGCTCGATCCGCAGCACCTGCTTGGAGTCCGTCGCCTCGTCGAAGAAGCTCTGGAACTCAATGAAATCGGTCGTCAGCGGGTTTTGCGCGGCGTCGAGCGGATCGATCGGATAGGGCCCGAACTCCGAGCCGGTCCGGATCATCGTCATCAACCGGTGCATCACCATCCGCGAGACAACGTTCGTCGAGGCGCTCTCCGTCGTGAGCTTGTAGCTCTTGTACGAAGTGTCGAGCGCTGCGAGCGTCGCGGTGAGCAGTGTGCCCAGGATCGCCAGCGCGATCAGGATTTCAACGAGGCTGAAGCCGCGCTTCAGGGTGGTCTTTCTCACGGCTTGCCCTCCCGGTAGCTGCCCGCGACCGGATCGAACTGCATCGGCAGCATGATGCCGTCGGGCAGCACCATCTTGGGATCGAAGCGCAGGTTGATCCGCCCGTACCCGTGGAAGGGCACCGGCGTCGAACCGCCCGGCTGCGGCTGCGTGTGCGACACATCCGCGAGCCCGTCGCCGTTGGTGTCCCAGCCCACGATCCGCTGCCCGTTCACCACCGGCAGCGTGTTCGGATCGAGCGATTCGGCGTCGCCGTCGTCGGGACCGAAGTATCCGATCGAGGCGTTGAATCCCGCGGGGTTGCCGATCGGGTTGCCCAGCGCATCGACCAGCGGGTACTGCCCGTGCGTCGGCGCGAAGGTCAGCAGCAGCGCGCCGTCGATATCGGCGTTGCCGCGGACGTCGAGCACACCCGCGATGATCGCCCCCCGCAGCCGGATGTCCTGGCTCGTCGGGCTGTTGAAGGAGCCGATGTCCACCGAGTAATTCGGGAGCATCATCGAGCTCTTGGCGATCTCGGCGTCGTCCACCGACTCGGGGTTCATCGAGGAATCGTCCGGGCTCGTCGGGTGTTCCGAGACGAAACGCGTCGAGCCCGTGAACTGCAGCTTGTTCCGCGACTGCGTGTACGACGACGGCGAGTCGCTCACGATCGAGCCGACGAAGAGGCAGTCGTGGAAGCGGATGTTGTTGGAATGGATCCGCGTGTCGGTCACACGCTTCCCCGCCACGATCAGCGGCTCCGGAAGCAGGTTGTACCCCTGCGTAATCGCCACTTGATCGCTGGTGATGTCGCCTTTGTCCATCGGCTGATTCGCGATCAGCACCATCTGGTTCGGCGGCGTCGCCGAGGAGGGCAGCGTGGGCGGGTAGTTGGTCTCGCCGGTGCTGTCGCCATAGATGAACCGGGTCGTCGCCGGCTTGGGCCGGCCCGAAGCCCCGTCCATGATCATCTTGCCGTACTCGCCCCAGAGCACATGGCCGTTGCCCGTCTCGCACCGCACCCACGTCACACCGACGAAGGTGCAGTTGCGGAAGAGCGCGTTCGTGCCCGCCGGGATCACCACATCGCGGAACACCATGTTCTGGTACACCGGTCGGTAGTACCAGTCGGAGAAGTTCGGCGAGTTGAAGGGCATCTTCTCGAAGTAGGCCGTCTGCCAGTTGTCCGGCCGGCCGTCGAGGTTCGCATCGGGATCGAGCCGCTCGAACCGCGGCGTCGACGCCGTCGCCGGCTGCGATTCGATGTAAGTCGCCAGCTGCGCCACCGAGATCCCCAACTGCGTCGCCACCTGGTTCGCGAAGGGGGCGCCGTCGGCCGCGGTCTGCAGACCATTCCGCGACGAGGTGAACGCCGAGGCCGAGACATCCGGCAGCGAGTCGTCCGACACCGCAAAGGACATCGGCGCGGTCCCGTTCGAGGGACGGATCGGGCCACGCAGCTTGGGCTGCAGCACACCCTGCGCCGATTCCCACGCAGCGCGATCGACCTTGAAGGACAGCGACCCGCTCACCTTCGCGTACTGGTCACGCCGGTCGATGTACCCATCCCGATACCCCAGCACCTGGTCGCGGTTGACGTTCTGCGACGAGTCGAAGTCCAGCATCGTCTCGCCGGCGTCCCAGCGGCCGTTGGAGTTCGCATCGATGAACCCGTACACGCCGTTGCGGTTGCGATCGGGGTTCGAGGAATCGATGAGCAGCGCGAGGTCCGGATCGGCGATGAACTCGGGGGTCGAGCCCGCCGCGGGTGTGCCCGCGGTCAGGTCGGCCGACAGCACCAGCCGCCCGTCGCCGTTGGTGTCCCAGTGCTTGATGAAGATGTCGAACTCATCGACGAAGCCGTCACCCGTGACATCCGCGAAGGCGTCATCGGGGTTGCCATCGCCGTCATAGTCCGCCGTACCCGCCGGGATGCCCTGGCTCTCGGTCGGGTGCCCGGCCCGCAGCCGGTTGTCGCCGTCGACATCGAAGTTCCGCAGCTGCGCGAAGAAGTCGTTGAGCTTCTGGTCGAGGTTCGCGTGCAGACCCGAGAAATCGCTCCGCAGGATCAGGGGGTCGCCGTCGGTGAAGTTCACCGAGGTGTACCGCGCGCCCAGATCCCCCGACACCAGTACGTTCTTGCCGATCATGATGCGGCTGGGGCTGATGATCGCGTGATTGACCCGCTTGGAGAGCCGGAAGTCCTGCATCACCGTCCGCGTGATCGGCTGCCCGTTGCGGCTGTACCCAAAGTCATACCCCGTCACGATCGCGCGGATGTCGGTGCCGTTGGCGAGCGGCGCGTAGGTCACCGAGTACGCCAGCGGCGGCTCGGTCATCCCCGACGACCGCGCTTCGAGCGCGACCACCGGCGTGTACACCCAGTGCGTCTCGGCGTAGGTTCCGTTCTGCGCCCCGGCCATCGCATTACCGATCGTCGGCGCCGAGATGCCCGCCGAGGGCACCGTGTCCTGATCGAGCGCGTGCGCATCAGCGATCGCACGCGACAGGCTGTCGGGCGCTGCGACATCGATCCGCCCCGTCGTCGAGGGCAGCACCGTGTACTGCCCGAGCGAGCCCAGGTCGCCCGTCCAGAGCCGCCAGCCGAACGTGCCGTTGACGTCGCTCCCCGAGATCAGGAACCGCGCTGCCGCTTCTTCAAGCCGCGAACGCGCGATACCCAGGCCCGTCTCCGCCGCGGACTGCGCCCGCGACACGTGCAGGTGCGTGGCCGCCGTCGTGATGTTCCCCTTGCTCGCGATCGCCATCGCCACCGACAGCGAGCCGAACAGGATCAGGAACATCATCGCCAGCACGGCCGCCACGCCGCGACGCGACCAGCGGCTCTCCCGGCCACGGCCCATCCTGCGAGACACCGCACCTTGCGACTTGCTCACGATCAACCCTCCGTCCACACACGCATCCGCCGCGTTCATCCACCCAGCCCATCCGCCTCACAACACCGCGGCCCTTACCGCGGCACCACCCAGGTCACCCGCGTGACCTCCTCAGCCGCGGTGTCCCCCACATCCTGAAACTCGACGATCACCGTCACCCGCAGCGGGAACTGATCCACGCGGATCGGCGGCAACTGGCTCGTGCCGACCTGCTCGTACGCATCGGGCCGAGCGTTGCTGAAGTTGTACGGATCGACCTTCTCGACGATGACCCGCTGCCGCCAGCCGCGCAGCGCGATCGTGTCGCCGTTGTCGTTCTGCAGAGCCTCGCCGTTGATCGTGATCTCGGGCACGACCTGGCCGAAGGCGTCGACCGGTCCCGCGAAGTTGCCCCCGTCGCCGAAGGTCAGCCCGTCGAGATCATCGATGTCGTCGATGTCATCGATCGCGATCTCGCCGGTCTCGCGCCCCCATCCGCGCAGGATCGCGCCGCCGCCGCCCGTCGCCGAGATCGCCAGGCCCGTCACCGGGTCGTGCCGCGGCAGGTTCCGCGTCATCTCGCGGATCTCGTTCGCCAGCAGCATCCCCGTCGCCGCGTGGCTCGACCACTCGTTGCTCTTCTGGAACGACGCCTGCGCATCGACGAACGCCAGCACGCCGACGCCGATGATCACCAGCGCCATCAGCGTTTCGAGCAGCGTGAAGCCGCGCTCGCCGGCCGCCCCCGCCCTGCCCCGCAGCCCCGCTGCCCGTGATGTCCCGCGTGACCGAAGCATGACGTCCTCCAACGGCCCTCGTTCCCGGGGGCACGCAACCAGGGATCCGCCACGCGCCGCCCCAACCAGACACCGATCCTCCGCCGCGACGCCGTGCACCGGCGCCCGGCCGATACCGGACCCTTCGGCTACTTCACGATCTGACTCATCTTGAAGATGGGCAGGATGATCGCCATCGCGATGAAGCCGACGACTGTGCCCATCATGAGGATCATGATGGGCTCGATCATGCTGGTAACCGCCTTGATGTTGTCCTTGAGCTGCTTGGCGTAGAACGTCGAGATCTCGTCCAGCACCTCGCCGAGCTTACCGGACTCTTCACCCGCCGAGATCATCTGGATCACCGCCCGCGGCAGCACCGAGTCCTTCTGCAGCTGCTGCGTGACCTTCTTGCCCTGCTTCACGCTCGCGTGCACCTTCCGCCACAGCCCCTTGAAGAGCACGTTGCCGGAGATGTCGCCCGTGATCGTCAGCGTGTCCAGCAGCGGCACACCCGCGTTGATCAACTGCCCCATCGTCTGCAGCGACCGGCTGATGTACAGCGAGCGGAACATCGTCTTGAGCACCGGCAGCGTCAGCTTCATCTTGTCGACCCAGAACGAGCCGACCTCGGTCTTGCAGAACGCGTAGATGCAGCCGCCCGCCGCCGCGACGCCACCCACCAGCACGTACCAGTTCTCCACCATGAAGCGGCTCAGCCCCATCAGGAACTTGGTCGCCCAGGGGAGCACATCCTCCTTGCCCTCGAACACGCCCGCGAACTTGGGCAGCACGAACGTCAGCAGGAAGACCGTCACACCCACCGCCAGCGTGCCGATGATCGCCGGGTAGATCGCGGCGCCCACGACCATCTTCCGCGTCTCGATCTGCTGTGCGATATAGCCCGCGATCCGGTCCAGCATCTTGCTGAACGAGCCCGACATCTCCGATGCCCGCACCATGTTCACGTAGAGCGGGTTGAAGAGCTTGGGGTGCTTCGCTACCGCATCAGAGAACTGCTTGCCGCTCTCGACATCGTTCTTGAGCGTCTCGATCACCTTCTTGAACGCGACGTGCTGCGTCTGCTCGGCGATGCCGTCGAGCGCGGCCCGGAGATTGATACCGGCGCGGATCATGACCGCCAGCTGCGTGGTGAAGTCGAGCACATGCTTCTGCGTCGGCTTGCCGCTGTTGAGCTCCCGCAGCTTGGCAGCGAAGCCGCCGCCCGCATCCGCCGACCCCGCCGCCGCCAGCGACATCACGTGCGCGCCCTGATTCCGCAGAATCACCGACGCCGTCGCCGCCGAATCCGCGGCGACAACGCCGGTCTGGATCTGACCGTTCGAGCTGCGGACCTGGTAGCGGTAATTGGGCATTGGGTCTTCCGCCGATCTCTCGAGGCGCTGTCACTGTCCTGGCCGTCACACTCCGCCGTCGTCCGCGATCACGCCGCCAGCTGCTTCTCCAGCTTGTCGGGGAACGCCGCCTGAGCGATCGCATCCTCGCGGCTGATGTGACCGTTGAAGTACAGCTCCGCGATCGAGCTGTCCAGGCTGCACATGCCGATCAGCCGGTTCGTCTCGATCACGTTGGGGATTTCGAACGTCCTCGCCTCGCGGATCAGGTTCCGCACCGCCGGCGTGCACAGCAGCACTTCCACCGCCGGGATCATGCCCGGCCGGTCGATGCGGCTGAACAGCGTCTGGCTCAGCACCGCCTGCAGCGTGTTGCTGAGCATCGAGCGGATCTGGTTCTGCTGACCGCCCGGGTACATATCGATGATGCGCTCGACCGTCTGCGACGCGTTCACCGTGTGCAGGGTCGAGAGCACCAGGTGGCCCGTCTCGGCGGCCGAGATCGCCAGCGCGGTTGTCTCGAGGTCGCGCATTTCGCCGACCAGGATGATGTCCGGGTCCTGACGCAGCGCGTGCTTGAGGCCCGACGAGAACGTCGGCATGTCGTGGTTCAGCTCACGCTGCTCGATGATGCATTCCTTGCTCTGGAACACATACTCGACCGGGTCTTCCAGCGTGATGATGTGCTTCTTGTACCGCTGGTTCATCGCCTCGATCATCGCGGCCAGCGTCGTCGACTTACCCGAACCCGTGTCCCCGGTCACCAGCACCAGGCCGCGCGGCAGGTACGTCAGCCGCGCGATGACTTCGGGCAGACTCAGGTTCGCCAGCGGCGGCACCTTCGTCTTGATCATGCGCATCGCGAAAGCGGGCATACCCCGCTGCATGTGCGCGTTGACGCGGTACCGGGCCAGGCCCTCAACCTGGTACGAGTAGTCCGCGTCCTTCTGCTTCTCGAACATCGCCTTGGATTCAGGCGGCGCCATCTGCTCCAGGAACTTGTTCGCGATCTCCCGCGTGATGACCGGGAACTCCATCCGCGTCATCACCTGGTGCACGCGCATCACTGGCGGCTGACCCGCGATCAGGTGCACGTCCGACGCATCGGCCTCGAAAGCCGCCTTCAAGATCTGGTGCAGGTCCACAGCCGTCCTCCGAAAGGGTCCGGATCGCCACGTGTCGGGATCGCCCCACGGATCGATCGGCCGTTCACGCCGCCCGCGTGAGCCGGGCAACCCCTTCCGACCTTGCCAGCGAGGCGGACCCTGCAGCCTCCGCCCGCACAACCCGCACAGACCCACCCCCGACTCCGCGGCACCACCATCGTGGCACCGGCGGCTCGCCGGTGTTCAGCGCACCTCGCGCTGCGGGCCAGGCGCCTGCAACACCCCCCGACGATGGTGCACCACCAACCAGCCAACAGCCGAGCTTCTCCAAGCTCCTCGCTCCACCGTGCAAGCCACGCCACCCACCGGCGAGCCGCCGGTGCCACAATGCCCGGGCGCCACATTCCAAAAACAAACCGCGGCGGGGCCAACCCCGCCGCGGCGTCGATCAATTCAGTTATCCGGACCCGGCTTACGCCTTTACAACATCCCGCGCCTGCCGGTCCGCACGCTTCCGGCTCGACTCATCCAGCAGCTTCTTCCGCAGCCGGATCGTCTTGGGCGTCAGCTCCACCAGCTCATCGTCATCGATGTACTCCAGCGACGCCTCGAGGCTCATCTTCCGCGGCGCCTTGAGCACCACCGTCGCCTCCTTGCTCGCCGCCCGCATGTTGTCCAGGTGCTTCAGCCGCGTCGCGTTGACCGTCAGGTCGTTGTCGCGGTTGTGCTCGCCCACGATCATGCCCGAGTACACCTTGTCGCCCGGCGACACGAACATCACGCCCCGCTCCGCGAGTTCCTTGAGGGCGTACGTCGTCACCGGCCCGGTCTCCAGGCTGATCAAGACGCCCTGCTGCCGCTGCGGGATCGACCCCGACACCGGCTCGAACCGCAGGAAGCTGTGGTGCATGATCGCCTCGCCCTGCGTCGCCGTCAGCACGCGGCCGCGCAGCCCGATCAGCGCCCGCGACGGGATCTCGAACCGCAGATGGCTCATCGTGTTGCCGCGCGGCTCCATCTTCTTGAGCTCGCCCTTGCGCGACCCCACCAGCTCCATCACCGCGCCCACCGATCCGTTGGGCGTATCGATCACCAGCTCCTCGACCGGCTCGTGATCAACACCGTCGATCTGCTTGATGATCACCTCGGGCTTGCCCACCGCCAGCTCGAAGCCCTCGCGACGCATCGTCTCGATAAGAATGCCCAGCGACAGCACGCCGCGGCCCGACACCATGAACTCATCGCTGGTCCGGCCCGGGGCCACCCGCATCGCCACGTTGTGCTGCAGCTCCTTGTGCAGACGGTCGCGGATCTGCCGGCTGGTGACGTACTCACCCTCCTGGCCCGCGAAGGGCGAATCGTTGATCTTGAAGAGCATCGTCATCGTCGGCTCATCGACCTTCACCGTCGGCAGTGCTTCGGGCTTCTCGATGTCCGCGATGGTGTCGCCGATATCAACCGATTCGAGACCCACGATCGCGCACAGGTCGCCGGCCTCGACGCTCGTCACCTCGCCGCGCTTCAGCCCCTGGAACTGCAGCAGCTGACCGACCTTGCTGTCGACCCGCCCGCCGTCGCGCTTCAGGACCGCAACGCGCTGGCCCATCTTGATCGAGCCGTTGAACACGCGCCCGATACCGATCCGGCCCACGTACTCGTTGTAGTCGATGTTCGTGATCAGCAGTTGCAGCGGCTTGGTCGTGTCCGCCGGGGGCGCGGGCACTTCCTTCACGATCGCCTCGAACACGTCCTTCAGGTTCGTCGGCCGCTTGTCCCCCTCGGGGATCGGGAACTCGCGCGTGGCCCAGCCGTTCTTGCCCGAGGCGTAGATGATCGGGAAGTCCAGCGCATGGTCCTCAGCGCCCAGCTCCACCAGCAGATCGAAGACCTCGTTGATGACCTCCTGGATCCGCTGATCCGGCCGGTCCACCTTATTGATGATCACCAGCGGCTTGAGCCCCGCCTCGAGCGCCTTGGTCAGGACGAACTTGGTCTGCGGCATCGCGCCTTCCGATGAGTCCACCAGCAGGCAGCAGCCATCGGCCATCCGCAGCACGCGCTCGACCTCGCCGCCGAAATCGGCGTGGCCCGGCGTATCCAGAATATTGATCCGGTAGTCCGTCCCGTCCTCGGCGTGGTAATTGACCGCGCAGTTCTTCGAGAGGATCGTGATCCCGCGCTCGCGCTCCAGCGGGTTGCTGTCCATGATCAGGCTGTGCTGCCCACCCTCGAGCTTCTCGAGCTCGCCGGCGCGGAAGTTGCCCGACTGCTTCAGCAGGTTGTCGACAAGCGTCGTCTTGCCATGGTCGACGTGCGCGATGATCGCGACGTTGCGGATGCGGTCGTTGCGGGGAATCTGGTTGCTCATGGTCGAGGCTCGCGAGTCGAGTTGGGCGTGAGAGGACATCGGGGCGGGGGCGAACGTTGTCATACGGGTTCCGGGCCGGCCGGCCGCCGCGGCCGGATGGGCAAGTTGGGATAGGCCGGGCGACCTCGGTCGACACGCCGACCGGGCGGCAGCCGTGCTGTCCGGCCGCCGGGGGTGCTACTGGCCTCTTTTGTCAGGGTTCGCCGCCTCCCGGCCCGGAAGCGGTCGCGGTGATAGTAGGACGCCCGCCCGCACAAACCGCGCCGACGTCACAAACCCCACGCCAACAGCAGCTTACGCCCGATTTCCATGGCCCCGCTCACGGTTCCGATGCACGCTCCCTCGGGCAGGCAGCACCCTGCATGTGCGGCCCGCCCCACGCCCCCCGCCTCCGCCGGGCGGGCCCCGACCGCGAGAGAGCAAAGAGGAGAGACCAAGATGAGCCTTCGCACCCCCGGCCTGCGTGCAGCCCTTCCCGTCGCCCTTCCCGCCGTCCTCGCCCTCGCCGCCGCGGCACAGGCCCAGACCAACACCGTCACCCTCTACCAGCAGACCTTCGAGGGCGGCGGCTACATGCCCGAGTGGTCCAGCAACACGCTCATCAACACCGATCAAACCAACCGCTTCACCCGCTTCAACGGCCGCTATTCCGGCGGCTGGACCCAGCTCACCCTCGCCGGCCCGCCCGCCCTCTTCGAAGGCCGCTCCAACGGCAGCCCGGACAACCCCGGCGGTGGCGGCGGACAGCCCGGCGGCCCCGGCAACCCCCCCTCGCCCCCCAACCCCCCGCAGCCGCGCCACTACCAGTTC
>JBDZUZ010000062.1:0-20710 GCA_040255445.1 Planctomycetaceae bacterium | reverse complement strand
TCTGCGATGAAAAACCTACCCCCAACCGCCCGCCGTGATCGCGCATCGTGGCACCCCACATCGTGGCACCCCACATCGTGGCACCCCGCATCGTGGCACCGGCGGCTCGCCGGTGATCAGCACACGTAGCGCAGCGCACCGAGGAACCTGCAGTGGATCACCCAGCCCGCATTGAAACGTCTCCGAGTCACATCGACGCCGGTGCGTGTCCTGACATGGGCTGAGCCCTTGCGAGTCGTCGTCCGTAGCGCCCGCTGCGGCAAGATCTGCGTACCCTTTGCCCAATTACGAGAGTGTTCGGGCACACGGCCCCCGGCCCTATGTCGGAGTCAATCAAAGAGGTGCGATCGTCATGGCCAAGAGCCGCACTCAGAAAACGCTTCGGAATGTGCGCTGTGAGTACGAGAAGGCGTTCCCGCAGTTCAACGAGAGCGACTCTGTCGGTGTATTCCGAACGGGGGGCATATGTCGCCAGTATCTCACAGTCTATGCATTGCGAGATGGAGCATACAGAGTAAGCACATTTGTCAACGTTCGATTTCTTCCTCCCGACAGCGACATTCTGCCGTGGGCGCCGCCGCCAGGCCTGAGCCGCATATACAGCCGTCAGCACGAAAGAAGATTTCCGGAAGTGTGCGAGGTGCTGCGTGAGCGTGTAAGGCCATCGGTTGAAGAACCACTGACAGATGAAGCGGTGCGAGTGCGCCTCGGTGAGATTCTGCGGGTGGCCCCGGGTGTCTCTGTGCATCATGTCGCGGCGTATGCGGGCTTGCTGGCGACGAGCGGGCGCATCGAGGAGGCACAGGAATGGTGCAGAGTGGGACGTGAGCGAGTCAGCGAGCTCACGCAGATAGGAGCCGACGGAGTTGACTTGATCGGTGTGTTTGTCTCCGAGCTTGGCGAGGCCAAAACATGCAAAGAAGCAGAGGGGATCATCCTGAATTTCCAATCGCAACACAGTGCCTTGAACCGAGCCACGAAAGCGGGTGCAATGGGCACGATTGATCGGGACGTGGCCGGTCCCACAGCCCGCTTTAGCGGGCTTGCCCGCTCGTAGGCCACGCCTTCAGGCGTATCAAAACCCCCGCGCTGCGGCCCACACCACAATGTTCCCATCAAGCCCGTTTCAACGGGCTTCTCGTCACGCCTTCAGGCAGGTGCTGTCAGTCGAACGACTGTGCGAGGAGTCGCCGCGTGTTCTGCGCCCAACCACGGCTGCTCGCCTCGCAAAGCCTCGGCTCGGAGCCGTGGCACGACAAACCTCGCGCATCATCCGCCGCGTAATCGTCCTACCGGTCAGATCGCCGCCGGCTCCGCCCGCTGCGCCCTATCCCGCGCCTGCTCACGCAGCCACTCCAGCTTCCGCAGGTACTCCATCACCACGATCACGAACGTCGCGTGGCTCCACGTCAGCGGGCTCACGCTGATCGGATCGCCCGTGTACGGGTTGAACTGCTCCGCGAGCACGCCCGAGGTCTCGGCCTTCTCCGCCGTCCACTCGAGATACTGCACCGCCCGCTGCAACTCTTCCTCCGTCCGCGCCTTGGCGATCACGTGCTGCGCGTGCCACAGCGTGCAGATCACCCACGGGTTGCCGGGCACCGCATCGACCTTGTCGCGCTCGATCTGGTGGTAGTAGTCGCGCTCGTACCGCGCGCACCCGCCCACGCTCGTCTTGCACCAGAGCCGCTCGCGGATCTGCCGCATCTCCGAGTCCACCTTCGGATCATCAACGTCCAGCGCATCGAAGGCGAAGAGCGCGAAGTTCGCCGAGTCGATCGTCATGTCGAGCCGGTAGCCGCCGTCGGGCGTGGGCACCGCCATGCGGCAGAACCGCTCGCGCTCTGGGTTCCACATGTGCCGCAGGAGCGCGGCGGTCATCCGCTCAGCGCCCTCGCGGTACTGCGCGGCCCGGTCGGGCTCGCCAAAGTCCGCCGCGAAACCCGCCGCGGCCTTGAGCGCGCCGATCGTCGAGGCGACCGTGAAAGTATGGATACCCCGCCGCTCCTCCCACAGGTCCCAGCTCGGCTTGGGCAGCCCGTTGATGTCGCGGTAGCTCAGAATCCAGTCCGCCGGACGCACCACCAGCGGCTGGTAGAGCGGCTTGATGAACTCGACATCCTTGAACTCGAGGAAGTGCTTGCGCAGCGCCCACAGCACCAGCGAAGTCTCATCCTGCTGGATCGGCAGCACCCGCTGCCCCTCGAGCATCCACGGGTGCCAGCTGCTCGCCAGCTCCCCCGTGGGCGTGTACTTGTGCAGGAAGTAGCCGTCATCACGGATCGCCGCCGCGCAGAACCGGAAGAACGCCCGCGAGAGCTCGCTCTGGCTCGCCAGGATCAGCGCGTACGTCACCAGCGCGCCGTCCCGTGGCCAGCAGTACGAATAGTGATCGCCGCCGAACTGCTGAATATCCGTGTCGTTGGCCGCGATGATCGCGCCGCCGTTGTCGATCTGCGTCCGCACCACCAGCTGCGAGCGGTTGAACTGGTCGGCCACGCGGTGCGAGAAGCCCGAGAGATCGTGGTCTTCCTTCCGCACCCACAGCCGCCAGTACGCATCCGTCCGCGCGATCATGCGGTCGGGCCACTTGTCCAGGATCTTCTGGTTGAGCGTCTTGACCTCGCCGTACGAATGCCCGCACGCGACCCAGCTGGTGACATACGCGCTGCCATTGGCCGGGACATGCAGGTTGAAACCGATCGTCGCATCGACCGAGCCCTGGCTGATCGCGTTGCGGCCCAGCTGCCCGTCCTCGGCATCGCGCCAGGTGCCCTCCGCCCCGCCGAGCCGCTTGGTGCCGATCGCCCAGTTGTCGATCCCGCACTTGCTCTCATCGCACGCGTTGAACATGAAGTAGGTGTCGTCCTTGTAGATGACGACGGTGTGCGTTTGCGGGTCGTAGTTGGCGGTGTCGCCCACCGCGATGCCGCGGATCGAGAGGTCCCAGTGGCTGAAGAGCCGGACATCCCGGTCACGCCCCGACAGGTCCTTCACGATCGACCGGCGGAAGTACACCGGCTCGTGGAAGTCGACGCAGTCGCTGCAGATCAATTCGAGCTGGAGCCCCTCGTGCACCAGGTGCACATCCGTCACCAGCGTGTCCGGGCGGTAGGAGATCCGCCGCGTCCAGCCCGGGTCCTCGATCCAGGCGAACTTCCCATCGGCCCAGACCCCGAAGCGCTGGATGTGCCCGCCGGTGTGGTTGTGCCGGCCGACATTGGGGTAGTAGATATCCCGGACCCGGTAGAGCCGGTCGAAGGTGATCAGAAGGTCGCCGTTGCCGATCGGGATATCCCTGGGCATGTCGCACTCCGTGCGGGAACGAATCGCTGGCCACGGCGGGCGCCGCCCGCGGCGTGGTTTCCGGACCTGAGGATATTCTCAGAATGCCCGATCGCCCGCAGAGGTCACCGCCGCGCTTCGCCGGCATACCGCGGCCCTCACGGGGCGGCGGTCCGGTATTCAGCTTTCGGCTGTCGCGGGAGCCCGCTCAACGCTGCCCGGCCAGAATCGCCTCGGCGAGCTGCTCGGCGGACTGCTCGCTCTCGGTCTGCCCCTCGCCCATGGCGCGGATCCGCTCCGAGAGGTTCCCCAGATAGGTGAGCTTGAGCCCGAAGTTCTCGCCCACCTTCACCGCCTGCCCGCACCCGACGACCTTGTTGTTGACCATCAGGTCCAATTCGGCGTCGGCGTTCTTGGGGAGCTCGATGATCGAGCCCGGGGCGAAGCCCATCACCCCCGAGACGGTCATGGACCGCTCCGCCAGGCGGACGATGATGGGGACCTCGATCTTGAGGATCCGGTCGAGCATCGGGGTGGGCGGGGCGGCAGTGGTGGGCATAGTGGGACCTATCGGCCGGGACCTCCGGCCGCTTTGATCCCGCAAAGAGGATGCCACTCCGCTCGGGCCGATCAGCCCTCGTAGCGACCCACGATCAGCGTCACGTTGTGCCCGCCGAACCCGAAGGTGTTGTTCATCGCGTACTTGATCGCACGCTCCCGGGCCGAGTGCGGCACCAGGTCGATGTCGAAACCCTCATCGGGGCTGTCGAGGTTGATGGTGGGGGGGATGACCCCGTCCCGCACCGCGTGGATGCACGCCAGTGTCTCCAGAGCGCCCGAAGCGCCCAGGCAGTGGCCGTGCATCGACTTGGTCGAGCTCATCAGCAGCTTGCCGCCGCGGCTCTTGATCGCATGATCACCGAAGACGCGCGTCACCGCGGCGACCTCGGCCTTGTCGCCCAGCGGCGTCGAGGTGCCGTGGGCGTTCACATAGTCGATATCGCCCGGGTTGAGGCCCGCATCGCGCAGGGCCATGACCATCGAGCGGCCGGCGCCGTCGCCCTCGGGGTCGGGGGCGGTGATGTGGCCGGCGTCGCAGGTGTTCCCCGCGCCGACGAGCTCGGCGTAGATGGTGGCGCCGCGGGCCTTGGCGTGCTCCTCGGTCTCGAGGATGTACATCGCCGCGCCCTCCGACAGCACGAAGCCGTCGCGGCCGACATCGAACGGCCGGCTCGCCCGCGTCGGGTCATCGTTGCGCGTCGAGAGCGCCTTCATGACCATGAAGGCGCCGATGCACAGCGGCGTGCAGGCCGCCTCGGCGCCGCCGGTCAGGACGGTGTCGACCAGGCCGCGCTGGAGCAGGTGCATCGCATCGCTCATCGCGTGCCCCGAGCTGGCGCAGGCGGTGGCGTGGGCCGCGGACGGACCCTTGAGTCCGTAGCGGATCGAGATGTTGCCCGCCGCGGCGTTGACCATCAGCCGCGGCACGGTGAAGGGGTTGATCCGGTGCGGGCCCTTCTCCCGCATGACGATGACCCCGTCCTCGATCGTCTTGATGCCGCCGATACCCGAGCCGACGACCACGCCGCACCGCTCGGCGTCCTCCTTGGAGAAGTCGATACCCGAGTGCTTCACGGCCTCCTCGGCCGCGGCGAGCCCGAGCAGGCTGAAGCGGTCGAGCCGCTTGGCCTCGCGGGGGTCGAGGATGTGCGAGGCGTCCCAGCCCTTGACCTGGCCGCCGATCTCGACATCCCACTTGCCGGCGTAGAGGTCGAAGTCGGCGCCCTCGATGCGGCTGATGCCCGAGCGGCCTTCGCGCATGGCCTCCCAGGTGGCCTTGGCGTTGGTGCCGAGGTTGGAGATCACCCCGAAGCCGGTGATGACCACCTTGGGGAACTGGCGGGCGTGTGAGCGTTGTGCCATAAGGGGATCCTCGGCAGCGCGGCGGTCGTCAGAGCCCGCAGCGCAGAATCGGCCGCATCACCGGCGCATCGGCCGGGGTGGATAGCGAACCGGCCCTGCACGGCGCTCGACCCCCGGAAGAGGGCCGCGGACCGCGGAGGGCCGGCGTTGGTTCAGGATACGCACCCGGAACGGGCCCGGTCAGAGGCCGCACCATGTGCCGCAGGGGGCTCGCTGCGGCCGATCAGGCCAGCTGCTGCTGCTGCTTGATGAAGTCAATCGCGTCGCCGACGGTCTTGATCTTCTCGGCCTGCTCATCGGGGATGTCGGTCTCGAAGGCCTCCTCGAGTTCCATCACCAGCTCGACCTGGTCGAGGCTGTCGGCGTTGAGGTCGTCGGTGAAGCTCATCTCACGGGTGATCTTCGCCTTATCGTGGCCCATCTGGGTGGCGACGATCTCGATCACCTTGCTTTCGATCTCTTGCTCGGTCACGGTGCAATCTCCGCTACGCATAACCACAGGGGTACTGGATCAACATCCCGGCGATCCACCGTCCGGTTACGCCGGGCCGATTATACCCGGCAGGGCATGACGGCAAATGACCGTAGCCCCTTCGCGGCCGCGGGGCCGCCCGCCCCGGCCGCCGCCCGGCTGTCGGTTGCCCGGTGCAATTCTCGGCCGGTTCTCGGTCCGCCGCGTCGGGGCAGCGCACCCCGCTTGACGCTGCTGCACGCGGCACACGCCGCCGCGCGGGCGGGTTATGCCGGTCGCCCCGGCTGCACGCGGCCGATTTGCAGAACAGTCCCTTGCCCGCCGCGTATCGGCTGTCGATATCGCTCCCCGGGTTCAGCAGTCGGGCGTTCGCCCGGCCTCTCGCGGGAGTCTGGTCCACCTGGGACCAACCGCCCGTCCTCTGTTCTGGGAAGAAGGGCCATGTCGACGATGCCAAGGGAACCAGAAGCGTTCGCCGAGACCGTGGCGACCATGCTCCGCCAGATCCATCCCGACTACGCGGTGGATCTCGTGGGCCCGCGTGAACTGCTCGTCAACGGGCGGCGTCTCGACCTCGAGAACCTCTACCGCATGGTGAACCACGAGCCGGCCCGCGGCTCGGAGATCGTCGAGCACTACCTCGACCAGCTCTTCGCCGGCGATGTGGCGCAGGTCAGCTCGATGCCTCTGGACTTCGCCAAGTCGCGCATCATGCCCCGCATCCAGCCCGAGTCGATCTTCCGGCACCTGGACCGCGAGCAGGTGGCCCACGTCCCCTTCGTCAACAACACGGTCATCGTGTTCGTCACCGATCTGCCGCAGATGACGGTGAGTATCACCACCGAGCAGCTCGTCCGCTGGAAGGTCTGCGTCGAGGAGGTCGAGGAGATCGCCCGCCAGAATCTCGACGGCTACGCGCCCGAGCTCGAGCTCCAGCTTGTCGAATCCAAGGAAGGCGGCCGCGCTGCGCTGATCTCGCAGCACGACGGCTACGACGCCGCGCGTCTGCTCCTGAGCGGGCTGCACCAGCGGCTCTGCAACCGGCTCGGGGGCGACTTCTACGTCGCGACCCCCGCCCGCGACATGTTCGTCGCCATGAGCCTCGACCCGGCGCCTTTCGTCAGCCGGCTCCGCGACCGCGTGGACCACGACTTCCGCCGCCTGCCCTACCCGATCACCTCCGACCTCTTCTATGTCACGCGGGACGGCGTCTGCGGCACGGTGGAGGAGTCCGACGCCCGGGGCGAGGCCGCCTGAGCCAGCGTGCCTGACCGGCACGTGATCAAGAGACCTACGCTCGCGGCGTGATCCTGCTGGTCGACAACTACGACTCGTTCACCTGGAACCTCGTCCAGAGGCTCGGCGAGATCGACCGCTCGCTGGTGGTCGGGCGCGATCTACTGGTCGTGCGCAACGACCGCATCACGCCCGATGAGGCCGCCGCGCTCGACGGCGGCCGCGGCCCCACGCACATCATCATCTCGCCCGGACCGTGCACGCCGAAAGAGTCGGGCGTGTCGGGCGACATCATCGCCCGCTTCAGCGGCAGGGTGCCGATCCTTGGTGTGTGCCTTGGTCACCAGACCATGGCCGATCGCGCGGGCATGACCGTGACGCGGCATGTCGTGCCGATGCACGGCAAGACCAGCATGGTGCACCACGACAACATCGGAGTCTTCGCCGGGCTGTCGAACCCGTTCCAGGCGACACGCTACCACTCGCTGGTGGTGCTTCCCGAGACCGTGCCCGCGTGCGAAGTCGGGCAGGACGGCTGGGAGGTCTCCGCGTGGACGGACGAGACCGATGAAGCAACCGGTCAGATCCGGCGCGTGGTGATGGGGCTGCGGCGCCGCTGGGCGGACGGCTCGAAGCAGCCGGTCGAGGGCGTGCAGTTTCACCCCGAGAGTTTCCTGACACTCGAGGGGCCGAAACTGCTCGCCAACTTTCTGGCGATGGCCGCGGTCAACGCCTGACAGCGATCGACGCGTGAGCACCGACCTCAGGCCCGCTTCCACGGCCCCGTGATCGCGAGCGTCAGCCCCGGCGTCTGGATGTTGCAGAAGAGCGTTGAGCCATCGGGTGAGAAGGTGGCGCCCGCGAATTCCGCATCGTTCAGCGCGTTGTTGGCGAGCCGGTAGATCTCGCCGCGGGGCGTCACGCCGACGAGCCCGTTCATCTTCGGGCTGTCCTCGCACACGATCAGGTCGCCCCACCCTGACACCGTCAGGTTGTCGGCGTTCTTGATCATCGTCGCATCGTTGGGCTCGACGAAGAGTTCGAGGATGCCGGGCTGCTGGCTCTCGCCGGGCGTGCCTTCGACCGGGCTGGGCGTGTAGCGCCAGATCTGTCCCAGCTGTGCGTGACCGCCCGTGGTGCAGGCGAAGAACACACTCTCGCGTCCGTACCACATGCCCTCGGTCCGCGCGAAGCGCGTCGCGCCCGCGGCGAAGCCGCGGTGCCGCAGGTCGTCCTTGGGAGCTTCGATGTCATCGACATCGATCCACTCGACCTCGAGCTTCGCGCCGACGGGGACATCGGGGGTTGCGCCGTGGTTGTCGGTGATGAGAGACGGCGAGCCGCGGACCTTCAACGCCTGCAACCGCCCGCCGCGGAGCAGCTTGCCCGGCTCGGTCGGGATGTACCGGTAGAGCAGGCCGTCGGGCATGTCCTCCGACAGGTAGCAGACACCCGATTTCGGATCGACGGCAACAGCCTCGTGGCGGAAGCGGCCCATGGCGCGGATCGGCTTTGGTTCCTGAAGTTTCGCCGTCGTGGTCGGCTCGACCTCGAAGACCCAGCCGTGGTCCTGGTCGCACTGGGCATCCTTCGTCCGCGCAGTCTCCTCGCAGGTGAGCCACGTCCCCCAGGGCGTCGGACCGCCGGCGCAGTTGTAGACCGTGCCAGCGAGGCTCAGGTAGTGCTTCTCGACGCGGCCGGTTTCTGTGTTGTAGACGACCGTCGTGGTCCCGCCAAAGGCGGGCTGGCCGCCGCGGCCGCGGTCGTAGATCCTGCTCACATCGATCTTGCTCAAACGGCCTCCGCCCGGGCCGAAGGGGGAGAACTGCTCCCAACCGATGTCGGTCTCGTGGTTGCGGACCAGGATCGTTGTGCCATCCGGCCCGGGGAACGCGGCCATGCCGTCGTGCCTCCCGGGCACGATCAGGCCATCGTCCATCTCCTCGCCGGCCCGCGAGATGACGCGGTAAGAGAAGCCCCGCGGCAGGTCGAGCACGCCGGCCGGGTCGGGGATCAGCGGGCCGTAACCCACCGCCTCATCGCCCCGCGCCAACATGTCGCCGAAGGGCAGCCCTCGGCCAAAGGCGCTCTGCAGACCGGCGAAACCCATCGCGAAGGCGGAGCCGCGGAGGAGGAAGTGTCGTCTGCTCAGATCCATCGGCGCTCGCTCCTGCCCCCCGGCCCGGCTGCTCGGTGTCGTGTCCCGCGGCGATCCGCGTTCGAGGATCATCTTCGCCGGCGGAACGCCCTCGGGCGAACGCCTTATCGAACTCTTGACCCAAATCCGCCGCGGTCGGCACGCGGCTGGGGGCGGGCCATCCCGCCTATCTTCTGGCCATGATCACGCCCAGCCCGACCACCAAGCTCGCCCCCGGCACCGCACGCGGCACCCTCAAGGAGGTGCTCCCCGCCCGGCCCGGCTCTGACAGCATGGTCGTGTTCGAGGTGCCCAACACCAGCTACCAGCTCTACCTCATCCCGACGACGCCGGTGCGGACCGAGCCGGGCAAGCGGCTCATCGGGACGATCACCGCCCGGGCCCGCCGCATCGATGTGGTTCAGACCGGCGGCCGGTACATCGAGCCCGTCTTCGGGCGCCCCCGCCGGATCCAGGGGAGCGTGGTCGCCGTGGCGGGCGATGCGGTGGTGGTCGATTGCGGCGTCCCGGTGCACTGCACCCCGACCGATGCGCGGCAGGCCGCCAGCCAGTTTGAGGTGGGGCAGTTCGTGAGCTTCGATGTGCTCGAGGGCGCGACGTTCACGCCGGCGAACTGATTCCCGCCCCGGCTCGTCCCCCGTTCACCACGACCGAGAACCCTGACTCTGCAACCGGCCCCTCGCGGCGGCGGTTGATTGTCTTGCACGCGTCGGGGCCGATCGGTAGATTCCCCGGCGGCATGCCCGTTCGCGGCGTGTGTATCTAAGCCTTGCGAGAACGCAAGAGGGGAAGTCTGCATGTCGGCTGTGGCGAGCCAGGGCGCGGTGGTTCCTTCCAAACTCGACTTCTCACGTCTGCTGAGCGGGGAGTACGGGCGCGTCGGTTCGCCGATCGGCTACCGGCTGATCATGCTGCCGGTCGTGGTGATCGTGCTTCTGCTCCCGCTCGTGTATGTCGCCATGATCGGGGCGGTGGTTTACGGCCTGTGGCAGTGGGTGCAGGTGGTTGCCGAGCCGCCCTCGACCCGGGGCGGGTTCCGCCTGGGCCTTGTCTGGCTGGCCGTGCTCGTCGGCGGGATCATCCTGCTGCTCTCGATGCTGCGACCGCTGGTGATCTGGCACAAGTCGCCGCCGCGGGAGCCGCTGCACCGGAGCGAAGAGCCGCTGCTGTACGCGTATGTCGAAGCGATCTGCACGGCGATGGGAGCGCCTAAGCCGAAGCAGATCTATGTCTCCTGCGAGCCCAACGCCGCGGCAGGGTTTCACAAGGGCATCTGGGGGCTGCTCACGAACCAGCTCAGTCTCGTGGTCGGACTGCCGCTCGCCGCGAGCATGCCGCTGCGCGACTTCACCGGTGTGCTTGCCCACGAGTTCGGTCACTTCGCGCAGGGCTCGGGCATGCGGGCCAGCTATCTGCTTATCACGGTCAATTCCTGGTTCGCCCGCGTGGCCTACGAGCCTGATGCGATCGATGAAGCTCTCGAACAGGCCGGCGAGAATGTCAGCGGGTATCTCGCGATTGTGATCGGTCTGGCCCGCTTGACCGCGATCATCCCGAAGATGATCCTGCGCGGGCTTTGCTGGGTCGTCGGGGCGCTCACCTGCATTCTGTCGCGCCAGATGGAGTTCGACGCTGATCGCCACGAAGCGCGGATGGCGGGCACAAAGTCGTTCCGCGACTCCTTCGAGCGGCTCTTCCTGCTCAACCACGCCTATCAGCCCACGATCGGTCGCGTGACCCGGGAGTTGCAGCAGGGGCGCCTGCCCGACGACTTCCCCGGCCTTGTCGCCGCGCACGCCGAGGGCATCGATGATGCGACGCGTCGCGGTCTGATCGAGGAGCACGAAAAGACGAAGACGGGGCTCTTCGACAGCCACCCGTGCTTCACCGCGCGGATGAAGGCGGTGACGAAGCTCAACGAGCCGGGCATCTTCACGACCGATGAGCCGGCGAGCATCGTGTTCCACGATTTCCACTCGACCTGCCGTCGCGCCACCTACCTGTTCTACAAAGGCGGCTTCGGCGACAAGATTCAGCACGCCACGTTCACATCGGGCCGCGATCTGGCCACCCGTATCCGCGGGGCTCAGGCCGATGCGGCGGTCGCCGCGGCGTTCTATGGCGGCGGCCTGACGATGCAGTTCGCGCCGCCGGTGGGCGAAACGGTCAAGGCGCCGCGTGATCCCAAGGCCGCGGCGGTCGAGCTCCGCGCTGTTCGCAGCGACATCACCGCGGCGATGGTCGATATCGGCGAATCGATGGGGCGGCTCGAGAAGCTCGAGGATGAACTCCGCGCTGTCAACGCGGGGCTGATGCTGGTCGATGCGACGATCGCTTTCATGCCCGGGAAGCTCAAGCTGCGCACCGCCAACAAGGAGGCGCTCCTCAAGCAGAAGGCCGGGATCGAGGGGACGCTCTTCCCGCTGCGTTCACGGGCCGAGTCGTTCGCGAACACGCAGGCGCGGCGCATCATGCTCGCGCTCGGTTTCCTCTATGTCAGCGGCGCGGAACGGTCCATCCGCGGGATCGAGTCGCGGCGGGAGCGGGTCAAGCAGCTGCTCGTGGCGGCGACGGCGATCCGCGCCGGACTCTCCAAGCAGCGCGAGATCAAGACCATCGCGACGAGCCTCGAGGCCGCGTTCCGTCACGGCGAGAAGGCGCGGAGCGAGAAGAAGGTGACCGACACCATCGAGGGGAACCTGCGTCTGCTGCGTGCCTATCTCAGTGATCTGCAGGGTCACCTGCACGGCGTGCCGCACCCGGCGGGCGCGGGCGGGCACGAGGACACGCTCGCCAGGGCGATCATGCCGCGGGTCCCGGGCGATCTGGAGGTCGGGGAACTGGTGATCATGGGGACCGCTGCGATCAGCGATCTTCAGGCGGTCGGACGCGGCGTGTACTGCGAACTCGCGGCGATCGCCGCGGAGATCGAACAGCGGCTGAAGGTCGCGCCGCGGCCATCGGCCCCCGAGCCGGCGGCGGCCTGAGCGAGCGACGGCCGGTTCAGAGATCACCTGATCAGCTTGCGCAGCATCGGCAATGCGAAGCCTAGCGCGAGCTTCCGCGCGCCCGGTGATGACACGAGGAGCACACCCACCGCGGCGGCGCCGACTGTTGCGATCCAGGGGTTGTTGCGGATCATGCGCTTCATCTCGGGCTCCAGGACAGGATGGTCGGACTCGGCCAGCAGTTTTACTTTCAGGAGGTCGACATCGCGGCGCGGCTGCGGCTCGGCCGCGGCGACGGCGGGATCGCGCGGGCCGCGATAGCGGCCGGCAGGGTGGCGCGGGTCCTCCCGCCGTTCCTCCATCATCTCGCCCATCGTGCCGCCATCCATGCCGCGACTCCTGTTGCAATGACAAGGACTAGGCCGCAGATCGCCATCGCCCAGCCGTCATGCAGTTCGGTCTGCAGACCCAGGAACAGCGCGATCAACAGCGCCAGCAGGGCCAGCACGCCGAAGATGAAGGCGCCGGCCACGAAGAGCGCAGCGACAACGAAGCGGAACGATGCGTGCTTGAGCAGCCGCCCCTCCGCCTCGATCAGTTCCGCGGCGGTCACGATCATCTTCGCGATCGCGCGGATGGATCACCTCCGGTGCAGAAGGAAACCGATGATCATGCCCACGCCGAAGGCGGTGCCGACAGATGCGAGCGGCTGCTCGGCGATCGTCTGCTCGACGCGGTCGACGCCCTGGCGGCCGCGGGCCTTGAGCGAGTCGGCGGCCTCGCCGAGCTGTTCGATGCGCTTCTGCACCTCGTCGAAGACCTGCTCGCGGACCTCGCCCGCGCCCGTGCGTGAGGCGCTGACGACGTCCTTCATCAGGGCGGCGAAATCGGCGCGGAGATCGGCCATGTCGGCGCGGAGGGCATCGACCTGATCGTCCATGGTGAGCACCGCGTTTCTCTTGCTGTTTCGTGAAGCCATAGAGACAACTCCTCTCTGGGATGTGTATGGAGTGTCCTAGGCGTCGGCGCGGCGACTCGGCCAGCGCACGACGCCGGATGAGCCACCTCTCATTGTGGTGGAAGGTCGGGCACCGTTCCAGAGGAATTCGGCCGCGGAAGGCTACTCGATCCGCGGGTCGATCCAGCGGTAGAGCACATCGACGACGAGATTGAACAGGATCAGCAGCGTCGCGAAGATCAGCACGACGCCGATGATCAGGAACAGGTCCTTGTTCTGCACACCGTTGACGAAGTGCTGGCCCATGCCCGGGACCGAGAAGATCCGCTCGACGATGAACGAGCCCGTCATCGCGAGCGCGGTGGCGGGGCCGAGGTAGCTGAGCACCGGCAGGAAAGCGTTCTTGAGCGCGTGCTTGAGCAGGATCGAGGACTGCGAGACGCCCTTGGCGCGCGCGGTGCGGATGAAGTCCTGCGCGAGTACATCGATCATGCCCATCCGTGTCAGCCGGGCGATGTAGGCGGCGAAGGGCAGGCTCAGCGTGAGCGCGGGCATGAAGAGCGAGCCGAGCGTGCCCCAGTTGCCCACCGGGAGCCACGCGAGCCACACCGAGAAGATCAGGAGCAGCACCGTGCCGATCACGAAGCTGGGCAGGCTGATGCCGATGAGCGCAACGACGAGCGTCGCCAGGTCCGCGAGCGAGTTGGGCCGCACAGCGCCCACGACGCCGGCGGTGAGGCCCAGCACCAGCGCGATGATGATCGCCGCGCCGCCGACGGTGATCGAGACCGGCAGTGTGTCGGCGATGATGCCGTTGACCCGCTGATCGCGGTACTGCAGGGATGGGCCCAGGTCGAAGATGCGCCGCGACGGCGGCTCGACGCCCGCGGCGACTGCGGCGGCTTCCATGCGGCCCGCCTCGCCGCTGATCTCGGCCTGCGCGTACGCGATGCCCGTCGCGTTCTTGAGGTACGAAAAATAGAACTTCCAGAAGTTGTCGAGGTTGTACTGCCGCTGCATGGCCTCGACGACCTCGGGCGGCGGGCGGCGGCCCTCGGGGTTCTCGAGCGGGTTGCCGGGCACCGCCCACGCGAGCGCGAGCGTGAGCGTGTAGATCACCGCGAGGATGATGGGGAGCTGGAAGAGTCGTCTGGCGATCAGGCCGAGCATGATGGTCCTTCGCGTCGGGCCGCCCCGCGGAGCGTTCGTGTCGCTGCGTACGTCTTGTTACTGCGGTCGGTCCGCCGCGGGATCGACCGTGCGCATCACGCGGGGCTCGTCGGTGCCGACGCCGTCGCCGTAGACATCGACGAGGTAGAGGTTCTGTTCCTGCCGCGGGTGCGGGCTGATGCCGGTGATCCGGTTCGCATCGAACATGCAGAGCTGCACGTAGTGGAAGATCGGGATCAGCGGGAGGTCCTCATCGACGAGGATCCGCTCGGCCTCGGAGAGGATCTCCATCCGCCGCTTCGGATCGGTCTCCTCATCGGCTTGCGCGAGCAGGCCGTCGAAGACCGCGCTCGAGTACTTGCGGTCGTTGTTGCCATCGCCGGTGCGGTTGAGCCAGAGGAAGGTCGTCGGGTCGCCGTAGTCGCCGAACCAGCTGGCGCGGCCGACGATGTAGTTCGCGTTCTTGAGATCGTCTTTGAAGACCTTGATCTCCTTCTGCGAGAGCGAGACCGAGACGCCCAGGTACTGCTCCCAGTTCTTGGCGATCGCCTGCGCGATGATGTCGTGCCCCGCGTCCTTGTTGAAGGCGATATCGACGGTGATGAAGCCCTGGCCGTTGGGGTAGCCCGCCTCGGCAAGAAGCTTGCGGGCGGCCTCGGGGTCGAAGGGCAGCCCCTTGGGTGACTCGTACCCGCCGATGGAGTCTGGCGGGATCAAAGTGGTCGCGACCGGCTCGCCGCGGCGGCGCACCTGATCGACGATCGCCTGGCGGTCGACGGCCATGGTGAAAGCGCGTCGGACCTTTGGGTCCGCGAAGGGGTTGGGCCGGCCATCGCGCAGCCGCGGCAGGCAGTTGAAGTTGTAGAAATACGTGCCGAACGTCGGGAAGGCGTGGATGTTCTTGCGCGGATCGGGGGGCAGGCGGCGGTCGATCTCGATCGGGTCGAGGCCCTGCTCCTTGAGCCTGGTGTACTCGTCCCAATGCTCTTTGTAGAACTCCATCTTCGCGGCGAGGATGTCGCCGGCGTAGGGCGGGGTCACATCGCTGAGCCAGTCGACAGCGCCGGTGCGGTAGGCCATCACCTGCGCGTTGCCGTCTTCGATCGAAGGGATGCTGATCGAGCGGATGTTGAGTGAGTCCTTGTCCCAGTAGTGGGGGTTGATCTCGAAGCGCATGTCGCGCTTGAAGCGCCAGAGCTTGAGCACGTACGGCCCGTTGCTCACCAGGCGCGGCGGCTTGGTCCAGTCGGGCTCGACCTTGAGCCGCGCGGTTTGCGCATCGATGCTCTGATAGGCCGAGACCAGCGGCGGGTACACGGGGTAGAGCACCGCGAAACTCGTTGCATCGAGGAAGTAGGGCACGGGCCGCTCGAGCTCGACGACCAGCGTGCGGGCATCGGGGGCGGCGACGCCGACCATCTCATCGAACTTGCGCTTGGTCTCTTCCCAGAGCTCGTTGGCGGCGGCTGCGCGGTCGGTGATCGACTGGTCGCGTGCGAACTCGGCCAGCGCATCGGCCCGCCAGTTGTAGAAGGCTTCCGCGCCCTTGATCGGGTAGAAGAGGGTGATGTAGTCGCAGGCGGTGTCGGGCAGCATGGCGCGACGCCAGGTGAAGATGAAGTCGCCGGAGGTGACCGGCGATCCGTTGGACCACTTCGCATCGGGTCTGAGCTTGAAGGTGTAGATCCGACCGTCTTCGGACACGGTCCAGGATTCCGCGACCGCCGGCCGCGCGCTGAACTCGGTGTCGAAGACGTCGTTGCGGGTGAGCCCTTCGAAGAGCAGCCGGGCGACGCGCAGGTCCTGGTTCCAGGACATGGTCTGCAGGTCGAGCGTGGTGACGTCGCCGCGGTTGATGAAGGAGAAGTCGGCCGGCGGCATGGGCCGGTCCGACAGCACGGTCAGCCCGACCAGCGCGAGCAGGACGACAAACGGCAGCACGAGCTTTGCCATGCGAGCAGGGTACGGGACCGGGCCGCGCTTCGCGAGGCTTACCGCTCGAGGAAGCGGTTGCCGGGGAAGGAGAACGGCGGCTTGGTCACAAGGCCGTTGGAGCCGACGATGCCGCGGGCATCGACAGCGAAGGCCGCATCACCGCCGGTCGTGCCCTGCTGCAGTTTGTCCCCGATCTGGCGCGAAGCGAAGGTCAGGGTGGGGTCGAGCCGGGTGCCGACGAAGAGCACGACGGTCTCGCCGACGGCCGCGACTCGGGCGTACCGCGACCGGACGGCGGGGTCCTGATTCGGGAGCGCTTTCTGCTCGACGACGCGGACGGCGTGCGCGATGAGGTCGGCGCCGAGTTCGGCGGCGGCCCGCACCGCGGGGTCGGGCAGCCGCTGCGCTGCGAGGATGTCGCGGAGGCCGAGGCCGGCGCGGATGTAGGCGTCGATGAGCCCACCCTCGGCAACCTTGTTGCCTTGGCGTTTGATCGAAGCGGCCATTCCCTTGGAGAGGGCGATCACCGCGGCGGGCGGCACCTGGCTGAAGTCCTGGCGATCGATGCGGCCCGCATCGATCAGAGCCCGCACGATGGCATCGACGACCAGGCCGTCGGTCTCGATGGCCAGCCGGGCCTGGAGCGCGTCGATGAGCGCGAGAGCGCGGTCAGCACGGATCGCGGGGGCGGAGGTGCGGATTGACTCGAAGGTCCGTCCCAGGGCGTAGGCCGACTGGTAGCGGACGGTTGGCCGCTGATCGTTGAGTGCTGCGACCAGGACCTGCGTCGCGGGCTCGGTCGCGAGCTCGCCGGCGATGATGACCGCGTTGATCGCGACGATCTCGCGCTGGTCGCTGACAAGGCGGCCGACGGGATCGACCAGGACGCGGCTCATCTCGAGCCGGGTCGCCGCGGAGACGCGGGCGTTCCCCAGCGGCTCGACGAGGGCGGCACGGGCCTTGGCGACCGTCTGCGGCTCCTGCGCGGAGAGGTTGGGGGTGTGAGCCGCGGCGAAGTCGGCGATCGCCCGCTTCTGAGTGTCGTTCAGCACGATCGTGGTGACGACGTCGTCGGCCAGGCGGTCGGCCTGGGCCAAAGCCGGCGCCAGCGGCGCGAGCAGCGCCAGCGACAGGAGAAGTGCCGGAACCCGATTCAGAGTCCGCTCGATCAACGCGGGATCCCTTCGAAGTAAGCCCGCAGGGGGCCATGGATGAGGCCGTCGTCACCGCGGGGCGAGCCGTCTGTGGCGCGGCAAAGTATCAGTACCGACGCGAGTGGTCAAATGTTCCCTGTTCCCCGACCGGACCCCGATCGGTCCGCGAACACGCTAGTAGACCTCCAGGAACACCCGCTTTGTGGGTCGCACCTGCTTGTGGATCATCTTCCGGTCCCAGCCGCTGATGTCCGCCGCGGCGGCGGGGTCGAGTTGGAAATACTGGTCGCGGGCCGGGCCTGACAGGCCTCGGGCGATCTGCTGGAAGATCCCCAGTTCCATCCCGGCGATGCCGCAGACATAGACCAGCGTCCGGGGGCTCTCGAGCATCGGGATCAGTTCATCCGCGGAGCGGTGGACGCGGTCCTGCACGTACATCGCGGGCGATCCATCGAGCTGCCGCTCGCGGCTCAGGGCGGTGAGGTAGCGGAAGTTGGGGTGCTTTTCGGCCAGTTCGAGCAGTTCGCGGTGGTAGAGCAGGTCGGTGGCGTAGGGGGCGCCCATCACGAGCGTGACCCGGCTCGGGGCGTTCTCCTTGAGGAGGTCGAGGATCATGCCGCGGAAGGGGGCGATGCCGGTGCCGGTGGCGAAGAAGAGGTAGTCGTGCTGCGCGGCGTCCTGCGGGAGGACGAACCGCTTGCCGCTGGGGCCGGTCACATGGACCTGGTCGCCGGGCTTGAGGTCGCAGAGGTAGTTGGACGCGACGCCCAGGAACAGCTTGCCGGTGTCGGTGTGCTCGTCGACCAGCCGCTTGACGGTGGTGGCGAGCACATTGCCGTGGCCGTCCTCACCGAAGGAGGGCGAGGCGATCGAGTAGAGGCGGAGCTTGTGGGGCCGGCCGTTGGCGTCGGTCCCGGGCGGGATGACGCCGAAGGACTGGCCGGCGATGAAGCCGCCGGCGATGGGGGTGCCCGAGACATCGATCTGGACGTGGCGGACGAAGCCGGCCGCTTTGCGGGCGTTGGTGCACTTGTCGTTGGCGACGACGGTTCCCAGCACGGGCTGGGCGGGGGTCACCAGGTGCATGCGGGCTTCGCGGAGCGTCGGGATGCCGGGCGTCGCCGCGGCGGCGCCGGAGGGGTCTGTGGTCACGGAGGGCATATCGCCATTGTTGGGGCGGCGGATGCCGGCGGCCAAAGGGCCGGTGGAAATGCCGCGGCGTTCACGCGAGATCAGCCGCCGCCGGGCGAGTTCTGCACGGCGTTCATCATCTGCTGCATCATGGCCTGCATCGCCGCTTCCATCGTGGCGATCTGGCCGCTCTCGATGTCCGCGGCGACTTTCGAGAACGCCCCTGCGATCGCCCGCATCTGCGGGCCCATCGCCTGGGCCTGCTGGCGGGCGGCGGCGAACTCGGGCGGCAGTTCAATCATCCAGCGACCATCGACCATCTTGAACCGCATCGGCTCGGGGTCGTTCGGGGTGGTGGCGGTCGCGGTGTCGCCGGACACGCTGATCGCGTAGTCCTGCGGTGTCCGTGCGAGGATCTCGCTCAGGCCTCCGGCCCCGGCGCCGATCTGGCCCAGACCCGCGCCGGCGCCGCCCATCGCCTGGGACATCTCCATCAGGCCCTGGTTGAATTTGTTCTGCATGGCCTGGTCGAGGCGGAGCGAGGCGAACATCAGTTCGAAGAGAGGGCGCAGTTCTTCGGTGGGAACGTCGCCGAAATCGATCGTCGCGGCCATCGCGTCGGTGTCGCCCGCCCGCATCGCCTGCAGGTACTGACCGATCACATCGCGGATCGCGGCCTCGGCCGCGGCTGAGTCGGCATCACCGCCGGTGGCGCCCGCATCGGCGCTGCCGCCGTCGTCCATCGTCGGGGCGGGGGGTTCTTCGCCCTTGAGCTGAGCCGCGACCGCGCCGAGGGCATCGGTCAGCCGCTGGATCCGCTCGGCATCGGCGCCGCCGCCGGCGCCGGAGAAGGCCGACACGGCGGACTGGTACGCCTCGCCCGCCGCGGTCAGCATCTGCTGGGCGCGGGCCCGGGCGTCCTCCGCACGCTTGGCATAATCGCTCGCGTTTGCGATCTGGGGCTGGGCGCCGGTGAGCATCTCGAGGGCGACGGCGTAGTTGATCAGCGACTGGGCCGCCTGCCAGCGGAGGTCGCCCACTGCCTGCATTGCGGTGCCTTCGGCCAGCTTCGCCGAGGTGTAGCGGCCGCCGGCGGTGCCCGCCTCGCGGCCTGCGCGGGCCGACTTCTCGAACGCGCTGATCGCGCTGTCGTAGGCCGACATCACGGCGCCGCCGGAGCCGCCCTCGCCGTATGCCTCGCCGAGCTTGACGACGATCGCATCGATCTGGTTGGCGGCATCGTCGGCTGCAGCGCGGGCCGCGGCGGCCTCGGCGCGGGCCGCGGCCTGGCGCGAGGCCAGCGAGGTCTCGATCGACTCGAGGTCGGAGATCTGCGACTGCTTCTGGGCGATGAGCAGCTCGATCTCGGTCAGCCGCGGCGCCTGGGTCTCCGCGCGGGCTTCGAGCTTGCCGCCCTCAAGGCGGAGCTGATCGGACTGCCGCCGCGACTCGTTGGCCTCGGCGACGATGGGCGCCGCCTCGCGGGCGGACATCTGCATCGCCCGCTGCATCATCTGCGAGTACCGGGCCTGCGCGGCATCGGCTTGATCGAACTTAGCCTGGGCCTGGGCGCGGAGGTCATTGACCTGCGACCGCACCTGCTGCAGTTCGGACTGCAGCGGTTGCAGTTCCTGCTGGTGGCGTGTCTTGCTCTGTGCGATCTGCGCGATCTGATCGGCGGGATCGAAGGCCGAGGCGGCCTGGGCCGCGCCGATGCGGGAGGCCCAGCGGGAGAAGTGCCCGCCGAGCTCGGTGATCAGATTGCGGGCGGCAAAGTCGGCGGAGAGCGCTTCGGCCGCGGGGCCCTCGGCGAGCTGGTGCTGGCTCTGCGAGACCAGGACATGGGCGGCGGCCTTGGTGCCCTTGTTTTCGGCGGAGGTCGCCGAGGTCGCCTGCTGGTTGACCTGGTTGAGCGCCTGGCGGGCCTGGTCGGGTGCGGCGGGGGCGCGGCCGGCGATTGAGATCGCTTCGAGCTGGGCCGCCGACTCGCGAACGGTCCGCTGCGACTCGGACTCACGCTCGCACGCGGTGAGACCCGCGGCCAGTCCGGCCAGGGCCGTCAGGAGCAGCGCGGTGCGACCGACGCCGGCGAACGGACGGCGGGGGGCGTGGGGGGCAGCGGGAGCGATGCGGTGTGAAGTCATGGACACCCTTGCCTGACAACGCCCGCGGCGGGGGCCCGGGCGTTCTGTTGCTGAACAACGCCGACCGTGATCGGCCGGCGGAATATTTCGCGGCGTGCTTCCCGGGGCGACTCTGCCGCGGGTCGGCCACTGTAGCAGAACCCGCACAAACGCGTCCCGGCGGTGGCCGCGGTCACCGGTTCGTGCCCCCGTCCCC
>JBDZUZ010000061.1:0-20769 GCA_040255445.1 Planctomycetaceae bacterium | reverse complement strand
CATCGGACCGCTCCTTCACCGTTCCATCGCGCTTCCAACTCCGCTCGCAGCGGGGCTGATCGCGCAAGTCCTGCACGGTGATCGAGTCGCCGCCGACGCTCACACGCGAAACGCCCAGCAGGTCGGCCAGATCTGTACGATCGAACTCGGAGAGAGCCCGATCAAACTTCTCAAGCTTGCCGCCCGAGGTTGGCAAAGTCACCTGTGCGTCCAGCGGGTTCTCAATGCCCTTCTCCTTCTTGGAACGCTCGAGCTCCAAGAGGGCCTTCTCCCGCAGCATCATCACCGCACCCCAAGACAAGGCGGGGTTCACCGGAAACGAAGCGATGAACTCCTGCGTGTGCACGCACCGCGGATCGTCATTCCCCGCCTTGTGCAGCGCCCGCCACGCCTCATCGGCCGTGTGGCAAAGCACCGGCGCCAGCAGGCGACAGAGGCCATCGGTCAGATGCCAGAGCGTCGCCTGCGTGCGGCGCCGCCGCAGCGCATCCGCCTTGTCGCAGTAGAGCCGGTCCTTCACTGCGGCGAGATACACCGCCGAGAGCGTGTCGTTGCAGAAGTTGTACAGCTCCTGGTGCGCCCCGCGGAAGTCGAAGGCGTTGTACGCATCGATCACCGCCTTCGCGAGCGCGTTGTATTCGCCGAGGATCCACGCATCGATCGAGGTCGCCGGCAGATCCGCGAGCTTGCCGGTGTAGGCCGCGGGGTCGAAGTCGCCCAGGTTGCTGAGCATGAAGCGCAGCGTGTTGCGGACCTTGCGGTACCCCTCGCCGGCGACATCGAAGAAGTCGCGGTCGACCTTCACATCGTTCTCGTACGCGAGCGAACTCGTCCACCACCGCAGCACATCGCTGCCGTAGTCGTTGAAGAGCGCCTCGATCGTGTCGCCCTTGCTCTTGCTGAGCTTGGCGCCGTCCTTGCCGACCATGAAGCCGTGCGTGAGCACGGTCTTGAAGGGGGGCCTCCCCATCATGCCCAGGCTGGGCAGGAGCGAGGTCTGGAACCAGCCGCGGTGCTGGTCGGAGCCTTCCAGATAGAGGTCGACCGGGAAGTCGGCCCCGCCCGACCGCTCACGCATCACCGAGTTCCACGATGAGCCCGATTCGAACCAGACATCGAGAATGTCGGGCCCCTTCGTGAGATTCGCGAGGTCCGCGCGGGTCAGGCCCTTGGGCGCATCCTTGTCCGCCGCGGGGTCGTAATCCGCCAGCAGTTCCGCGGCGGGCATGGTGAACCACGCATCGCTGCCCTTGGCGCGCACAACCTTCGCCACCGCCCGCACCGAGGCCGGCGTCATCAGGCACTCGACCGCGCCGCCCTGCGCCCCGCCGCTCTTCTTCCAGAAGAACGCCGGGATCGGCAGGCCCCAGGACCGCTGCCGCGAGATGCACCAGTCCGGCCGCGATTCCAGCATGCCGCGCATGCGGTTGCGGCCCCACTCGGGGACGAACTTGATCTTTGCATCAGCCCCGGTCGGCTCGACAGCCCCGAGCGCGAGCTCGCGCAGCGACTTACCGTCCCGCGCTGTCGCACGATCAACGCCGATGAACCACTGCTCCGTGCAGCGGAAGATCACCGGCGTCTTGCTCCGCCAGTCGTGCGGGTAGCTGTGCGTGAAGCGGTGATCGTGGAACATGTGTCCGCTCTCGCGGAGCCGCTTGGCGATCGCCTCGTTGGCCTTCCAGATATCGACGCCGCGGAGCCACTCGGGCACGGTCGGGTCGTACGCGCCGTTGCCCATCACCGGGCAATAGACCGGGAGCGTGTGCTTGAGGCCGGTCTGGTAGTCCTCAGCGCCGTGCCCGGGCGCGGTGTGCACCAGGCCCGTGCCGTCCTCGAGCGTGACGTAGTCCGCGGTGACCACCGACCAGCAGCGCCCCTCGGGGATCTCCTGCCCCAGGGCGCACGCCGGCTGCTCAGTGACGAACGGATGCTTGTACCGCAGCCCCTGCAGCTCGCTGCCCGGTGCGGTGCCCAGCACCGCGACATCCTCGGCACCCGCGAGCTTCGCGACCTTTTCGACCAGCGCGCTCGCCATCACCGTGATGTTGCCATCGACCCGCACCAGCGCGTACTCGGTGTCCGGATGCACCGCCACAGCGACGTTCGCCGGGAGCGTCCACGGCGTCGTGGTCCAGATCATGAAGCTGGGCTTCTGGTGCGGCCGCTTCGCGGGCCCACCTACCGCGGTCTCAGCGCCTTCCTCTTCGTCCTCGTCCTCATCGCCATGCGGCGGCAACCCAAACGCGTCGTACACCGCCTCGGCATCGAGCGCCTCAAAGTCCACATACACCGAGAGGTCCTCCCGGTCGTAGTATTCGAGCTCCGCCTCCGCCAGCGCTGTCTCGTTCGCGATCGACCAGTGCACGGGCTTGACCGCGCGGTACACCAGCCCCTGCTCGAGCAGCGCGGCCAGCACCTCCATCGTCGCCCCTTCGAACGCCGGCTGCATCGTGAGGTACGGGTTGTCGTAATCCGCCAGTGTCAGGAGCCGTGTCATCTGCTGCGTGTGCAGCTTGTGGAACTTCTCCGCGTACTTCTGGCACTCCCGCCGCACCGCCATCCGCCGCGTCGATTCCTCCAGGCTCAGCAGCTTCTCGAGTTTGCCCGCCTCGACCAGTTCGGTCATCACCTTGTGCTCGATGGGCAGACCGTGGCAGTCCCACCCCGGCACGAACGGGCAGTCCATCCCCTGCATCGTCTTGCTGCGGACGACGAAATCCTTCAGGCACTTGTTCATCATGTGCCCGAGGTGGATCGACCCGTTCGCATAGGGCGGCCCATCGTGGAACACGAACCGCGGCCGGCCCGCCCGTTCCTTCCGCACGGTCTCGTACAGCCCGATCTTCGCCCAGCGTTTCAGCGAAGCGGGCTCATTCTGCACCAGGCTCGCCTTCATTGGGAAGGCCGTCTGCGGCAGGTTCAGGGTCGACCGGTAGCGGGACTTGCCTTCCTTCTCGGTCTTCGGCTCGGTCGGCTTGGTGTCGGGCTGGGCGGACTGTTGATTGCTCATGGGACTTGGTCTCTGTCGCTGGTCTGTGTCGCCAGCACGGGCGGCCGCTGCTCGGGCCGTCCGCGCCGGGAATGTCGCGGATGGTACGACCGGCCGGGTCGCGGCCGATCCTGACACTGATTTCTGGGAGAGATGCGGCAACCGCCGCGGGAACGCACAACGCCCCGGCCCGCTCCCCGGTCAGCAACCGGTCACGCGGGCGGGGCCGTCAAATTCGGATCATGCGGGCGCGAGAAGCGCGGTGCTGCCGTTCCATCGCGATGATGGTAGGCCCCCGTCGGTGGGGCGGTGACGGTGCGCAAGCAAAGGCCCCGCCGGGAGGCGGGGCCTTGAAGGTCCATTCACCATGTGGAGCCGCGTTCCGCCGCCCGCATTACCGCAGCGGGCCGCCGACCTCGAAGATCGCCTGCGTCCGCACGACGAGCCCCTGAGCCGCCAGCATGTGGTAGGCGTGGCAGTGCACCTCGCCGCTCTGCGGCTCGACTTCGACAACACTCAGACAGGGCCCGGTCTCGTCCGCCCAGCGGTGAGCCACCGCCATCGAGTGCTGCGACGCCTGCATGATCTCGTTGTAGGTCGCCGAGTACAGGTTCTCCGAGAGGGTCTCGGTCTGCACCGTGCACATGTAGGTCACCTTCGCCTTGGGGAAGGTGTACTCGTAATCGCGCTCCCCGGCACAGAGGAACGCCGTGACGATCCCGTTGGCGGGAAGGTTCTTCTCTTGATCTGTCATGAGCTCGCTGGCACAGACTGAGCCGTGCTCGAACCGCAGCAAGTGCGACCCGGGCATGATCCAGGCCTCCAGCTCGTACCCCGGCCGCTTGAAGACCTTGCGGGCTTTGAGGGGGAAGAACTCGGGGTGAAGCGCCCGGTTGTAGAGGATGACTTGATAGGTCTGGAGACTGTTCGGTTTCGCGGGGGTGTTCATCGGGCTGTCTTCCCGTTCTGCGACGGTCTGATCTCGGACCGCCGGCATCGTGGTTCCCGTGGGCGTTCTCCCCCAACGCTCCCCGGGGCTGCAACGAAGGCCATTGTCTTAGCCGGCCTACGGCCGGAATCAACGCTCCAAGGCCAGTCCGACCGATTTCAGAGAAGTTTCACCCACCCTCGTGGGCACCCTTTCTGAGCCGATCGGCCATGGCCGCCTACCTGCCCACAACATCTAGCATGGTACTCTGTCCGGCCACAATAGGTAGCAAAATCTGATTCGATGTGGACAACCTGTGACTCATTCCTCGGCAATCCTCCTCGCCGGACCGCAACACTCGTGACCGCTCGCCCCCCCCGCAGCGCTGCTAGACCCTTCCCGCCCATGGCGGAACGCGTGGCTCTGCTGCGTCGCCTGCCCGCCGTCCAGCGCATCGTGGCGCTCGGCGCAGCGCTCGAGGTCTGCTCGCGCGAAGAGGCCGTGCTCCTCGCGCCCGAGCTCCTCGAACTCGCGGTGTCTCCAACCTTCGAGGCGCCCAGCACCGCGGTTCGCCGCATCGCGTTCTTTTCGACGCGACGCCGCCGCGAACGGTCCGAGAAGCTCGCCGACGAAGCGCTCCGGCTCATCATCGCCCGCTGGTCGATCCTCCCGCCGCAGGCCCGCGAGGCGGCGCACGCGATCGGCGCCGGCCGGTGGGGCCGCGCCATCGCACTCGATGCAGACACGCCGGGCAGTGAACAGTTCTGCCGCGAAGCCGCGCTTGCCATCACCGAGCTTGGTGATCTCGAACTCGTCCCGCTGCTCGCGCGCGCCATCCTCGCCAGCCCCGACTCCGGCGGTGTCGCCGACGCGGCGGAGCGTGCCTTCCTCCTCCTCTCCGCCCGCATCGCGCACGACCGCCTCGCACCGATCATGCCCGGCGCTGCGCTCGACATCGCCGGCGATCCAACCACCGGTCGGACCGCCGGCCGGCTCGCCGACGGGTCCGATGCGGCGGTAACGCTCCCCCGCGCTGTCTCTGGAGGCCACGCCAGGCTCCACGCCGCGCTCGCACAGGCCATCACTTCCTTCCCCCAGCACCGCCGCCGCGGCGTGCTCCACGCCGCGCTCTTTCTGCTCGACCCCGCCGTGCTCCGCCAGCAGGACCCGCTGGTTGAGTGGTTCAGACGCGGCGGGGGCGGCACGCACGCCGCGCTCGTCGGGCTCGTCCGCTGGTCCAAGACCCCCCTGGCCCGGCTCCGAGCCTTCGAATGGCTGCCGCGGGAAGGCTGGGCGCAGCCGGCCGTCGACCGTCTCGCAAAGGCCGCGACACTGGGCGAACACGCCGCGGTCATCGCGAGCGCGCATCTGGTCGAGCGGCCCGCCCGCGCACAGCGGCTCGCGGCCGTCAAGATCCGCGCCGACCGCGGCGGCTCCACACCGAGCATCCCCGCGAACGCGGCGGTCCCGCCCCCCGCGCTTCTGCTCGCTATGGGTCCCAGTCTCCGCCGCATGGCCCCGCGCTTCATCGCCGCGACCGGGTGCGACCTCGCCACCCGCAAGCTTGCGCTCGAGCCGCTCCTGGCCGACCCCGAGCCCATGGTCCGGCACGCCTCGGTCCGCGGCACCACGCCCGCCGGGCTCGCCGAATTCTGTCTCGACGGTGATGTCGCGATCGCCCGCTCTGCGTACGCCGCATGGTCCGCCGGCGGCACACTGACCAGCGCCCGCCGCGAGCGTCCCGCCGCGGAACAGCACCGCCAGCGGCTGGTGCGTCACCTCGCGGTATCGCCGCACCCGACAGTGCGCGCCTGGGCAAGCCAGGACATCGAGTCGGCCCCGGCCGCGGACTGGGACACCTGCAACCCCGAGACTGTTGCCGGTCGGCTGGCCGCCCGCCGCGCGCTCGCGGCGGATGCGCCCGCGTTCACAGATCGGATGATCGACCTCGTAACCAGCGGCGACCCCGCCCGCCGGCTCAGCATGCTGATGCTGGCGCGGCGGCTCACGATCATCAATCTCATCGAGGAGCAGGTCCGTGCGATCGCGGCGGATGCGACCCTCGATGCTCGACTGGTCGCGAGCGCGGTCGCGGCGCTGGGCGAGGCAGGGCTCGTGTCGCCGGATGAACTCACCCGGACCGGCCTGCCGCACAGCGATGCGCGTGTCCGAGCCAACACCGTCGAGGCGATCGAACGCGCTGGCAACCACGAGACACCGCCCGCAGCGATCCTCGAACTCAAGCACGATCCGCACCACCGCGTCCGCGCCAACGCGCTCCGCGCGGTGATCCGGTGCTCGGACCCCGCGGTTGAGCCGCGCGTTGCGGGCAGCGCCGCCGCCGATGCCGCCGAATCGCTCGCTTCCATGCTCGGCGACGACCGCTCGATGCACCGCCTCGCCGGCGCCTGGCTGGCCGCACGCTGCACCGGCCCCGCGGCCCGCGGCGTGCTGGGTGAACGCTGGGCGGAGATGCTCGCCCGCGTTGAGGAACTCGCGCGGCACGACGACGATGCCCGTGTCCGCCGCCGCGCTGCGGAAGCCGCGGGTGTCATGATGCGCTCGGTCCGCTCGCGCTGGACCGCCTCCCGCACTGATTCGGAGGGTGCACAGTGATGCTGATCATCGGGGCCGCTGTCGAACCACTCCGCCTCATCACCGGTGAGCCGGAGTCCGCCGCGGCGTGGTGGCCGTGGGCGACCGCGGCGATCGTCGCGGTCGCCTGTGTCGTGATCGCCGTGACGCTGTGGCGCCTGCGCTGGTCGCGCCTCTCTGTTGACGAACGCGCCTTGCGGCACATGGCATCCGCCTGCGGGCTCGCACGCGATGAGATCGAAGCCGTTCGCGAGGGCGCCAAGCTCCTGGGGATCGCCCCCGCTGGTCTGCTGCTCTCGGACACCGCTCTGGCGCGTGTCGCCCGTCTCGCGGATGAGCCGCGTGCGGACAACACCGCGATGACAGCGCCGACCGCCCGGATCGCGCCCGGCACGCCGCGGCGGCCGCGCTCGGTCAACACCACGGCGTGATCGGCGATCAATCCCGCGGCGGCGGCGTCGGCCTCACGAACAGCGGCTCCTCGCCGCGCAGCCGGCGCGCGATGTCCGCCGCGAAGCGGACATCATGCACGATCGCAAAGTGGGCCAGCGTCTTCTGAAACGGCGTGACCGCATCCAGCCAATGCGTCAGCCCATCGGGCCCGGCAGTCCCTCTCCCGCCGACCCACCAGTCGCGGAGCAGCGTGTACGTCCTGAGCGGGGTCGGATCGGTCTTGAAGGCCTCGTCGAGCACGGCGAGCTCATTTGATCCAGGGCGCATGACGCGGGCCGCGGCATCGGGCCGGATCCATCGCGCCAGGCGCGCGCCCGCGTGCGGCGTCGCGAGCGTGAAGACGCGTCCGATGGCGAGCTTCGGCGCGCCCAGCACGCCGGCCGCGAGCGCCCTGGCCACCAGCCCGCCCATCGAGATGCCTACCACGGAAACGGGCCTCTCGTCCCAGCCGCGTTCACGCACGACCCGGGCCACGCGCTCCGCCGCGCGATCCACCCGCCCCAGATCCGGGTATGACACGAGCGCGACCCGATCCTCACTCGCCCCGGTGAGGGCGATCAGCCTTCTCCGCAGCCGCAGAGCCGAGAGCCGCGGAGCCCGCCAGCCGGTGGTGATGACAACCGGCTCGGCCGGCGGCCGCGGCGACGCCCGCATCGCGGCGAGCACCGGTGCGAGAGCGGCGCCGTGGGCTGTGAAGTCGGGGTTGATGATCGGTGCCATGGGGCGGGTAACAGAGTGAGGCGGAGCGGCGTACGGTGACGCGGCACGGTCGGTTGTGGTCCACGCATCGGGTGTGATCGTGGATCCCAGCGTCGGGCCGGCCGTCGAACGGTTGGCAGCGAGCAGGAACGCTGTTGGGAGGACTTGTATGCGGCTTTCGATCCTGAAGCGGTCCCTGACCGGAGCCCTTGTTGCGCTGGCCGCGGCGATCCCGTCGCTCACCGCTTCGACCGCGCTCGCCCAGGAGACGCGCAACCCCGCCGCGGCGGGCGAGCCTCAACTGGTGCGCGGCGGCGAGTTCCTCCGCGTTGTCGACTCTCCCGAGGAAGGACAACTCCGGCTCGAGGTCGCGGTGCGCGAGCTGCACCCGACCGGCGGTGCCGGGCCGGCGGTGCTCCTTGTGGGCGCGGTGCACATCGGCGACAAGTCGTATTACGAAGCGGTGCAAGAGGCCATGGCCCAGAGCGACATCGTGCTCTTCGAGGGCGTCAAGCCCGGCGGCGCTGCGGACGACGGCGCTGATCGCGACGACGCCGCCCGCGCTCGTATCACCACCCAGCGACAGCGCATGCTCGCCGTCTTCATCAGGCGCCAGGCGGCCGCGGACAAGGCCTATCCCGAGTCGCTCGGCGCGGTGATCGACGGTCTGGAGGGTCAGGTGGCGCGTATCGCCACGGCCGCCACCTCCGACGGCTGGGGCCGGCCGATGACGTATGTGCTGAAGGATGCGGGCTCGCCGCGTTTCGATCTGATCAGCCTCGGGGCGGATGGGTCCGAGGGCGGCGAGGGCGTGAACGCCGACCTCCGCTTCTCCGACCAGAAGCCGCTGACGAAGGACGAACTGGAGGCGGGCAACGAGGGGTTGCAGCTCAAGCTCGCCAGGGCGCTCGGCCTCGAGTACCAGCTCGCGGGCATCGACTACAACCTGCCCAACTGGCGCAACAGCGATCTGTCGATCGATGAGGTCCGCGAGCGGCTCGATGCCGCGGGCGCTTCGGGCGACATGCTCTTCAACCTGCTCAGCGGCTCATCGATGTCGGGGAAAATCGCCGCGTTCCTGGTCGGGCTGATCGAAGCGAGCCCGCAGATGTCGATGATGGTGAAGGTCGCGCTCGTCGAGACACTCGGCTCCGCCGATGCGTTCACGATGCCCGGCAACAAGGGCGAGGCGTTCATGAAGGTCATCATCGAAGACCGCAACGATGCGGTGATCGCCGACCTCAAGCAGATCATTAAGGAGGAGCCGGCGACCAAAGAGGTCGCAATCTTCTACGGCGCGGGCCACCTGCCGCACATGGAGAAGGTGCTGACGCAGGACATGGGTTACGCCCTCACCGATCTCGAGTGGATCCCCGCGATCTCGATCACCCTCGCCGACCTCCCCGGCGGCGAAGCCCAGGCCCGCCAGATGCAGAAGATGATCCAGCGGTCGCTTGAACAACAGCGCCGCCGCGCGAAGTGAAAGCGACGGCGTGCCACAGGCTCGTGGCTCTGCACGAGCCTGTGGGTTGGGCTCAACTCGCGCAGGTTGTCTCCTGGGTGAAGGCGGAGCACCTTCCGCTCATACCGGCAGCCCCAGCTTCTCCCGGATCGCGCTCCTGATCAGATCCGATGTGTTCCGCCCATCGCCGAACTTCCGCGCGAGCTCGCGCAGCAACAGCTTCTCCTCCGCGCTGATGCGGATGTTCACCTGCTCGAGCTTCCGCTCGCCCAGTGCCTGCGGCGGCGTCCCACCCGATGCGAGCAACATCGCGATCGTGGCGACGAGCGTCTCGTTGAGGTCAGCGATGGCGGCTTCGCGAGTTGCACCGATTCCGACGGCAGTGGGCATCTCCATCGCCGTTGCGCGGTAGCCAACGCCGCACATCCGTGGCCGCACCAGCGCTGCGTATGTGCGAGCAACCGTCGCGGCCTGCTCCCACTGACCGGCCGAGGGCGATGCGCACACGATCTCGCGACACCTTCGCGACGATATCGATCCTCGACGCCGCTGCATTGCCGCCGCCTCCGTGACCGCCCCGTACCGATCTACCGGAAAGACCGCGCGAGGGTTGCACCCCTGCGGCGCCAGCCCCGCCCCAATCAGCAACATGTAAGCTTTAAGCTGTACGCTGTAAGCTTTAGTCCCGCGGCGGCATCTCCCCCTCGCGCAGTAACGGTTCCTCCCCCCGCAACCGCCGCGCGATGTCCGCGATGAACACCGGGTTCCGGTGCACCTCGAAGTGGCTGAACAGCAGCGTGCCGTTGGTCCAGATCGGCACACGCCCCGGCGGGGCGGTGTACCGCGCGCCCACCCAGCGATCACGCAGGTGCGTGTAGCACACAAGCTCGTAGTCCGCGCGGTGGAACAAGCTATTGAGGTAGTTGAGGAAAGGCGACCCCGGCACCATGTCGCGCCCGGCCTGATCGATCGTGATCCGGTCCGCGAGCACCGAGCCCTGGTGCGGCGTGCCCAGCGTGTAAAGACGGCGGACCCTGAGCCGACCCAACGGCGGCGGGCCCGCGCGGTCCCCTTCCCACACCCGCACCCGGTCCTCCGGCGGCAGCGATGCCCATCGCGCCACCAGCCCGCCCATCGAGACGCCGACGACGTCGACCTCGATCGTCTCGCCGTTGTCCGCGGGCTCCCAACGCTCGTTCACGGCCGCGATCACCCGCGCTGCGGCCTCATCGATGTTGTCGACGAACGTGAACGACACCTCGAGAAAGTCGCCGTTGTCGGCGCTCGTCGCCCGCCGCAGCCCGGTCGCCAGCCCCTTCATATTGCTCGGGAGTGCACGGTAGCCGTTGATGACCACGACCGGCCTGTCCAGATCGACCGTGTCGATCCGCATCGCGGCGAGCTGCTTGCGGGCCTCGCTCTTCTCGAGCGATGCGGCAGGGTTCGTTGCGCTGTGGATCGAGATGCAGCCCGGCAGCGCCAGCAGCGCGCCCAGCGCTACCGCCACACGCCACCACCGACCGCCCGCACCACGCATCACGCAACCCTCACATCGCCCACCCGGCCAGGTCCACTGCGTCCAGCTGATTCACGCCTTCGAGATCGTCAGCGGCGTCGTCTTCGCCACATCACCCGCCGCGATCTTCTCAAAGCCCGAACCCAGCTCGCCGATCGGATCGGGCGGGATGATGTCGACCTTCTTCTCCCCCAGCTTCGCCTCGCCCGCCATCACCCGCCGCTGGAACTCAAGGCACTCCTTCAGCAGGCGATCCAGAATCTCCGGCTCGGGCACATTCGCGACCTTTTCCCCCTGCACATAGATGATGCCGCGGCGATCGCCCGCGAAGACCGCGACATCCGCGCCCTCCGCCTCGCCCGGACCGTTCACGATGCAGCCCATCACCGCGACCTTCATCGGCACCGTCACTTGCGATGCCAGCTGCTTGCGGACATCCTGCACCAGCGTGAACAGGTCCACCTGGATTCGCCCACACGTCGGGCACGCGATCAGGTCGACGCCCTTGCGTTCGCGCAAACTCAGCGAGTACAACAGTTCAAGCCCGTCCTCGACCTCATAGATCGGGTCGTTCGCGTAGCTGAGCCGGATCGTGTCGCCGATGCCGTTGACCAGCAGGCCCGACAGCGCCGCCACCGACCGGATGCACCCGGTCTCCTTCGGCCCCGCATGCGTTACGCCCAGGTGCAGCGGGTGGTCGAACCGCTTGCTGATCTCGGTGTACGCATCGATGACGATGTTCGCATCCATCGACTTCGCGCTGATCGCGATGTCGTAGAAATCCTGTTCGTAAAAGATGTCCAGGTACTCTTCGAGCTTGGTGATCATGATCGCGAGCAGATAGCCGTGCTTGCGCTCGCTGAAGACCTGCCCGAGCTCCTTCATCCGCTTCTGCTTGTCACGCCGCTCGATGATCGAGCCCTCGTTGACGCCCACGCGGATCGGGAGACCCTTGGCCTTGCACGCCTGGATGACATCGATCACCTGCGCCCGGTCATTGATGTTCCCGGGGTTCAGCCGGATCTTGTGCACACCCGACTCGATCGCCTCCAGCGCCCGCTGGAAGTGGAAATGCACATCCGCCACGATCGGCACCCGCACCGCCGGGATGATCTCCCGCAGAGCATCGGTGTCCTTCTTCTCCGGCACCGCCACGCGGACGACATCTGCCCCCGCCGCGGCGAGCTTGTGGATCTCCGCGATGCACCGCTCGACATCGTGCGTGTACCCCGCCGTCATGGTCTGCACGCTGACCGCTGCGGGCGTGGTGGGGGTGCCATCGCGGTTGGGTTTACCGCCGCCGATGCGGACGATGCCGACACGCGAGTCGCCGACGGAGATCTGACGGGTGGGCCTGCGGGGGTTCATGCGGTCAATCCTATGGGAGCCGTTCGGTCGCAGTTCGCGGCTCGGCCCGCCGCGGACGCTCGCAATCCGCACATCATCCGTCTGGGCATCACGACCCGCCGATCACGCCTCCGGCGTTGCCGGCCGCGGCCGGTGCGCCGAGGCCGTCAGCCCCGCGATCAGCCCCGGCCGCCGCTCGAACCCAGCCTCGCCGGGCTGGATCCCATCGACCTCCGGCGTCCGGTAGACCAGCATCACCAGCCCCGCCACGAACAGCGTGATCCCCATCACGCCCACGCCCACCTGGGTGCCCACACCGCTCTCGGCGCTCCCCGCCGTTGCCACCGCGATCAGCCCGGCCGTCAGGCTCCCCAGCGGCATCGCCCCGAACACCGCCGTGTTGCAGATCGACAGCGCCCGGCCCCGCATCCGGTCATCGACGAGGAGCTGCATCGCCGCCATGCTCGAGTTGAAGCTCCAAAGCCAGAAGATCCCGCCAAGGAAGATGAAGAACGACGCCAGATAGATCGAGCTCGTCGAGGCGAATGCCGCGATCGAAGCGCCCCCCAGCATCACCGACAACGGGATGAAGTGGTGCTTGGGGTACCACCGCGGCACGAACTTGAGCGCGAGCCCGCCCGTCACCGCGCCCACACCCATCACCGCCAGCATCACGCCGAAGGCCCGCTCATCGGCCTTGTACACCGTCTTGACCATCAGCGGCAGCATTCGCAGCAGCGGCGCAGCGAGCATGCTGAACAGCAGCATCGCCAGGAACACCCGCAGCGGCCCCCGGTTCCCGAAGACAAACCGAGCCGCCTCCTTCGTGAGTTCCAGCGGCGATTGCCCCGTGGGCGGCGGCGCGGGCGCATCGGGCGTCCGCGACACCGCCAGCACCACGCCGATGAAACTCACCGCGTTGACCGCGAAGAGCACATCCGGCGAGTACTTCGCCATCAGCAGGCCGCCCAGCCCCGGCCCGATCACCCGCGCCAGGTTGAACTGGATCCCGTTGAGCACGATCGCCCGCGTCAACTCCTCCCGCGGCACCAGCCGCGGCGTCAACACCTGCCACGCCGGGATGTTGAACGCCGTCGCGATGCCGTTCAGCAGCGAGATACCCAGCAGCAGGAACGGGTTGAGCACCCCCGCCAGCGAACACACCAGCAGCGTGATCGCCACGCACATCATGATCAACTGCGTGACCATCAGCAGCGTCCGCCGGTTCACGCGATCCGCCGTCAGCCCGCCGGCGATGCCCAGCAGCAGCGTCGGCCCCAGCTGCGCAGCGCCGAGGTAGCCCATCATCAGCGCGGCATCGGGCCGGCCCGCCGCGACCCATTCGGGCGCCAACGTCAACTTGGCCATGAGCCACTGAACGCCCACGCCCTCCATCCACGTCCCGATGCTCGACCCGAACGCGGCGAACCACACCAGCCTGAAGTGCTTGTGCCGCAGCACGCCCCAGCGATTCGTCCGCGGCGAGCTCTCCTCCGCCGCGGCTTCGCTGACCGCCAGCCCCGTCCGCGCACCGACAGCGACCTCGTGTCGCCGGTTGTGCTGCGGTGCGGGCGTCTCGTCGGGCATAGGTCGGAAGTGCCCGATCCTAGGAGTGGCGTCAGAGCGGGTTGGCGTACCGGCGCGTCCGCACGCCGAAGTACACGAGAAGCTCGAAAACGAACATCCCCGCGAAGTACCCGACCGCGACGAACGCCCCCGTCACCCAGAATGACACATTGACCGGCCGCCCGCCCCGCGGCATGAGCTTCTCGATCGGCGCCGAGATCCACTCGATCACCTCGCCCCGGGTCGCCGTCATGACCGCCATCAACAGCAAGGGAAACAGCCCCGCGAACATCCAGCCGACGCTCGCGTGCGCACAGATCTGCCACGCCGCCTCCGGCCCCAGCCGCCAACCCCGCCGCGCCGCGATGAACCGGATGCCCCGGTATTCAACCGCCACGAGCCCCAGCAGAACCAGCGTGATCAGACCAACCCATGCCCCGGTCACCCAGCCGAACGTCACCGCTTCCATCCACGGCCCCGAAGTCCGCGCGCTCCGCGCCGGGTCGCCGATCAGCGTCCCCACCCACGGGCTCGAGATCAGGATCGCGGCGAGCAGCAGATTCGTCAGCAGCAGACGAAGCGACCCCGCCCGCTCGATCCGCATGAGCTCGAACGCCGCCCGCGGCCGCCGCAGCAATGCCAGGTTGGTCTGCACCAGCGAGGTGAGCGATCGTCGCACCTGCCACGGAGTGCCCGGGCGCGAACCCGGGAGCGATTCGGCCACCGGTTTGCCGCACTCGGGGCAACTCGCCGCGGTGGGAAGTCCCTCAATGGCGTACCCGCACCGCTCGCACAACAGCCGATCGGTCGCGATCGCGTCCGCGGTCACTTGGGCCTCCGCAACGGTCGTGGTCATGCGCAGCGTCCTTGCCGGGACATTCGTCCCTATCCTTTGGGAGCGTATCTCAGGGTGCCCTCGTCAGTTCGCCACCCCGCTCACGCCGGACCTGTCCATGCACCATCCGCTCAGCGACCCCGATCAGATCCGCGAGCTCTTCCGCTCGAGCGGTCTCCGCTGCACCCGTCAGCGCGAACTGATCTACGCCGCCCTCGCCGCGAGCCGGCTCCACCCGACCGCCGAAGACCTCTACCAGCAGGTCTCGGCCGAGGACCCCGGGCTGAGCCTGGCCACCGTGTACAACACGCTCGATGCCTTCACCGATGCCGGCCTGGCCCAGCGGGTGTCGGATACCACCGCCGCGGGCCCGGCCCGCTTCGACGCCGACATGTCCCAGCACGCTCACCTGGTCGAAACCGGCGGGGCGATCACGGACCTGCCCGCCGATCTCAACGATCGCCTGCACGCGAGCCTCGACCCCGCGCTCCTGACCGAGATCGAGTCGCGGCTGGGCGTCCGGGTCCGCGGCCTGCGGGTGCAGATCGCGGTCGAGCGGGACCGGACCGCCGAGTCCGATAACGGCGAATGAAAACCGGACCTGTTTCCGGCCCCCCTTCCTGAAGTCATTCCTGCGCACGCCCGATAGCACCTCTTGATGGGACGCGGCACGCCGCGCCCGCCAAGAGAGGATCTGCCATGAGCGTGAACAGCATCAACCGTCGCCGCTTCGAACGCTTCCCGGTCGCCGCGATGTACACGCCCATCGTCGCCCGCCGCCTCGACTGCTCGGGCATGGTCTACGAGGGCCACGCCTACGACCTCTCCGAGGGCGGCGTGCAGTTCGAGCTCGATGAGTCGCTCCCGACCGGCACCCCGCTTCTCCTCGAAGTCGTGCTGCCGATGGGCTCGGGTCCGGACCTGCTCGAAGAAGACCGCACGATCCGGGTGGTTGGCAATGTCGTCTGGAACGACGTCAGCGAGCCGGGCCCGGCCCGCATGGCCGCGGCGTTCGCGAAGTTCGCCAACATCGCCGACCGCGACCGGCTGCACGACCGCCTGGGCGAGCGTGGCCTGACCCGCGCGGCCTGAGACCAATAGCACCAACCGGTTTCCGTGATCCAGCGCCGCTACGCTTGGGCGTGTTTGTCGATCGCGCCATTATCAGCATCCGCGCCGGCAAGGGCGGGAACGGTCACGTCGCTTTCCGACGCGAGAAGGGTGAGCCCAAGGGCGGCCCCAACGGCGGTGATGGGGGCGCCGGCGGCTCGGTTGTCCTCGTCGCCGAGGACGGCATGAGCACGCTCTACGACTTCCGCTACCAGCGGGAGTGGCACGCGCAGCCCGGCGAGGCCGGCGGCAAGAAGCAGTGCCACGGCGCCGATGCGCCCGACCTCGAGATCAAGCTCCCCCCGGGCACACAGGTCTACGACGAGAAGACCGGCGAGCTGCTCCACGACCTCAAGCCCGGCGAGCGGCACGTGATCGCCAAGGGCGGCAAGGGCGGATGGGGCAACGAACATTTCAAAAGCGCGACGAACCAGACGCCGCGAACGAGCACTCCCGGTGAACCGGGCGAAGAGTTCATGGTCCGCCTCGAACTCAAGCTCATCGCGGATGTCGGCCTGGTGGGCATGCCCAACGCCGGCAAGTCGACGCTGCTCGCCGCGCTCACGCGGGCGACTCCCAAGATCGCCAACTACCCATTCACCACGCTCGCTCCGCAACTGGGCATCGCCGAGGTCGACCCGATGCGGCGGATCGTCATCGCCGATATCCCGGGGCTGATCGAGGGCGCTTCAGAGGGCGCGGGGTTGGGGCACGACTTCCTCCGCCACATCGAGCGAACGCGGATCCTTGTCCACCTGCTCGACTCAGCGCCGGAGGACGGCTCATCGCCCGCGGCGAACTACCGGACCATCCGCGGCGAGCTGAAGCGGTATTCCGCAGCGCTTGCCGAGAAGCCCGAGCTGATCGTCCTCAACAAGATGGACCTGCTTGATGAAGAGGAGCAGGAGCGGGCGATCAAGGACCTTGCGAGCGAGCTCGAGCTCCGCCCCGACCGCGATGTCATCGCGATCAGCGCGGCCGCGCGTGATGGACTCCGACCGCTGCTCGAGCGGCTCTGGACCACGCTGCACCCGCGCGAGCCGGTGATCGAGGGCTGGAAGGCCGATGAGGCGAAGCGGTAAGGCTCCGCCCCTTCGGCACACCGCCTCCTGAAATCAGATCAACCCTCGGTCGGCTGCTCCGGCGTTGGCTCCGCGGCGACCGGCGCTTCCGCGTCCGGCTCAACGCGCCGATCGTCCCACCCGCCGCCCAGCGCCTTGTACAGCGCGATCACGCTCCGCGTCACCGCGGCCTCGCTCTCGACGAGCTGGTCCTCGGCGTCGTACAGCTGCCGCTGGCTCTCGAGCACATTGAGAAAATCGCCCACACCGCTGGTGTACCGGTCGGTCGCGAGTTGCACAGCCCGTTGGTTGGCTTCTACCGCGCGGGCCAGAGCCAGGCGGCGGTTCTGCTGCTGCGTGAACCCGGTGAGCGCGTTCTCGACTTCTTCGAACGCGACCAGCACGCGCTGCTCGTAGCGGGCGACCGCTGCTTCCTCACGAGCGCCGGCCGCGCGGATCTGGTTGCGAACCTCGCCGGCGTTGAAGATCCGCCAGCGGAACGCCGGCCCAAAGGACCAGGCGCGGCTGTTGGCGTCGAGCGTGTCCTCGAAGGTGCTGGAGCGGAAGCCGAACGATCCCGTCAGCGAGAACTTGGGGAAGAGCTCGGCGGTCTCAACACCGATCCGCGCCGTCGCCGCGGCGAGCTCGCGCTCGGTCCGGCGGATGTCGGGGCGGCGACGCAGCAGTTCCGAGGGCAGACCGACGGGGATCACCTCCGGCGGGCTGGGGATCTGCTCGAGCTCGGCGAGTTCCGCGGCGAGCGCGGCGGGCTCCTTGCCCAGCAGCACGCCCAGGCGGTGCATCGATTCCTTCATGCCGATCACGAGGGTCGGCAGCTGCGAAGCCCGGAGCTGGAGCTGGGCGCGGGCCTGGGCGACTTCGAGCTCGGCCGAGAGCCCGGCCTGGAAACGCGAGTCGGTGAGATCGACGGTTTCCTGTTGCGCGCCGATGGTCCGCTCGACCACCGCGATCCGCTGCTGGAACTGGCGATACTCGACGTAGTTCCGCGCCACTTCCGCGGCGAGCGTCACGAGCACATCGCGCGCATCCTCGACCGCGGCATCCAGCTCGGCATCGGCCGCCTGGATCTCGCGGCGGACACCGCCGAACACATCGATCTCCCACGTCGCATCGAGGCCGACCTCGAAGAGGTTGTCGTAGACCGGGGCGGAGAAGCCGCGGTTCAGCGTCTCGCTGTTGCGGGTGCGGGTGGCGGATCCGGAGCCATCGACCGTCGGGTAGAGGTCCGCCTTTGCCACGCCGCGGAGGGCGCGGGCCTCGCGGACGCGGGCCGCGGCGATGCGGAGGTCGTGGTTCTCCTCGACGGCGCGGGTGACGAGCGTGTTGAGCGTGGGGTCGCCGAAGACGTCCCACCAATTCGCGATCGCGCCGGGCGCGAGCGGCGCATCGCCGCGGGCGACGGAGATCTCGAGTTCACCCTCGACCGGATCGGCCAGCGAGGAGAACGAGTCCGCGGTCTTCGTCTCGGGCTGCTTGTAGTCGGGGCCGACCATGCAGCCCGCGGCGAAGAAGGCCGCGGCGATGGAGAGGGCGAGAGGCGCGGAGCGTTGCGTGATCGCGGTGCGGGCGGTGGCGTTCATCGAGGGTCCTTGCTGAGCGGGCCGCGGCGATCGAGGGCGCGGGCCGTGTGATGCTGCGTTGCGGGGTGTGGTTACGGCTGTCTGTCGTCGGCGCTCTCGGGTTCGACGTGCACGGCGGCGACATCGTGCCCCTCGCCGGTCTTCACGGCCTTGATGGCGCCGTCGTCCATCTCGGCGATGCGGTCGGCGAATTCGAAGATGCGCTGGTCGTGCGTCACGACGATCAGCGAGAGGTCGCCCTCCATCGCGATCTGCCGGAGCAGTTCCATGACGCGCTGGCCGGTGGCGTGGTCGAGCGCGCTGGTGGGCTCATCGCAGACGACCAGCCGCGGCTTGTGCACCAGGGCGCGGGAGATCGCGACTCGCTGCTGCTGGCCCCCCGAGATGCGGTTGGGGTAGTCGCGGGTGCGGTCGCCCAGCCCCACCTTGGCGAGCACCTCGGCCGCCGCGGCGGTGGCTTCCTTCATCGAGGCGCCCTGGATGAGCAGCGGCACGGCGACGTTCTCGGCGAGGTTGAGTGTGGGGATGAGGTTGAAGGCCTGGAAGACAAAGCCGATGTTCTCGCCGCGGAACTTCGCTCGTTCGCGCCCGCCCATACGGCCGTAATCCTGACCGAACACCGTGCACTCACCGCCGTCGCGGTCCAGCACGCCGGCGATGACGGAGATGAGCGTGGTCTTGCCGCAGCCGGAGGGGCCGACGAGCATGAGGAGCTCGCCCCGCCGGACATCCAGATCGACGCCGCGGAGTGCGCGGACGGCCGAAGCCCCCGAGCCGTATGTCTTGGTCACGCCGCGGCAGCGCACGGCGATGCGGTCGGCGGATGGGGCCGGGCTCGCGGGTGCGGTCTGTGTGTCGATGGTGGGCACGCGGGGTGGGTCTGAAGCTGGAGTGGCGGTGGGGTGGTGGTGCGGTGTTTCGCTGCCGCGGGTGCGGTCGTTTCAGCCGCCGCGTTCGTCGCGGAGCGTCTTCATCGCCGCGAGGGAGAACGTGGTGATGTGCCGCGCGATCTTCTCGATGCGGTCGGGCTGGTACAGGTCCTCGCCGACCAGGCGGCAGATCATCGAGCGGCAGTGTTTGTAGTGCACACACTGGCCGATGACACTGCCCGCGCTGAGCTTGATCTGATCCTCGTCGGCGCCCGGGCCCAGCAGCTCGCTCACGATCCCCATGAGCATTTGGTACATGGGGCGGATGTTGTCGCAGACGAGCGTGTCGAGGACCTCGGTGGGGTCAATCATCTCGCGAGCCATGACATTGCCGAACCACGCCGCGCGGCCGGGTTGGAACATGCGGAGCATCATGGAGCGGACGAAGGCGTGCAGGCGATCCTCGGCGGGGGAATCGGGTGCGAGCCCGAGCAGCGGCGGATAATGCTCGGTCATCTCGCGGGAGGTCTCGGAGATGACAGCGCGGTAGAGGGCGGCCTTGTCGCCGAAGTGGTAGTTGACCGCGGCGAGGTTGGCGTTGGCCAGACCGCAGATCTCGCGGACCGTGGCATCGCGGAACCCCCGCCGCGCAAAGACCTCGCCCGCGGCATCGAGCAGCCGGCGCCGCGTATCAGCGACATCGGCTCCATCCGCCTCCTGGCCGGGCTTCATCTGCGGGTCATTGGTGTCGTCAAAGCTCATTCCGGGATGAGGATAGGCGGTCGAACGGACGATTCAAACGGCTGTTTGGGATCGCCGATCGGGCGGTACAACGTGGCACCGATGTCCGCCCGCCCTCACCCACCCTCGCGCAGATACCCCAGTCCGGGCGGACATCGGTGCTTCAACGACGCCCGAGCGCACCGTGATTGGGTTGGGGTCCGGGCCGTACTGGCCGGGGTTGGGGGTGTGCAACGCGCGAAGTGCGCCTGGGAGGCACCGAGATCCGCCCGGCGACGGTCACTCGAGCGAGTCGGAGTCGCGGGTCGGGCTGATCTCGGTGGCACATCGTCCGAGGTGTGCAACGCGCGAGGTGCGGCTCGGAAGCACCGATGTCCGCCTGGGCTGCGGCACCTGATTGGTCCGACGCTGGGATGGGGCGGACATCGGTGCCACGTCGGAGCGCCGTTGATGTAGGTGTCAGCGTTGTGTTGTGGCCCGCCAGTTGGTCATGTAGGTCAGCGCCTGCGTGCCTTCGTCGGCGAGGGGCTGGGCGATGAGGAAGCGTTTGCCATCGGGCGTGACGTCGTAGACGCCGTTCATCGCGGGGCCGATGTCGGCGTTGAAGAGCGCGGTGGGGGCGCCGAAATCCGGCTGGCCATCGGGCAGCGTGCGGATGGGGAGCGTGTAGATGAAGCCGTCGTAGCCGTGGAAGAAGAGCCGCGTTGCATCGGCGGACCAGCGCGGGTGATTGACGCGTGGGACGGGGACGCGGCGGCCGTCGGCGGGGTTGGCGGTGGGGGCGAGGAAGAGCGACGGCTCGCCGCGGTATGTCCCGATGTACGCGTACCAGCGGCCGTCGGGCGAAGGCTCGATGGTCCAGATGCCGTCAGCGCCGCCGAGCGGGAGCGGCGTCAGATCTGCGGAGCCGTCGATCGCGAGGAGCGCAGCGCTGTCCGCCTCTTCCGACTCGCCGCGGTACGCGAGGCAGATGAGTGCTTTGCCGTCGGCGGTG
>JBDZUZ010000060.1:0-20907 GCA_040255445.1 Planctomycetaceae bacterium | reverse complement strand
CCCTCAACGGTGACGCGACCGACAACGCCCTGCAGTTCCTCGACATCGATACCGAGGGCTCGACCGCGGACGTCGCGATCGGTCTCTACAGCGACCAGGGCGGAATCCTGTTCGCCGACCAGGACGATGGCTCGGGCACCAACGCCCAGCTGACCTCCGGCGTCGGTCGCCGCGCTGCGGCGGGCGACGGCGAGCAGTACGACGGTCGCGACGGCGAGCTCCTCGCCGGCAACTACTACCTGGCGGTTGCGCCGGGCGGTTCGACCTTCGGCGCCGCCTTCACGGTGACCGCCGATCAGATTAACACCGGTGACTTCACGGTCAACCTCCGCACCAACACCAACGGCACCGCGCTCACGCCGGCCGTGGCTCCGGCGGTGCCGATCGACCGCGATCTGGGCCAGATCCTGGCTCCGGGCGTTGGCGGCGCGGATGTCACGATCCCGCGTCAGGGCGTCGCCTGGTGGCGCTTCGAGGTCTGCGGCCCGATCTCCAACCCGGCCAACTTCCTCGACCTTGACTTCAGCCTCAGCAACGTCGCCGCGGACACCGAGGTCTTCATCTTCGACAGCAACGGCGCCCTGGTCGTTCAGAACGACGACGCCGACCGCGATGGCGCTGCGCCGTTCTACACCCGCTCGCAGCTCTCCTTCGGCAACACGGGCCCCCGCTCGTCGTTCGACCCGCTCGCGCAGGATTTCGCCGGCCAGGACGGCGATCTCCCCGCCGGCACCTACTACATGGCCGTCGGCCTCTTCAACACCGAGCCCCTGCCCACGCAGGACCGCTGGCACCTCCGCTCGGCCTCGGGTTCCTCGCTCCCGGTCGTCGTTGACTTCTATACCGACCTCTCGCAGTGCGGCGGTGGCTGCCCGGCGTGCGCTGCCGACTACGACCAGTCGGGCGGCGTTGACGGCGACGACATCGGCGCCTTCTTCTCCGACTGGCAGATCGGCGCGCCCTGCGGCGACGTCGACGGCTCGGGTGGCGTCGATGGCGACGACATCGGCTTCTTCTTCGAGCGTTGGCAGGCCGGTGGCTGCCTCTAATACCTGATCCGGGAATCCGGTCATTTCTCGTAACTCTCGAACGGGCCCGCCTTGCGGCGGGCCCGTTTCTTTTTCGGCCGCGGTATTCCCCGCGCAGCCGCAATCTCGCCCGAGCCGTGTCCGGGCTATGTCCTCACGCGAGACTCACACGCCGGCCCGGTCCCTGCGTCCCCGCCTCCGCTGCGTATCCTGATCGACGCGATGCCCACCACCACCGCCATGCTGCTCACTCTGCGGCTCGACGTCATCGCCGGGCCCGAGCGTGACGCCGAGTGGCTGGCCCCCCGCGACCGGCCCTACTCACTGGGCCGCTCCCGCGCGAACGATGTGGTGCTGCACGACAAGGGGCAGACCGTCTCGCGCCAGCACGCCGAGATCCTCTCGCTGGGCAGCGTGTGGCGGATCCGCGACACCGACAGCCAGCACGGCACCTACCTCAACGGCAACAAGCTCGCCCCCAACGAGCTCACCCCGCTGCAGGAGGGCGACCGCCTGCGGATCGGGCCGTGGACGCTCCGTGTGAGCATGGGTGCGCCCTCCGCCCCGTACGCGCGCCTGCTGGCGACGATGGACGACCGGGACAGCATCAACGCGATCCGGCGGGTCGAGGGCGAAGCGCTCGCGCCCGATGCGGCCCGCCGCCTCGAGCTGCTGATGTCCTGCGCCGCCGAGATGGGTTCGGCCGAGACCGAAGCGGCGATCGCCGCGGCGGCGATCGACTGCCTGCTCTCGGGCACCGGGCTGCCGCGTGCCGCGTACGTGCGGCTCGTGGGGTCGGGCGATCAGGTCGAGGTCATCACCTCGCGCTCCCGCGGACAGACCGACGATGGCGAGACCACCTTCAGCCGGTCGCTCATCCAGGCCGCGGCGGATGGTCAGACCGTGGTGATGCACTCGGGCGATGCCGGGCAGTTTGGGCAGAGCATCGTGTCGCTGGATATTGGGGCCGCGGCGTGCGCGCCGGTGCTGATCGACGGCGTGCCCGATGCGTACCTCTATGTCGATGCGCGGCGCGGGGATGCCGGGCCGTGCCAGATCCCCGAGGAAGCCGCCTCGTTCGCGCAGGCGATCGCGCGGGTGTGCGGGCTCGCGCTCGCCAACCTGCACCGCGTGCGGCTCGAGCGTGACGATGTGCGCCGCCGCGATGAGCTTCGCGCAGCGCGAGCGGTGCAGACGATCATCATGCCGCCGGGCGAGGGCCGGGCGGGGGGCGTCGAGTACCGGCTGCACGCTTCGCCCGGGCGCTTCGTCGCCGGCGACCTCTTCGACTTCTTCCCGATCGATGGCGAGCGGACCGCCGTGTTCCTGGGCGATGTCGTGGGCAAAGGGATCGCCGCGGGCATGGTGATGGCCAACGTGCAGGCGCACCTGATGCGGATGCTGATGCACACGATGGACCTGGCCCGCGCGGTCGGCGAGATCAACAGCCTTGTGTACCGCTACTCGCAGCGGTACGGCGACGAGGTCGAGGGCGCGCCGCTCTTCCTGTCGCTGTGGGTGGGTGTCATCGACCGCTCCGCGGGGCGTGTGACGTATGTCGATGCGGGGCACGGCCACTGGCTGCTGCGCCGCGCGGATGGGGAGACATCGCAACCCTCCGAGCGGCGGGGAACGCTCGTGGGTGTGCTCGCCGATGCGGTCTACAGCGCGGAATCGATCGCGTGCTCGGCGGGGGACCGGCTGGTGCTCTTCAGCGACGGCGTGATCGAACAACGCTCGCCGGCGGGCGAGGAGCACGGGATCGATCGCGTGACCGAACTGGTCCGGGGTTCACCGGATGTCGCCGAGGATGTGCGGCGGATCGTCGATGCGGTGACGAAGCACGCGGGCCCGGCCGCGGCCGGCGCGGACTCACCCTTCGCCGATGATGTCACGGTCGCGTCGATCGGGCTGGGCTGAGTTCACGCGGCTGGGGCGCGGCCCGCTCAGCCGTCCAGGGGTCAGTTGCCGCCGCCCGCGCCGCCCACGAGCACCTCGTTGGTCGGGAAGCGCTTGAGCGCGGCGAGGAGCTGCTCGACCTGCTGGTGCGGCGGCATGGCGAGAAGTCGCCGACGCAGCGCGTTGACGGTCTTGAGCTCCTGCTCGGACATGAGCTTGTCTTCCTTGCGGGTCCCGCTGCTGGCGAGATTGATCGCCGGGAACAGGCGCCGCTCCGCGATCTTGCGGTCGAGGATGAGCTCCATATTCCCCGAGCCCTTGAACTCCTCGAAGATGATTTGATCCGCGGCCGAGCCGGTATCGACCAGGCACGAGGCGATGATCGTGAGGCTGCCGGCTTCCTCGGTGTTGCGGGCCGAGCCGAAGATCTGGCGGGGCACCTCGAGGGCTTTGCTGTCCAGACCGCCCGACATCGTGCGTCCGGAGTTGGCGTGCTTGCGGCTCTGGTTGAAGGCGCGGCCGAGCCGCGTGAGCGAGTCCATCAGGATCACAACGTGCCGCCCGCACTCGACCATGCGCTTGCAGGCGTCGATCGTCTGCATCGCGAGTTGGATGTGCTTCTCGACCGGGTGGTCGTTGCTGCTGGCGACGACGCGGCAGCGCTGCTTCGGGGGGGCGACGGTCTCGGTGGCAACGCCGGCTTCGGCGAGGCCCTCGTTGGCCCGCGCGGCCAATTCGGCCATCGCCTCGGGCGTGACCAGCGAGTCGGCGAAGGTGCGGCGGAAGTCGGTCACTTCCTCGGGCCGCTCATCGACGAGCAGGATCACGACCTCCAGGTCGGGGTGGTTGCGGAGGAGGGCGGTGGCGATGTCCTTAAGGAGGGTCGTCTTGCCGGCCTTGGGGGGCGAGACGATCAGGCCGCGCTGGCCGCGTCCGATCGGGCAGAAGAGATCGATCAGGCGGCAGGAGGCGGGGCAGCCGGCGTACTCGAGGGTGAGCCGCGGCTGGGGATCGATCGAGGTGAGCTGATCGAAGGTGGGCTGGTCGGGCGGGCGATCGAGGGGGTTGCCGTCGATATCGGTGTAGCCGCGGGGGGCCTGTGGGCCGGAGGGTCGCTGACCCTGTGACCGGTTGCCGCGCTGGCCCTGGGGGCGGTTGTCCTGGTTGGGCTGGCCGTTGGGGGGCTGGCCGTTGGGGTTGCCGCCGCGGCCACGACGGCCACGACGACGTCTGCGCTTCTTGCTGACTTCCACGAGCGAGGTCCTCCGGCGCGCGTGGGGACGAATGTGCCACGCGGGCGGGCTGTTGCGCGGCCGCGGCGGCCTGAGGCCGGGGCGGCGGCGAGCGGATTGAAAGAACCGGAGGCGGCCCGCTGCTTCTGCAAGTGCCGGGCGCCGGGGTTGCCGGCGGAGCCGTTGTGAACGGGCGGCCGCGGCACGGCCGAGCAATCAGCGGCCGTGCGGGTTCGAGCGATCTTTCGGACGGGGCTCTCGTTCGAACGATGCGATCATCGCCTGATGGCGCCTCGCGGCGTTGCTTCCGCTGGCGGGCGAGGATTCGTCTATCGGAGAAGCCCGATGTGCCGCGTCGGGTGAGAAACCGGCCCCAAGGGGGGCCAGCGTCCGACGCCGCAACCCAACTCTTCGACCAGATTTGAGCCGAACTGTTGCCGTAAGTCAAGCCCGGCGGTTGATCCGTTAGAATCCTGCCGTCCGGGGGTCTGGGTGGACCCGCCGGCGGATCCGGCGGCCACATCCGAGCGATGTGCCGCATCGGAAACATGCGTCCCGCGGCGACCGCGGGCGTGGGAGTAGTGTGTGACGGGGATGACCGAGCAGACCGGCAACAACGCGATGCTGACCTTCAAGGGTCTCCCGGTTTCCTCGGGGATCGCGATCGGTCGCGTGATGGTCGTTGATGACGATCTGCGCCGCGTGCAGCGCCGCAAGGTCGCCGCCGCGGCCATCGCGCCCGAGATCGAGCGGCTCGACACGGCTATCGGCAAATCCATCGATGAGATCCGCGATGTGCACGCCCGCGCCGAGAAGGAAATGGGCGCCGACACCGCCAAGATCTTCCTCTTCCACGTCGGCATGCTGCAGGACAAGTCGCTGATCGGGGAGATGAAGCGGCTGATCGAGGCCGAGCAGGTCAACGCCGACTATGCGGTGAGCAGCACGCTGGCGAAGCTCTCCGACCGGTTGCGGCAGGCGGGCGACACCGTCTTCGCGACGAAGGTCAATGACATCGATGACCTGGGCCACCGGCTGCTGCGGCACCTGACCGGCGGCGATCAGGGCAAGATCGACTCGGCCGAGAGCGACACGATCATCGTCGCACGGGATCTCACACCCTCGCAGACCGCGGGGTTCGATCGCAGCAAGATCCTGGGCTTCACCACGGACCTGGGCGGGCGGACGAGCCACACAGCGATCGTGGCGCGAGCCTTGGAAATCCCGGCGGTTGTGGGTTGTCAGACGCTGCTGCGCGTGGCGCGCGACGGCATGGGCATCATCGTCGACGGCGACCGCGGCACGGTGATTCTGAATCCCGACCCCGTCACGCTCGAGGAGTACCGCGGCTCGATCGAGCAGCAGCGAACCTTCCGCCTCTCGCTCGCCGACCTTTCGAGCCTGCCGTCGGTCACGCAGGACGGCACGGATGTGAAGATCGTCGGGAACATCGAGTTCCCGCGCGAGATCACCAGCGTGCTGGCCAGCGGCGGCGAGGGTGTCGGCCTCTACCGCACCGAGTTCCTCTACCTCACCCGCGCAACCGAGCCCACCGAAGAAGACCACTACGAGAGCTACAAGCAGTGCGTCGAGCTGCTCAAGGGCCGCGAGCTGGTGATCCGCACGGTCGACCTGGGCGCGGACAAGTACACCCAGAGCCGCGAGGAGATCCCCGAGCGGAACCCCTTCCTGGGCTGCCGCAGCATCCGCTACTGCCTGCGGAACCTGCCGATGTTCAAGCGGCAGCTCCGCGCGATCCTGCGGGCCTCAGCGCTGGGGCCGATCAAGGTCATGTTCCCCTTGATCACATCCATGACCGAACTGCGGCACGCCAAGTACCTGGTCAACGACGTGATGGAGGAACTCGAGGAAGAGGGCGTGCCCTTCGACCGGAGCATCAAGGTGGGCATGATGGTCGAGGTGCCCTCGGCCGCGCTCATGGCCGATGCCTTCGCCCGCGAGGTCGATTTCTTCTCGATCGGCACGAACGACCTCGTGCAGTACACCCTGGCGGTCGATAGAACCAACGAACGGGTGGCGAACCTCTACAGCCCCACCCACCCGGCCGTGATCCGGCTGATCCGGGACGTGTGCCGCTCGGCCCGGAGGCACCAGACGCCGGTGTCCTGCTGCGGGGAGTCCGCGGGCGACCTGGAATACGCCATGTTGCTCATCGGGCTGGGTTTGCGTACCCTTTCCGTGACGAGTTCCGCGATCCCGCAGCTCAAGCGGCTGATCCGGAGCGTCACCGTTCCACAATGCGAACGCATCGCCCGACAGGTGATGTCGCTCGATTCCGAGGTCCAGGTCGCCGCGTTGCTGCGGGACCGGGCCCGAAAGATTGTCCCGGAAGCCTTTGACGGACGTTCCGTCGAGTGACCGGGGAAAGAACTTGCGGTGTGACGCCCGCCCTGCGTGGGTGTCGGAACCGAACAACGCGGGTCCCGCATGGGTCGAGCCTGAGCAAGGCTTGATCGGCGGGCCCGCCGAGGACCGCGGCGACAAGCCGGGAGCCGGACCCTTCGATGGGTTTCTGGCCCGGCGGCCGGCGGGTCCCGGGTCTCGCGGCTGCCCGCCCCCGGTCCTTCGATCGGGCGCCGGGCGAGCGTGGCGGATCCGGCTCGGTCACGACGCTTGCCCAGAGCCCGGGAATCAACCCGCGGTTGCGCGAGCATTCGCGTGCCAACGCCCGAATCTCAACACGATGTTGAAGCGTCCAGCCCGGCGGCCATCGCCGCGGGGTTGCTGTCGCGTACTCGGGGGGCATGAGCGGGGCCGCGCTGCGAAAGGGCGCGAGGTCCATGGCCGAGAATCAGATGCTGATCAATTACGTCCCCGGCGAGGAGTGCCGGGTGGCGATCGTGGAGGACGGCAAGCTCGAGGAGCTGCACGTCGAGCGGTTCGCTTCGGCGAGCCGCGTGGGCAACATCTACGTGGGCAAGGTGACGAACGTCGAGCCGGCGATCCAGGCCGCGTTCGTCGATTTCGGCGTCGGTGAGAACGGGTTCCTCCACGTCAGCGACCTGCACCCGCGCTACTTCCCGGGAGAAGATGAAGAGACCAGCGAGCGCGTCGGCTTCAAGACGCCGCGCCGCGAGCGGCCGCCGATCCAGCACGCGCTCAAGCGCGGGCAGGAAGTCATCGTGCAGGTGCTCAAGGAGGGCGTGGGCACCAAGGGCCCGACGCTCACGAGCTATCTCTCCATCCCGGGCCGCTTCCTGGTGATGATGCCGTACATGGACAATGTCGGCGTCTCGCGGAAGGTCGAGGATGAGGACCTTCGCCGGCAGATGCGCGAGATCCTTGATCAGCTGGATCTCCCCGAGGGGTTCGGCTTCATCCTCCGCACCGCGGGCATGAGCCGGACCAAGGCCGAGCTCAAGCGCGACCTCGCGTACCTGCAGCGGCTGTGGAAGGACATGGAACGCCGCCTCAAGGCCGGCAACAAGCCGCGGCTGCTCTATTCCGAGAGTGATCTGCTTGTCCGCGCCCTGCGCGACATGATCACCAGCGACACCAACTCGGTGGTGATCGATAACGAGAACGCGCTCAAGCGGGCCAGCCGCTTCATCAAGATCGTCGCGCCCCGCAGCGCGACCAAGCTGCTGCACTACCCGACCAAGACGCCGATGTTCCACGCCTTCGGCATCGAGCGGCAGATCGCCAACATCCACGCCCGGGAGGTGCCGCTCCCCAGCGGCGGGCGGCTGGTGATCGATCAGACCGAGGCTCTGGTCGCGATCGACGTCAACAGCGGTAAGAGCCGCGAATCGCGCGACAGCGAGACCAACGCCTACCAGACCAATATCGAGGCGGTCGATGAGATCTGCCGCCAGCTGCGGCTCCGCGACCTGGGCGGCATCGTCATCAACGACCTGATCGATATGCGGGACAGCAAGCACCGCAAGGACATCGAGAACCGCTTCAAGGACCGGCTGAAGCGCGACCGCGCCAAGAGCACGATCCTGCCGATCTCCGAGTTCGGCATCCTGCAGATGACCCGCCAGCGCATGCGGGCGAGCCACGAGAGCGTGCACTTCTCGGATTGCCCGACCTGCCGCGGCCGGGGCATGCTGCAGAAGCCCGAATCGGTCTCGGCCGATGCGATCCGCGATCTCTCCGCCCTGCTCGATCACGACAAGATCGCCAAGGTCGAGATGGTGGTCGCGCCGCGCATCGCGGGCGAACTGCTCAGCACCAAGCGTCAGTTGCTCAGCCGCGTCGAGCGCATCTACGGCAAGCATGTGGATGTCCGCGTCCGCGAGACGGTGCCCGTCGACCGCTGCGCGTTCTACGCGTACGACGGCGCGGGCGCCGACATCGAGATCGACCGCCTCCCCCAGCCCCGCAAGCCCAAGGACCTCAAGCCCTGGGAGGATGCGCCGCCCGCGGGCTCGGACTGGGCCGCGAGCCCGGCCGATGAACACGCCGAGATGGTCGAACCCGAGCCGGTCGAAGAGGATGTCGACGACGGCCCCGTGCACCCGATCGAGGTCGACGAGGGCGGCGATGCGGAGGAATCCGGCGAAGGCGGCGGCCGCAAGAAGCGTCGCCGGCGTCGGCGTGGCGGACGTGGGCGCGATGAGGCTCGTGATGGTGGGCGCGATGGAAGCCGCGAGGGCGACAAGGCGCCCGCCGGCGAGAGCCGCCAGCAGCGCGAGCCGCGCGAAGAGTCTCGCTCCGAAGAGAGCGGCGAGGGCGATCGCGGCGACAAGGGCGAACGCGGCGGACGCCGCCGCCGTCGCGGCGGGCGCGGCCGCGGCGAGAATCGCGATGGCCACCGTGAGCCGAGTCGCGAACCGAGTCGCGAACCGAGCCGGGATCAGAACCGCGACCAGGGCCGCGCAAGGCAAGAGAACCGCGCCGGCGAAGGCGGCGACACGGCCGATGGCCCGCGTCAGGAGCGCCGGATCCGCACGCCGCAGGAAACCGCGGGTGATCACGGCGACGACGGCGATCTCATCGCGGCGCAGAGCGACGATGCAGATACCGAAGCGATGAACGGCGATGAGATCGCAGCCGGTCAGACCGACGGTGATAGTGGCGACCGCGGCGAGGTTGGCGAGGGCGGTGAAGGTGGTGAGGGCGGCGGTCGCAAGCGTCGCCGCCGCCGTCGTCGTCGCGGCGGACGCGGTCGCGGCGAGGGCGCCGAGGGCCGCGAAGGCGCCCCGAGCGAGAACGGCGAGCGGGCCGCCGGCGAGGAGACCGCCGGTACCGACGCCGATGCTGATGACGAATCCCCGGCCGCGGCCGAGCGCCCAACACCCGCGCCGCGGAGCCGCACCGTCGCAACCGCCACGGCCGGCGATCACGGCGATGAAGATGACGGCGCATCGACCGCAACAGATACAGCGGGCGATCACGGCGACGAGGCCGAGGATGCTGATGGCGCTGCGGACGACCGCGGCGAAGACGGCGGATCCGACGACCGCCCCGAGGGCGACGGCCCGCGGAAGAAGCGGCGCCGTCGGCGGCGCCGCGGCGGCAAGGGCCGCGAGGGCGCGGCCGAAGGCGGCGAATCCGGCGGCCGCGGCGAGCGTTCCGAGCCGCGGAGCGAATCGAAGGACGAGTCCAGGAGTGAATCGCGTGGCGATGCGCCGCGTGAACCGCGCTCCGAATCGCGCGGCGAGTCTCGCCCGGAAGCCCGCGGCGACCAGCGCAGCTCGGGCGGATACCGCGGCAAGTCGCGTTCTGAAGAGAGCTCCGACCTGCCCCCGGTGAAGCCCGACCCGCACGCGCCGGCCAAGGCCGCGAGCGGGCCCGCGGCCGAGTCCTCCGGCGGCGGCAAGAGCGAGAGCGACAAGCCCAAGCCCAAGCTGCTGTACGGCGCGCTCAAGCGCAAGCTCAAGCCCAGCGAGCGCAACCGCCGCCCCAAGCAGGAATGATCCACCGGGCCGACTGACTCGAAAGCACTACCGCCCGGATGCGTCGACGCCTCCTCATCCTCGGTTCGACCGGTTCGATCGGCACGCAGACGATCGAGGTGGTCGAACACCTCAACCGGCTCCATGAGTCGGGCGATATCCCGATGGGCTTCGAGGTCGTCGGTCTCGCCGCGGGCCGCAACGCCGCGCTTCTCAAGGAGCAGGCCGAGCGGCTGGGCGTGCGCGATATCGCGCTCGCCGATGGCAACGGCGCATCGTTCGCACCTGACACGCGGGTCCGCCGCGGCGCGAACGCCGCGGAGACGCTGGTCCGCGAGGTCGGCTGCGATCTCGTGCTCGCGGCGATGGTGGGTGTTGCGGGCCTGCCCGCGACGCTCGCGGCGGTCGAGCTCGGCCGCGACATCGCGCTGGCGAATAAGGAGACGCTCGTCGCGGCCGGGGGCCTGGTCGTGCCCGCGGCGAAACGCAGCGGCTCCAAGATCCTCCCGGTCGACAGCGAGCACGCGGCGGTGTGGCAGTGTCTCGCGGGCGACCGCCGCGCGGACGGTGATGATCCCACGGGCCCCGGCTCCTGGTCCGCGCCACCGCTGACGGTCGGCCCGAGTGTCCGCCGCGTCACACTCACGGCCTCGGGCGGGCCCTTCCGCACCTGGTCGCGCGAGCGGATCGAGAACGCCACGCCGCGGGAGGCGCTCAAGCACCCGACATGGAGCATGGGGCCCAAGGTCACCATCGACTCGGCCTCGCTGATGAACAAGGCGCTCGAGATTCTCGAGGCGCACTGGCTCTTCGGGATCCCCGGCGAGCGGATCAGCGCGGTGATCCACCCGCAGTCGATCGTGCACTCGCTGGTCGAGTTCGCCGATGGCAGCTCGATCGCACAGCTGGGCGCGCCTGATATGCGGTGTCCGATCCAGGTTGCGCTCTCGTACCCGCACCGGTGGCCCGGCGTCTGCCGGCCGCTCGACCTGGCGATGCTGTCGGGGTTGGAGTTCGAAGCGCCGGATCTCCAGCGCTTCCCGGCGCTGGGGCTCGCGTACGACGTGATCGCCCGCGGCGGGAACGCCGGGGCGGTCTTCAACGCGGCGAACGAGGCCGCCGTCGCGGCGTTCCTCGCCGGCGACCGGGGCGTCAACTTCGGGAGGATCTCGGGCCTGGTGCGCGATGCACTCGCGGCGGTTGAGCCCGGGCCGATCAACTCGCTCGATGATGTCCGCGCGGCGGATGCCTTGGCCCGCGCCGCCGTCGCCCGCCTGATCGGCTGAGCGCCAGAGCAGCGCCCGAGCGGCTGAACGGGCGGCACGCCGCCGCGGATCGCCACTACACTGCGGCACGCATGGCGAATCTCGAGCACAAACTGCTGCAGGCCCAGACGCATGCCGATGCCGGCCGGCACGAGCAGGCCCGCTCCATCTACCAGCGGATCCTCCAGCAACACCCCGGCCACACCTACACGATGGTGCAGATGGCCCGCACGCTGCTCGCGCTGGGCCAGCGGCCGCAGGCGGTGTACTACGCGAAGGCCGCGCTCGAGACGCGGCCCGACGACGGCGAGCTCCGCTACCACACGGGGCGCATGCTCGCGCTCGCTGGCGAATCGAAGGAAGCGGAGCCGCTGCTCCGCAGCGCGATCGAAGCCGGGTTCGCGGATCCGGCGGCATACGCCGCGCTCGCCGCGGTGCTCTCATCCATGGGCCGCTACCGCGAGACCAGCGAGTTCTGCCGCGAGGCGCTCGTGAAGTTCCCCGGGCACACGAGCCTGGCCGTGACCGGCTCGGCCGCGTTGCTCGCGAGAGGCCGCGTCGAGGAGGCGATGAATCTCGCCCGCGCCGCCGCCGCGGCGAACGGCGATGACCCCGCCCTGCTCAGCACGCTCGCGCAGACGATGAACTACGACCGGCGAGCTGCGCTGCCGGAGATCTTCGAATCGCACCGGCGGTACGGCGCGCGGCTTACTGCTATGAGCCCGCCCGACCTGGGCTCACTCCGCACCGATCTCGATCCCGGGAAGAGACTCCGTATCGGCTTCATCTCTCCGGATCTGCGTATGCACTCGGTCGCCTTCTTTGTCGAGCCCATCCTTCGCGCTATCGACCGCGAGCGCTTCGAGACGGTCTGCTACTACACGGCCAGCAACAGCGATGTGATGACAAAGCGCCTCAAGTCGCTCGCGACCACATGGGTCGACGCTCACGCGCTCCCGCCGCTGGACCTGGCGATGCGCATGCGCCGCGACGGCATCGATATCGCCATCGACCTCTCCGGCCACACGCACGGCCACCGGCTCATGGCGATGGCGCTCCGCCCCGCGCCTGTCACGGTCACGTACATCGGCTACCCCAACACCACCGGGCTCGACAGCGTTGATGTGCGGCTGGTGGATGCGATCACAGACCCTCCCGGCGAGGCGGACCGCATCGTGACCGAGAAACTCGTGCGCCTCGAACCGTGCTTTCTCTGCTTCGGCCCCCCCACCGCCACGCCCGAGGACGCGCCCGATCCCGGCGCCCCGCCCTGCGATGCCAACGGCTTCATCACCTTCGGCTCATTCAACGCGATCCAGAAGCTCAACGAGGATGTCATCCGCGCGTGGTCGGGTCTGCTCAACCGCGTGCCCAACGCGAGGCTGATCCTCAAGGCCGCGACGCTCCGCGAGACGGCCTTGCGCGAAGAACTCGCCGAGCGGTTCGCCGCGCAGGGCCTGCCCGCGGACCGGCTCGATCTGCTCGGGCCGATCGACGACACCGGGGGACACCTCGCCGCGTACCGCCGCATCGACATCGCGCTCGACCCCTTCCCCTACAACGGCACGACGACGACCTGCGAGGCGTTGTGGATGGGTGTGCCCGTCATCGCGTTCCGCGGCGATCGACATGCTTCGCGTGTGAGTGCTTCGCTGCTCTCCGCGGCAGGGCTCGATGAACTGATCGCCGACTCGGTCGAGGGGGCCATCGACCTGGCCGCAGCGCTCGCCGCGGACCCCGACCGCATCCGAAACTACCGAGGGACGCTCCGCGAACGCATGACCGCATCGCCGCTGTGCGATGCGCCGCGCTTCGCGGCGATGTTCGGTGAGACCCTCCGCGGCGTGTGGCGTCAGCATTGCACCGCGGGCGGATGAACGCGGTTCTCGGATGCGGGTCGGTGCGGTCCGCGGGCGTAGGATCGACCATGGCACGAACACTCCCGATCATCGCGTGCGCCGGCTCGGCGCTCCTCCTCCTCGCGGCGTGTGACAAGAAGGAAGCGGCGCCGCCCGCCGACGCCGGCGCGGCAGCCCCCGCCGAGGCGCCGCAAGCCACCAACGCTCCGCCCGTCACCGTGCCCGATGATCCGGCGCTGCGCGATACCGATGTGCCCGGCGGTACCGGCATCGATCCATCAGCGGATGCGCCCAAGCTGGCGGAGCCGGTGGCGATCGGCAGCTTCAAGATCGCGCTGCCGATGAACTGGACCTCGCGTCCGCCGTCGAGCGCGATGCGGGCCGCCGAGTTCGTTACGCCCGGCGGCGCGGAGATCGTCTTCTTCGGCGATCTGCAGCTCAAGGACATGCCGCGGGAGCAGATGATCGAATCGAACATCGCGCGGTGGCGCGGCCAGGTGCTCGGTCCCGGCGGCCAGCCGGCCGAGGGCGTCACAGCGGAGCGCGTGCTCGGGCCGTTCACGGTGACGCAGTACACCGCGACCGGTACCTATCTCTCGGGCATGCCCGGCCAGACGGCGACGCGGCTGGACGAGCACACGCTGGTGGGCGTGATCATTGAGGGGCCGGGCGGCGTGAGCTTCGTGCGGATGACCGGCCAGGCGGGCGAAGTCGCGGCCGCGCTGCCGAGTTGGACGGCGATGGTGAATTCGGTGCAGGAGAGGTGAGGCGGAAGGGACAGAGGGACGAAGGGACAGAGGGACAAAGCGGCTGCGCGATGAAGCGCGTGAGAGAGTGAGTCTTTATGAAGTACCGGGCGGTTGGGAAGACGGATATCAAGGTGTCGGAGATCGGGTTTGGCTGCTGGACGATGGGCGGGCCGAACTGGTCGACCTCCAACGGCCAGCCGATCGGCTGGGCCGATGTCGATGATGACGAGATCCTCGCGGGCGTGAAGGCCGGGCTCGATGCGGGCGTGAACCACTGGGACAACGCCGACATCTACGGCAACGGCCGCGCCGAGCGCACGCTCGCGCAGTGTTTCCGCAAACTCGGCGTCAAGCCCGGTTCGCAGGTGGTCGCGACCAAGGTCGGTCACTTCAAGGGCACCGCGCCCTACGCATACGAGTCGCGGCACATCCGCAACCAGTGCGAGCAGAGTCTGCGGAACCTGGGCGTCGAGGCGATCGATATCTACTACTTTCACCACGGCACCTACACCGGCCCCGGTTACGACGGCCGCCCGCACGACTACCTGCACGAGGCCGCGGCGACGATGCACGCGCTCAAGAAGGAGGGCAAGGTCCGCGCGGTGGGTCAGTCCGCCTACGCCGTCGAGGACTTCGAAAGGGCGATACCCGTGCTCAAGCCCGATGTGCTGCAGAACAAGGCGAACATGCGCTACGACGACTTCATCCGCCCGGGCGGGCGGATGCAGCAGCTCATGACCGAACACGGCTGCACGTTCGTCGCCTTCGGCCCGCTGGACCAGGGCATCCTGCTCGACAAGTTCGATCCCGAGAAGCCGCCGAAGTTCGATGAGGGCGATTACCGCACGAACCGCAAGGACTTCACGAAAGAGATCTTGCTCAAGGTGCGTGAGCATCTGAAGGATGCTCGCGTCAAGCTCGGCGGCCCCGCCGATCGCGGTTTGCCCGAGGCCACCGCGTTCCACTCATCGCTCGCGACCCGCTGGGTGCTGGCGCACGAGAACGTCGCCTCGGCGATCCCGGGATTCCGCAACGAACGGCAGGCGAAGATGAACGTGACCGCGGCGAAGGACCAGCCGCTCACGAAGGATCAGGTCGAGTGGTTGCGCGGGTTGTTCGCCGATGTGAAGTCGTGACCGATTCACAGGTCTGGCGTGCCACAGGCTCGTGGCTCTGCACGAGCCTGTGGGTTGGGCGCTGAATCGTCAGCGACGACAGTGCATCGGCGCTGACGGTGTTTCAAGTGGAAGACAGAGCTTCGCCCACCCCACAGGCTGGCTCAGAGCAGCCAGCCTGTGGCACGGCGCTGATGTCCTTGCTCACTCATCGTCGTCGATGCTGCGGCGCTTCTTGTAGTTGCCGCGGCGGTCGTCGATGTTGATCTCGACCGCGACAACGCCCACGACCCGCAGCATGCCGTCGCCCAGTTCGCCCTCGACCGCCTTCACCAGGTCCGGCTCCATCGCCACGCGGATCTTGGGGTCCGCCGCGACGATCGCGACCTGATCCTCGGTGCCGATCACGAGCTCGACAGGGATCAGCGCGGCCGCCTGGCCGACGTTCGCCTTCGCCGCGGCGAGCGCGGCCTCGGTCTTGGTTCGGATCACATCCGCAACCTTCGAGACCGCGGCGGGGCCGTGGCCGTTGAGGCGCCGTTCATCGAGGAAGAGCCGGAGCCGGCCGCCGTCGAGCGGCACACCCTCGATGGGCCGAAGTTGATCAATGAGGATCTGCGGATCGCCCCGTGAAAGATCGATGCGGCCCAGAACAAAGACCACCTTCTCAGCCTCGGCAAGGTGGCCATACTTTCCAAAGCAATCTGTAAACATCACGGCATCCATAGCGCCGGTGAGGTCTTCGATGGTGAGGATCGCCATCTTCTGACCCGCGCTGCGGCCGTTGCGCACGACGATCGTCCGCACCGACTGCACCATCGCGGGGACGACGACACGATGATCCTGTCGCTGCTCCTTCGCCGCGGCGGTGGTCATCGTTCCGAAGGCCTGTGCCCACGAACGCCAGCGTTCGAGCGGGTGGCTGGAGACATAGAAGCCCAGTGTGTCCTTTTCGTGCGCGAGCGTTTCGGTCTCGCTCCAGGGCTGGGCCTTGGCGAGAACGATGGGTGCGGCGGGCGCTGATGCCGCGCCGCCGCCGGCCGGTCCGCCGCCGAAGCCGAAGAGCGCGCCCTGGCCGGCCGCGCGGTCCGCCGCGGCCTTCTGCCCGGCCGAGAGCGCCTGCTCGACGGTTGCGAGCATCGCAGCGCGCTGATCGCGACCGTGCACGCTGTCAAAAGCACCGCACTTCACGAGGGCTTCGATCGTGGCTTTGTTGACGGCGCCCGTCGGGATGCGCTCGCAGAAGTCGAAGAGGGATGTGAAGGGCTTGGCCTTGCGCGGGGTGGCGCTCGCCGACACCTCGGTATCCGCATCACCGGTACCATCCGCGCCCGCCGCCTTCGCGGTCTGATCACGCTCCGCGATCACCGCCGCGATCGCCTTGTCGCCCGCCCCCTTGATGGCGCGAAGACCGAAGCGGATGTGGCCGTTCGCCGCGGTCCGCGCTTCGCCCTCTTCGAAGACGACCGTGAACTCCGACTGCGAGCGGTTGATGTCGGGCGGCTTCACCTCGACGCCGACCTTGAGCTGCTCACCGGTCTCCGGGTTGAGGAACCGCGTGCGGCGGCAGTCTTCGAGGTACGGGATCCACTCGCTCACCTTGTTCGCCGCGGATTCGTAGGTGAGGAACGCGGCCATGTACTGGTTGGGAAAGTAGGTCTTGAGGTACGCGGTCTGGTACGCGACGATCGCATAGCCCGTCGAGTGGCTCTTGTTGAAGCCGTAGCCGGCGAACTTCAAGATGAGCTCGAAGAGGTCCTCGGCGCCCTGCTTGGTGAGCCCCTGCTTCTGCGCGCCGTCGACGAATTTGGGCCGCTCCTTCTCGATCTTGTCGTGCTTCTTCTTGCTGATGTTCTTGATCAGCGAGTAGGCATCGCGGAGCTTGATGCCGCCCAGGCCGTGCACGATCTGCATGACCTGTTCCTGGTAGACCATGACGCCGTAGGTCTCGGCGGTGTAGCGGTCGACGATCTCGTGGACGGTGGGGACTTCTTCGGTGCCGTGCTTTCTTCTGTTGTAGTCCGGGATCAGATCCATCGGACCCGGACGGAAGAGCGCGTTGGCGGCGATCAAGTCTTCGAGCCGGTCGGGCTTCATCTCCACGAGCAGTCGCCGCATTCCTCCCGATTCAAACTGAAACACGCCGGTCGTATCGCCACGCTGAAACAACTCGAAGACCTTGGGATCGTCAAACTGCAACCGGTCGAGATCGAGGGGGTGGGGAGGCCGCGCGGATGTTGTGGTCGCGTGGTCACGTGGTCGCGTGGTCGCGTGCGCAGGCGTTAACTCGCTTTCCTTCTGCGAATCGGCGCCTCTGGTGGCTTTCGCTCGAGACTTCGTATCAAGGCGTGGAGCAGGAGATCCTCGGCTTTGAACAGTTCGAGAATCGCTGGCGATTCCTTCAGCATCTTGAGGGATACCGCCAGCTCGTACGCCGTCATCAGTTCCAGCAGACTTCCCGCCGCGATGCGAAGACTCCGAATGAACTCCTGCCGGGTGTGCCGGCCGTACCCCTCCGCGATGTTCATCGGTATCGACGTCGCGGCTCGGCGCATCTGATTGGTCAGGGCGAAGAGCTCTGTCTTGGGCATTGCTTCGGTCGCGCGGTATACCGCCCGCGCGAGATCCATCCCCCGCTGCCACACCTGAAGGTCCCGGAACGACTTGACCGCCAGCTTCGCCATCTGCCTCTCCCTCACGTGACCACGCGACCACGTGACCACGTGACCACTCTTCGTACTCCTTCCGCCGACCCACCGCCGCCCAGATCTCCGCCTCCGGCAAACCTTCCGTGATGAGTTTCTTCGCCCGCTCAATGATGGACAGGGTCCGCAGACCCAGGAAGTCCATCTTGAGCAACCCCATCTTCTCGCACGTCGGCCCGTCCCACTGCGTAATGATTTCGTTCTCGCCGCTCCCCGATGGCCGGTAGAGCGGGACGATCTCGTTGAGCGGCCGCGTCGCCACGATCACGCCCGCGGCGTGGACGCCCGCGTGCCGCGTGTGGCCCTCGAGCATCATCGCATTGTCGATCAGCTCGCGGATGCGGTCGTCCGCGTCGTACACCTTCTTGAGGTCCGGCTCCTTCTCCAGCGCATCCTTCAGCGTCGTGCCCAGGGCTTCGGGCACGAGCTTGGCGATGCGATCGACCTCGGGCAGCGGGATCTCCAGCACGCGGCCGACATCGCGCAGCGCAGCACGGGCCTTGAGCGTTCCGAAGGTGATGATCTGCGCCACGTGCCCGTACTTCTCGCGGACGAAGTTGATCACCTCGCCGCGGCCGTCCTGGCATAGGTCGATATCGATATCGGGGTACTCAGAGCGATCGGGATCGGTGAAACGCTCGAAGAGCAGGCCGTACCGCACCGGGCACGCGTTCGAGAGGCCCAGCACGTACCCCACCATCGTGCCCACGCCCGAACCACGCGCGTTGGCCGGGATGCCGCGCTGCCGGCCCCAGTTGACAAAGTCCCACACGATCAGGAAGTACGCGCTGATGTTCTTGTCGGCGAGGATCTTGAGCTCGCGCTCCAGCCGCGCGATCACCTCGGGGTCGGCATCGGGCGCGGGCTCGCCGCGGAGCAGCGGCGCGTACGCGGGCCCATACCGCCACACCAACCCCGCGAGCGACAGCATCCGCAGCGCATCATCGCACGGCGCCTTCGCCGCGATCAGATCATCGCCGGTCGGCGTCCCCTTGAACGGCTGCACCTCGAACGCCGCGCAGTACGCCTTGTACCACGCCGTCAGATCACCCTTGAACGCCGCATCGTTCCACTTGGGCAGCGCCTCGGCCCTGGGCACATCGATCCGCACGACCGGCGCGTTGTTCTGGCCGATCGGCAGGTCAACGTGGCACCGCTGCGCGATCTTGACCGAGTTCTCGATCGCCTCTCTGCCCTCATCGCCGTACTGCTTGAAGAGCTCGGCCATCTGCGCCGGGTCCTTCACGTACAACTCCGGCGTATAGCGCATCCGGTTGGTGTCGTGCTTGCTCTTGCCCGTCGAGATGCAGATCAGCGTGTCGTGGGCGCCGTGGTCCTCGGCCCGCAGGAAGTGCGAGTCGTTGTCGCACACGATCGGCAGATCGAGTTCCTTCGCGAGCTTGATGATCAGCGGGTTGATCGCCACCTGCTCGGGCACATGGTGCTGCATCTCGACATAGAACCGCGGCGGAGCCGAGACATCCGGGTTCTTCCGCGTCCCGCCCGCCGCACGCCACGCCGCGTTGAAGACGCGGTCGTGCCACCGCCCGCTCTCAACCGCCGCGTCCCAGTGCCGCTGCTCGCGGGTGCGGTGGTAATCGAGCAGGTGCTCGCCGATCTCGCTGCCCAGGTGGCCGACGATCGCGACGAGCCCCGCGCTGTGCTTCTCGAGCAGTTCGCGGTCAATACGAGGCTTGTAGTAGAACCCGGTGAGATACGCCTCGCTGCAGAGGACGAGCAGGTTGTTCCACCCCTCGTTGTTCTCCGCCAGGAGCACGGTGTGGTACCCGCCCTCGCCGCCGCCGGTGTAGGTCCGGTCGGTCCGCGGCTTGCCCGGCGGCGTGACATACGCCTCGACGCCCAGGATCGGCTTGATGCCCTTGTCCTTGCACGCCAGGTAGAAAGCGACAGCGCCGAAGATGTTGCCGTGGTCCGTGATCGCCACGGCCTTCATGCCCAGCTCGGCGATGCGCTTCACGAGCCGGTCGACACGGTTGCCACCGTCGAGCAGCGAGTACTCGGTGTGCAGGTGCAGGTGGACGAACGAGCCCATATCGGGCGCGGCGGTCGTGTTGGGAGCTGCGGCGGTCGGGGTCTCGGGCATGAACAGGTCGCCTCCGTGCTGAACTCTCAGAGTATCGCGCGCAAACCCGTCCGAGTACCAAACGACAGGCCGCGGACGCCCGTTCACTGACACAGCGCTGTCACCGGACCAGCCCCCCTAACCACGGGAGCATTGGCCCGCCTCCGTGGATTCACGGGCTTTCTGGCCCGCCGAGCCACCCGCCAGATTGCCTGTCTTCACCACGCGCCACAGCACCCCCACCGCGGCGGTTTCGGCGGCCCGATCGCGGGCATTCCCGCGGCGGGTATTCGACGCTCTGGGTGTCTCGCACACACAACCGCCGCACGGACGCGGCGACCTAGACCGACCACATCCAGGAGAGAACAGCATGAACCGCATCGTCACCGCCAGCACCCTGATCGCCGCCGCCGCCTTCGCCACGACCGCCAGCGCCGACATCATCGACGCCCGCTTCGTGAGCAAGGGCAAGGGGCGCGATGTCCGGATTACCTATGGCTCCACCACGAAAAACGTCTTCGCTGGCCAGCTCAACTTCCGCCTCAGCAACGGTTCGGGCGCCGCCTCGGCCCTGAACGGCGACTGGGTCACCTTCTGCACCGACCTGGCGCAGGGCACGAACTCCACGAACAAATCCTTCGAGGTCGTGCCGCTCGCTCAGGTGCCCAACGGCGGCCCGATGGGCGGGATGAAGGCCGCCGCGATCGTCGACCTCTACAACTACGCCAACGGCCAGCAGCTCGGCTCGACCGCCAACCAGGACTTCGCCGCGGCGTTCCAGATCGCGGTCTGGGAGATCGTCCGCGACTACGACTTCACGCAGGGAGCCTCGAGCCTGTCCCTCGCGTCGGGTGACTTCAAGGCCACGGGCAAGAACGGCGCGACGCTCTCCAGTGCGATCGCGGGCCACGTGGGTTCGCTGTTCGCCGCGGTCGGTCACTCCTCGGGGTCGGCCTCGCTCCTGGGTCTGCGGAACGGCTCCTCGCAGGATCAGGTGCTGCCGGTGCCCGCCCCCGGCCCGGCGGTGCTCGCCGCGGCCGCCGGCCTCATGGCTCTCCCCCGCCGCCGCCGCGCCGCTTGAGCGGGCCACGGGGTTCGCGAGCGGTTC
>JBDZUZ010000059.1:17261-21029 GCA_040255445.1 Planctomycetaceae bacterium | reverse complement strand
TTCTTGCCCCGTCGGCTCTCACTCAGAATGGCTCAGATTTTCCGGGGCAGGTCAGCCCGCCTCCGCGAGCTCGATCGCGAGTGGGACGTCGAGCGGACACTCGAGACCAACGCGGCGACCCTCGCCTTCGTCGGCACCATCCTCGGCGCCGCATTCGACCGTCGCTGGCTCTTCCTCCCCGCGCTCGTGACGGCCTTCCTCTTCCAGCACGGTGTCCAGGGTTGGTGCCCGCCGCTGCCGATTCTCCGTCGACTGGGCTTCCGCACGCCGCGCGAGATCGAGGCCGAGCGTTACGCGCTCAAATCACTCCGGGGCGACTTCCGCCGCGTCTCCACCCGCGACCGCGGCCGCAGCGCGCTCCGCGCCATCGACGGCGATCCCGATGGCGCCGACTGACACATACGGCCGCCGTGCCCTCGGCAGCCCGGCCGGGGAGAGCTGGGTCGGACCGGCAAGTGGCCCGGCCATCTCCCCGTTCCGTGCCACGGGCTCGCTCGGCTCTGCGAGCGTGCCCGTGCGCTGGGCCCCCGTCCTCCCCAACCCACCCACACAGCAACAACAGGTGAAGGTGTCGGAGGACGCCAGCAGTCCTCCTCTGACAGCGCACCCCCCGCATCCTCGCCGCCACTTCCAAGCACACCGCCACGCCAACACCACGCGCAGCACACAACCCGCCGACCCGCGGCCGGAAATCACATCCACCATCCATCGAAAAGCCCGGGCCGCGCCCGCGGCCCTTATGCGCGCCGCCGCCGCGTCAACACCGCCAAGCCGAGCAGCCCCAGCCCCGCCGCGCCCGGCGCCGGCACCGTCGTCACCCGCAGGTTCACGTTGTCAAACGCGCCCACAAAGATCCGCCCATTGATCGGAACCTGCGGCGCCAGCGCCTGAGAGATCTGCCAGCCAAAGCCGAAGGTGATGGCGCTGCCGTTGGATGAGAAGTCCGGCTCCGAAAAGATGTCAGCGCCGCCGCCGGGCAGCAGCCGCGCGAATCGATCCGCAGTCTCGCCGCTGAACACGTTGTCCGCCTCAGGATCGTCCATGTCGCCGCTCAGAATGGTGGCGAGCACATACGTCTCACCGCCCTGCAGCGCAAAGAGCCGAAGCGTGGCGTTGTGCGGGTTCTGACCGATCGCAGCCTGAATGTTCCGCACCGAGCCGCTCACCGACTCGATCGCTCCCTCTGTCGATGGGTCGTACACAAACGAGTTCATCCAGATCGGCGCCCGCGCGCCCCAGACTCCATCGGTCGATGAAAACGTGAACTGCTGCAGCATGAAGTTGTTCACCGGGTTCCCGCCGCTGAATCGGCTCGAGACAACCGCGGAGGTGTCAGTCCCATCCGCAGGCGAAACCTCGAAGAGCCCGCCGTCCGTCCAGCTCCCCGGGTTGAAATCCGACTCGCTGAAGACAGCATCCGCGCAGGCAACCCCGCCCGCGGTGAAGACAGCGATAGCAATAGCAACGCGCGCACAACTCATGTCGTCTCTCTCCTGTGGGGTCCGGCGGTATCGCCTTCCCACGAACAAGGTACCGGATGGCCACCGGGGCCACCAGGGGTATCAACGCACAAACAGCACAGGCTCAGACTGCTCCCGCGCTGTCCCTCCGCCCCTTTGTCCCTCCGTCCCTTTGTCCCTTTGTCCCTGCCCTACCCAAAAATCGCGCACAAAACCAAACAAAAACCTATTGACACCCCCTCCGCCGCACCGTACATTCACCACACATGCGGCCAGAATCCCATCCCGAAGACTCTTCCCACGGTGCCGCCGGTGCCGAAACCGGCTCCCCTCCAAGCGCCACCAGCCCCGACCCCGCCAACTCCTCCCCACGCGACCACTCGACCACGCGTCCACCCGACCACCTCCCCCAACTCCCCCCCGAAGACGCCCGCCGCCTCTCCGCCTTCATCTTCAAACACAACTCCAACCTCGCCGCCGCCGCGGCGGACCTCGGCTGCTTCGAAACCGACCTCTGGCACTTCCTCCAGCAGCCCCACATCGCCGCGTACTACGGCGGCATGACCGCCCACACCGAAGCGATCGAACGCAAGGGCGACCTCACGCAACTCCGCCACCTCGCCGCGGCGACCGACGACCTCAAAGAACGCCGCCGCACCCTCGCCCACATCGTCAGCCTCCACCGCATCGAAGCCGCGCGCGAGGCCCGCTCCCGCGCCCCGACTCCGCGAACCAACCGTGCCACGACTCCACGAGGCTCTCGTGCCACGACTCCGCGAGGCTCTGCGAGCGAAGTCGTGCCTACCTCCTCTACCTCCTCTCGCCCCACCGACGACGACCGATCCGACAACTCCCGCACCACGACTCCGCAAACCTCCCGTGCCACGACTCCGCGAGGCTCTGCGAGCGAAGTCGTGCCTACCCGCTCTACCTCCTCTCGCTCCACCGACGACGACCACTCCGAGAACTCTCGTACTACGACTTCGGAGTCCTCTGCGGGGGCAGCCCCATCACCGTCTTCGACCTCCGCGCAACCCAACAACGACACCGCATCGCACCAGCCGGACACGATCACAACCGCCGCCGACCGCGATGAGCCCAACCCCGCAGACGCGGCGACCGCAGATCACATCATCAGCGACACCGCACACGAAACGAGCGAGCCGGACGCATCGAGCGAAGCGCTCACAGCCGCCCCGCCCGATAGCGATAGCGAGCCCGCATCGACAGACGCCGCGGAACCCGAATCACCCGACCCCGACCCCGATCCCGAGCCCAAGCCAGACCCCGACCCCTCACCAGCCCCCGAAACCCCCGTCCGCAGGCTCGCGCCCCACATCCTCGAACGACTCTTGAGAAACCAGGTCCTCATCACCCCGCGCGATCCCCGCGCCCCACCCGACCCCAAGCCCGCCCCATACTCCGGCACCGCCTTCGGCCGCTACGCGTGAGCCGGCGGGCCCGACCGAACCGCGCAAAATCCCGGAGTTCCTGGCAGCCGCAGCCCGCGGCCGCCGCATGCCACTCCAGAAACCCCTCGTTGCACGGGGTCGAGAGGAACCGCAATGCTGTCGCTCCACGGCCGAGTGGCGGGAAGGGAGCCGACATGAGCCTGTTCAGAAATGCAGCCGCGGTATCGATCTTGGTGGGCCTGAACGCGGCATCCGCGCAGGTCTTCGAAACATCCCTGCGCTCATTCCCACTTGGGTACGAGAGCGCCCAGAACACCGCAGCGCCGACAGCGCACGCGGTGGCGGACCTCGATGGCGACGGCGATCTTGATGTTGTGCACAGCTACGCCCAGGCGAACTTCGCATCCGGGTCGCAGGTCTTCTCGATCACCCTGAACAACGGCGATGGAACGTTCGCTCCACCGCGGTTCACCAACGCCCCGGGGCCGACCGCCGATGTCATCGCCCGGGATCTGGATGGGGACGGGGATGTCGACATCGCGCTGTCGCTCTCCGTCGATGTGAGCGGCAGCAGTGTGCTCGTGTATCTCAACAACGGCGATGCGACCTTCGGGCCCGTGCGCACCATCGCGGTCGGGCAGACGCCCCGCAGCCTTTATGCCACGGACATCGACGCGGACGGCGACATCGACCTGCTCACAGCAAACTACTTCGTGAGCGACAGCGTCTCGGTCCTCCGCAACGACGGCGCGGCGAGCTTTACGCGGAGCGACATCGCCATGCCCGCCAGGCCCAAGTTTGTCCGCGCGGGCGACCTGACCGGCGATGGGCTGCCCGAAGTCATCGTGTCGGTCGAGTCCAACCAGGCGATCGTGGTGCTCGAGAACCTGGGCGAG
>JBDZUZ010000059.1:0-17251 GCA_040255445.1 Planctomycetaceae bacterium | reverse complement strand
GGCCGGTTTCGCCAGCCCCGTCACCTACGCGCCGCCGATCCCATTCCTTCAGCACCAGGGCAAGGACATCGCGGTGGGGGATGTCGACGGCGACGGAGACCATGATGTTGTCTACGGCGGCGGGCGGGTCATCGGCTACGAGAGCCCGGTGATCATCATGGAGAACAACGGCGAGGGCGCTCTCGCATCCATGCGTCCGGTGGCGACCGCGCTCGACATCCAGACCAACCGTCTGCTGGTCGCGGATGCCACGGCGGACGGTATCGCCGACATCGTGATCTCCGGCGCCGGCGCCCCGCATGGACGCTGGGTGCTGTTGCCCGGGCTGGGAGGCGGCGCGTTCGGCGCTGCGCAGGTCTTCGCGACCGGCCAGGAGAACACCACCGTGACTGTCGCGGATGTAAACGCCGACGGCTCGCGGGATGTGCTGATCTCGAACACCTTCTCAAAGGCATTCACCGTCCACCTGAGCGAGGCCGGACGGTTCGACCTGCCGGCCGCCGTGCCGGTCGATCAGTTCACCAGGTATTCCGATGCGGCGGACATCGATCTCGACGGCGATATCGACATCGTGACGGCGTACTCAGCGCGCATCAACGCGCTGCTCAACGACGGCGCCGGGGGGTTTACACGCGTGATCACGGATGCGCCCCTTGGCTGCATGGAGGATGTGCTGCTGCGTGATCTGGATGGCGACCAGCTCCCGGACCTGCTGATGGTGCGCAACCGCAACTGCACCCCGTACAACTTCTACACAGCGCGGAATCTCGGCGGCGGCCGCTTCGCACCGCTCATCGCCTGGCCCCTCAACTCCGCCGGCGGCAACCACCTCGCGACCTTGGACTGGGACAACGACGGCGACCTGGATGTCTGGATCACCGAGACGCTCGGCTGCCCCGGCTGCACGCACCGCAACTATCTGCTCGAAAACAACGGCGACGGCACCTTCGTGCCGCCGCGGCATATCTCCAACCCCGGCGGTCCAAAGCGTGCGGTCGGCGCGGACGTCAACGGCGATGGCAACGCCGACCTCGTCGGATCGACCGGCGCCGGCATTATGGTCTTCCTCGGTGACGGCTCGGGAAACTTCGCCCTGCCCGCGATCGTCTCGCCGACCGAATGGGGGCCCGAATTCATCGATGTCGCGGACTTCAACCACGATGGTGTGCTCGATGTCTACTACGCGAGCGCCGGCGAGAGCTTCCTGGGGCTCGGCGCGACCACCGGCCTTGCGCTGGGCGACGGCGCCGGCAACTTCACCGAGACCGACTGGGAGTGGGGGCCCTTCTCGCTGACGCTCAGCACGCACTTCGGTGTCGCCGCGATCGACGCGGACCATGATGGTAACATGGACATCGTGGTCGGCGGCGCTTACACCGGCGCGCTCCACTTGTTTCGCGGCGGGGGTGATGGAAGCCTGACCCCGCAGGAACGCTTCGGCCTCGACGGCAACGTGCACACGCCGCGCACCGCCGACTTCGATGGCGACGGCGTGCTCGATGTCGCCGCGGTCGTGCAGAAGCACCCGCCGGTGGGCGCTGCGAGCGTCTCAGTCCTGCGGGGCGTGGCGACCACCTGCGCGGCCGATTGGGACCGGAGCGGCGGCATCGACGGCGACGACATCGCCGCGTTCTTCGCCGACTGGCAGGCGGGCAACGCGGATATCGACCGCTCCGGCGGCACAGATGGCGATGACATCACCCACTTCTTCGAGCGTTGGCAGGCCGGCTGCTGAGGCAAGCCGAGTAGAGGGAGACCGCGCCCCAGTGCCGACAATCCCGCCACAACCCCGAGAGCGATCGATGCTGCAGGAAGACAACGAGAACAAGTGGTCGATCACCGACATATGGCTCGGCCTGTTGTTCATTGTCACGGGCGCCCTGGTCGCGACGCTCGCGATCCTCGCGGTGCGGAAGGGTCAGTCGTGGGCCATCTTCGCCGCCGCGGGGATCGGGGGGTTCCTGGTGGGGCCGATGCTCATGATCATCGGCGCGAACGCGATCGTCCGGTCACTGTGGTCGCTGCGTGAACGCCGCCGCGGCCGGTGCGACCGGTGCGGCGCTGCTCTACCCGAGGATGCGGATCGGTGCCCGATGTGCGGAGCGATGCCTTCTGAGCCTTGAGGATGCAATCGAGGCGCGCCGGGCGCTGCAGGCGTCCTGCCGAGTCACTGAGATGGGCGCGGCGCCGGTGGCGGTTCACCGGGGGCGTTGGCCTGAGTCCTGTGCGGGGTCGGTCCGGCGTTCTCCGCACCAGCGGTCGAGGCCTACTTGTTGCTTCACGCCGCGGGTGCCGCGGAGCGCGAGGCGGAGGAGGGGTCCGTAGAGCTCGGCCGCTTTGCAGGCCCGGAGTTTGCGGCCTGAGGTGAAGACGGGGTTGCACACTGTCGCGTTGTGTTTCAGTTGCTCGCGCTCGCCGCGGACCGTTTGTATTCCATCCGGGTGTTCTCAGCCTTGTGTCTTGCCTCTCAGTGCGCTCGCGGTAGTGTTTCCGCCAATCCCGGGGGAGGTTGGGCCTGAGGGGGCCGGCCGGCCGGGTGCACGGAGAGGAATACATGACGACGATGACGACTCGCGTGAGCGGCAAGCCCGCCGCGGCGAAGCGGTCCGGGGTACGGGCGATGGCCGACCGCTGGTTCTTCACAGGGTCCGCGGTGCTGATGCTCGCGCTGGTGCTGGTGGGGTTCCATCACTTCTACTTCGAGGGGCGGGCGTATCCGGGGCGGCCGATCACGCCGCCGATCCGCACGCTGGTGATCGTGCATGGCGTGTCGATGATGGCGTGGCTCTTGTTCTTCATCGTGCAGCCCCTGCTGGTGGCGGTGCGGAAGCGCAAGGTGCACATGATGGTGGGGATGGTGGGTGTGGTTGTCGCGGCGATCGCGGCGGTGACAGGGGTGATCGTGTCGGTGCGGTCAGCGCAGGTCACGCCGCCGGACATGCTGGTGTGGGGGTTGAACCCGGTTGACTTCATGTCGGTGCCGATGCTGGCGGTGGCGCTGTTCAGCGCATTCATCGGCGCGGCGGTGTGGAAGCGGAAGAAGCCGGCGATGCACCGGGCCTTCATGTTCACGGCGACGATCACCGCTGTGGATGCAGGGCTGAGCCGGATCGATGCCTTCGCGAATCTGTACACGGGGACGGTGTTCGACACCGTGTTCAGCGCGTTCTTTCCGACGCTGGTGCTGGGCGTGATCCTGATCGCAGCGCGAGCCATGATCACGCGGTCGATCGACCGGTGGATGGTCGTGGGACTGTCGATCGTGGCCGCGGCGGTGGCGCTGACGATGCTGGCGGTTCGGACAGGGGTGTGGGGGCAGCTGGTGGGGCCGCTGGTGGTGTGACCTGCGCAGCGGAATGCCCCGGCCGGCGAACCCGGAGTGCAATGCCGACCGGGGCGTGATGGGATGTGGACGCTGATCAGCCGCTGAGCTGAGCGTCGCTGTCTGCGGGCCAGGGTTTTGTCCTGCGTGTGTCGTGCGGCGGAGGGGTCCGTCCGGCTCGATCGGCCAATGGTTGCATTCGGGGCACCCAATGTGTCCGAACGGGATCTCGTCAACTGCGATGCGCCGGCCCGAGCGGGTACAGCGTGAAAACTGGTTCATGTGCCCCGCGCCGCTGCTCCCGGGTGAGGCCTTCGTCTATTCCATTTCGCTCAATTCGGTTGGTCCTGGTGTGGTGCAACGCGCCGCGATGGAGTGGTTTTGGGTTGAGCGGCCAAGACGGCCGCGGCGGGAAGGAGCGCGCCATGGCAGCGGGGGCTGATTCGTCCAGCGATGCGAGGTCGCAACGCGCTGATGAGCAGAGTTCATTCTCCCCCGCGCCGGATCGCCCCCATGCAGCGACAGAGCCGGAGATCACCGGGATGTGCCCGGCCGGTACGGTCGACTGGCTGGCGCGCGAGGATCTGCTCGGCCGGATCGTCACGAGTGTTCCGGTCGCCATCGCGGTGCTCAATGGTCCCGAATTGCGGTTCGTCTCCGCAAATCCGGCGTATCAGGCGATCCTCGGTCCCGATGTGCCGCTGATCGGTCGTCGCTACGCGGAAGTGTTCCCGCAGGCGGCGGCGAGCGGCTCCGAGGAGGAGATCCTCGCCGTGATGCGGACCGGTCGTCCGTGGCGCGTGAGCGAGTACGCTACCGAACTCCCCGGCCGCGAGGGCCTGACGTGGTGGCAGGGTGAGGTCCTCCCGCTCCCAAACGCCGGCGGCGTGGTCGAGTCGGTCCTGGTGCTGGCATCAGAGATCACGGAGCGCAAGCGCATCGAGGCAGCGCAGGACTGGAACGCGCGGCGGAGCGAGCTCCTGTCGCAGACGGCGGCGCGGCTGCTCGAATCGCCCGATCCGCAGAGCGTGGTCGAGGAACTCTGCCGAGATGTGCTCGCGTTCCTGGATTGCCAGGTCTTCTTCAACTACCTCATCGACGAGCGGAGCGGCCGGCTGCGGCTGAACGCGTACGCGGGGATCTCCGAGCAGGATGCGGAGAGCATCGCGTGGATGGATCAGGGCCAGGCGATCTGCGGTTGCGTGGCGCGTGATGCCCGGCGGATCATCGCGGAGCGCATCTCCTCGGGCGAGGATCCCCGTGCGGCGCCGGCCCGAGCGTTCGGCATCGAGGCCTGCTGCTGCCACCCGCTTGTGGTGCGGGGCGTCGTGATTGGCACGCTCTTCTTCGGCGCCCGGGGGCGAGACACGCTGAGGGACGATGAGGTCGAGGTGATGGGCGGCGTCGCCAACCTGGTCGCGATGGCGATGCACCGCATTCGCGTCGAGCGTTCGGTGCGGGAGAGCGAGGCGTGGCTGCGGCTGGTGACCGATGCGGCGCCCGCGCTGATCTCCTATGTCGATGATCAGGGTCGCTATCGCTTCGTCAACAAAGGCTACGAGGACTGGTTCGGGATCGACCGTTCGGTCTGCATCGGGCGGCACCTCCGGGATGTTCTGGGAGACAGGGCGTATGCGCAGGTCGAGCCGCACATGCGCCGGGTGTTGTCGGGGGAGCCGGTGCAGTTCGAGGTCGAGCTGTCGTACAGCTCCGGCGCGCGGTTCGTGCGGGCCAACTACGTCCCCGACATCCAGCCCGACGGTTCGGTCGCCGGGTTCTTCGCGCTGGTCGCGGACATCACGCAGAACAAGCGGTCCGCCGAGGCGCTCCTGCTGAGCGCCCGCCAGCAGCGGGCGGTCGCGCAGATCGGCGAGTTCAGCCTCACGCACGAGACGCAGGAGACGCTCGACTTCGCCTCGGCGCTGGTGGCCGGGACGCTGGGGATCGAGTTCTGCAAGGTGCTCGAGCTCCAGGGAGACCGCCGGCACATGCTGCTGCGCTCGGGTGTCGGGTGGCGGCCCGGGCTGATCGGGACGGCGACGGTCGACACCGGGGAGCACTCGCAGGCGGGCCACACGCTCGCCTCGAACGAGGCGGTCACCGTGATCGATCTGGCCTCGGAGAAGCGATTCGAGGCGTCGGCGCTCCTCGTCGAGCACGGCGTTGTCAGCGGGATGAGCTGCGTGATCCGCCTGCCCGATGGCGGGGTCTGGGGTGTGCTGGGAACGCACGCGCGGCGGCGCATCGAGTTCAGCGAGGATGACATCAGCTTCTTGACCGCGGTGGCGCACGTGCTGGGCACCGCGATCGAGCACCGCCGCGCTGAAGTCGCGCTCCGCGACAGCGAGCAGCGGCTCCGCCTCGCGCTCGAGGCGGGGAGGATGGGAACCTGGGAGTGGGATGTCAGGACCAACACGGTCGCGTGGTCGCACGGGCTCGAGATCATCCACGGACTGGAGCCGGGCACATTCCCGGGCACGTTCGAGGCGTACTGCCGCGACATGCACCCGGACGACCGCGAGCGCATCCTCGGGACGCTCGCCGAATCGCTCCGGACGACGGGCGACCATCACGTCGAGTACCGCATCGTGCTGCCCGATGGGACAATGCGGTGGGTCGAGGGACGCGGCAAGCTGTTCCGCGATGAGACGGGGATGCCGGCGCGGATGGTTGGCGTCTGCGCCGACATCACACAGCGTAAGCAGTTCGAGCAGTCCCTCCAGGATTCGGAGGAGCGGTACCGCTCGCTCGTGTCGGTCATCACCGATGTGCCCTGGACGGCGGATGCGGCGGGGGCCTTCACATCGCACCAGCCGGCGTGGTCCGCGTACACGGGTCAGTCGGGCGCCGACATGCACGGGCTCGGGTGGATGGCCGCGGTGCATGGCGACGACCGCCCGCGCCTGCGCGCTGCCTGGGAGCGTGCGCTCGGGAGCGGAGACGCGTACGAGTGTCGGGCGCGGCTGTGGCACGCGGCCTCGGGCGAGCACCGCCATGTCGTCGCACGGGCGGTGCCGGTGCGCTATCCCGATGGCTCGATCCGCGAGTGGGTGGGGAGCTGCACCGACGTCGATGAGCAGGTGCGCGCCAGTGAGCACTTGGAACGCATGGTGGCCGAACGCACCCGCGAGCTCGAGGCGACGCACCAGCGCCTCCGTATGAGCGAGCGGATGGCGTCGCTGGGTACGCTGTCGGCGGGTCTCGGGCACGATATGGGTAATCTGCTCGTCCCGGTGCGGGTGCGGCTGGAGTCGCTCGAGGGAGCGGCGCTCCCGGAATCGGCGCGGGACGACATCAACGCGATCAGAAAATCGGCGGAGTATCTGCAGAAGCTCGCGAACGGTCTGCGGCTCCTGGCGCTTGATCCCTCGCGTTCGCCTGCGCGGGAGACAACGGGCCTGAACGAGTGGTGGTCCGATGCGCAGGGCGTCATGCGGAGCGTGCTGCCGCGGGGCATGTGCGTGGAAGCGCGGATACCGGAGGAAGCGGGGGAGGTCGCGATCTCGCGGGCCGCGCTGACACAGGTGGTCTTCAATCTGGTGCAGAACGCGGGCGACGCGATGAAGGAGCGGGGGAGCGGCACGGTGACCATCACGGCCCGCGCGGAGGACGGCCGGGTGCGGCTGACAGTCGCCGACGACGGGCCGGGGATGACCGATCAGGTGCGGGCCCGCTGCATGGAGCCGTTCTTCACAACCAAGGCCCGGGGCATCTCGACGGGGCTCGGGCTCCCGCTCGTGCATGCGCTGGTGACCGAGGCTGGCGGCCGGGTCGAGATCGAATCGGAGCCGGGGCGGGGCACATCGTTCGTGCTGTTCCTTCCCATCGCGTCAGCGCCGGCGGCCGCGGTGGGCAATGGCGGCCGGTGCGCGGTGGTCGAACTCAAGGACCAGAGGCTTCGCTCGTTCGTCGCGGGTGAGCTCAAGATGCTGGACTTCGAGGTCCGCAACGGCGGCGAGTCGTTGGGGGCGGCGGCGCTGTTCGTTGTGGATGATCCGGCGCGGGCGGCGGCGGCCCCGTGCGATGCGAAGGTGATCCTGCTGGGCGTTGAGGAGGGCGGCCCCGCCCATGCGATCTCGGTGGGGCCGCGTCCGACATTTCGGGCGGTTCGAGAGGCGATTCGCAACGCCGCGGCCGATGTTGACGGCAGGATGGCGCGGGCCGAACCCGGCGCGGCCTCGGGATCGGCGAGGGGATCGGGCATGAAGGATATGTGAACTGATGACGACCGAAGAGGAAACGATTGGTGTGCTGTGTGTGGACGACAATCCGCACGTCGCCGATGCGCTCCGGCTGAAGCTGTCACGGACGGAGTTGTTCCGCTGGACGGGCTGGCTGCCATCGGCGGACTCGCTTGTCGAGGAGGCGAAGCGGACCTGTCCGGCGCTGGTGCTGCTGGATGTGGACATGCCGGGGCGTGACCCGTTCGACGCGGCGGCGGAGCTCGTCGAGGTGTGTCCGGAAACACGGATCGTGGTTTTCAGTGGACATGTACGGCAGGAGTTGATCGACAAGGCGCTCGATGCGGGGGTGTGGGGGTACGTATCGAAGAACGATGGCGAGGAGGAACTCCTCAAGGTCCTGCGGCTGGTCGCCGGCGGCGAGGTGGGATTCTCCCCCGAGGTGCGGCAGATCTGCGATCTGCTGTGAGGAGGGTGCATGAGCGTGCCGATCCGGGTGCTGTGTGTGGATGATTCGCGGGACATCACGGAGATGTACCGGTCCTTCATCGACGAGGAATCGGACATGTGCTGCGTCGGTATGCTTGGCGACGCTGCGGCGCTGGTCGCGGAGGTCGAGAGGACGGGTGCGACAGTGGTGCTGCTGGACCTGACGATGCCCGGCCCCGATCCGCTGGGTGTTGTGAGACAGTTGAACGAAGTGAGGCCTGATGTTCGGGTGCTGGCGTTCAGCGGTTACGACGATGAGAGCACGGTGACGGCCGCGCTCGATGCGGGCGCGTGGGGATTGGTGTCAAAGCACGGGCGGCACGAAGAGGTCCTCACGGGTCTTCGGCGGATCGCGGCGGGCGAGGTGGTGATGCCGGGCCGGAACTGATCGATCCGCAATCCCGTTACGCGTGACGACGTTCACGACTTGAGTGAACCCCCAGCTCTGTCCGGCGAAGCGGCTGGGGGAACGGGCGGGAATTGACCGCTGATTCTGCACGGCGGGATCGGCGCTGATGGCGCTGGTGAAGCAGCTCATCTGGAGCATGAAGGCGTTGGACTTCATGTCGCTGCCGATGATGGCGGTGTGGGTGAGGGTGTGGGCAGCTGGTGTGGGCGGCTGGTGAGACCGCTGGCGGTGAGGCGTGCGCAGCGGAATGCCCCGGCCGGCGAACCCAGAGTGCAATGCCGACCGGGGCGTGATGGGATAGTGAGGTTGATCAACCGCCGGCCGCGGCCGGTTTATCGATGATCGTCGTCGGCTCCTGCTCGGTGATGGGACGCGTGGTTGCATCGCTGGTCAATTCGAGCTGGAGGCGGGTCTTCGCCGGGGAGTCGGCCCGTGCGGTGATGCGCCAGGTGGCGACCTCGCCGGGGGGGAGTGTGCCCAGGGGCTGGAAGGTGAGCTCGTTGCCGCGGGCGGTGACGTTGGTATCGCCCTGCGCGGAGACAAAGCTGAGTTCCTGGGGCAGTAGCGCGGTGATGCCGACGTTGACGCCCTCGGCGGTGCCCTGGTTCTTCACCTTGACCTCGTAGGTGGTCTGCTCGCCGACGACGACGGGGTCGACGAGGTCGATGGTCTCGAGACGGATGGCCTGCACGCCGGTCAGGTCGATCGAGACCTTGTCGCTGACGGTGTCGGCGCAGTAGGCGTTTGCGGCGACGGTGATGGAGCGGGTGCGGGCTTCCTGAGCGCGGAAGGTCAGGGTCATGTCCTTGGTCTCGCCGGGCTCGAGGCGACCGACGGTGATGGTGTTGCCCTCGAGCGTGGCGTCGCTCGTCGACAGCGAGGTCTGCGCGAGGTCCGAAGCGCCCTGCAGCTTGAGCGTGGTGCGTAGCGCGGGCGTGTCGCTGGTGTTGGTCAGGTTGATGCGGACGGGGATATCGCGGCCGACGTACTCCCGGCTGGGGGCATCGATGTCGAGGCCGAGCTCGGGTTTGACGAAGGTGATCTTCGACTCGGTGCTGCGGGCTTCGATGTTGCCAGAGGTGATGGTTGCGTGTGTTGTGTACTCGCCCGTGCTGGAAGCAGTGACCTTGACGGTGCGCTTCGCGCTCTCGCCGGGCGGGATCGCCGGGATGTCGAGCTTGACGGTCTGCTGGTTGTTCGCCGTGGTGAGACCGTCGGGGAGTTCCTCGGTGAGCGTGGCCGGCCGCGTTGCGGCATCGCCGGTGTTGCGGATCGTGTAGGTAACATCGACGGGGTCGCAGGTGTAGGCGGTCTGCGAGGCGATGGTGCGGGCGAGTGTGATCTCGGGCTTGACCACGTTGGTGACGATGCAGAGCGTGGGGTCGTAGGTCACGGTCATGCAGGTCGCGACTTGTCCACTCTGGGGCGCTACGCCGACGACCTCGATCGTGCGGCGCTCGCCGGGGTAGAGTGAATTGATGGTCCAGCTATCGCCGGGATCGCCGCCGGTGTTTTCTGAGGAGCGCTGGGTGTTCTGGCCGCCGGTCATGCCGGCGCGCTGGATCTCGAAGTCGCCCTGACGCCACTCGCGGAGGACGACGTTGTGCACGGCGGTGTCGCCGACGTTCTCGACCTCCATGGTGTAGCGGAGGGTCTCGCCGGCGCGGACCTCATCGGGCTGGTAGCGGCGGACGATCAGGCCGTCGTCGCCCTCGGGGCCGGGGACGGCGAGGGTGACGCGGCCGGGGCGTTCGCTGTCGCGGTGGACGGTCCAGGCGTTGTTGACGGGCGCATCGGCGACGGGGTGGGTGTCGGCGCGGCGCTGGTTGGATTCGCAGCCCATCGAGAGCGCGAGCCCGCACGCGGCGGCGAGTGACGCGGCGAGTGTGGTTGTGGTGCGGGTGGTGATACGGGGCATGATTGACCTCCCGTTTGGTTTCGAAGAAGAAAGAGTCCGGCAGAGGCCGGGACGCCGTGGTGGCGTCGGCTCAGTTCTGAACTCTGGTGCGGTGTTGTGACCGAGCGGTGAGTGTCGTGTTGAATGCGGTTCATGAGGCGGCGGGGTGGGATAGGGTGCGCGCAGAAAAAAACCGGTGCGGCCTTGCGCCGCACCGGTTTGATCTAGCTGAGGGAGTGAACTCAGGCGTTGGCGATCTTGCGGCGGCGGGATGGTATTGCCGGATAGGGAGCGGCTTTGGTAATCGTTTTCGGTTACCGGTCTTGGGACATTGGGTAATCTGGGTCGAGGCGGCCGCCGCAGCGTTTGCAGAAGACGGCGTCGTTGTCGTGGCCCTCGGCCATGCAGTGTGGGCAGGCGCGGGTGGTGATGGGGCGTTTGCCGAAGCCGGACATCTCGGCGGAGATGATGCCGGTGGGGATGATGATGAGTGAGTAGCCGACGAGAACGAGCGCGGCGGTGACGATGCGGCCGACGGCGGTGACGGGGGTGATGTCGCCGTAGCCGACGGTGGTCATGGTGATGATGGCCCAGTACATCGCGCTGGGCATCGAGTCGAAGGCTTTGTTGCCGGCGTTGCCCTCGACGATGTGCATGAGCGCGCTGGCGATGAGGACGACGATGAGGACGGTGGTGAGGAAGATGGCGATCTTGTGGCGGCTCTCGATGAGGGCGCGGCGGAGTGCGTGCGCCTCGGTGAGGTAGCGGGCGAGTTTGAAGACCCGGAAGATGCGGAGGAGGCGCAGGGTGCGGACGACCAGGAGGCGCTCGCCGCCGGGGATGATGAGTCCGATGAAGGCGGGGAGGATGGCGAGGAGATCGATGATGCCGAAGAAGCTGGTGGCGTACTTCCAGGGTTTGCGGACGACGGCGAGGCGGACGAGGTACTCGGCGGTGAAGAGGGCGGTGAAGGCCCATTCGAGGGCGAGGAAGATGGTGGCGTAGGGCTCAGCGCGGGCGGCGGGGAGCGTGCTGAGGATCACGACGGTGACAGAGGCGATGATCGCGAGGATGAGGGCGACATCGAAGGCTTTGCCGGCGGGGGTCTCGGCTTCGAAGATGATCTCGTGGAGGCGGTCGCGCTGGGACTGTGCCGCGAGCCGCGGGCCGGGATGAGCGGGACCGGAGTGTGCGGGCGCCGGTCGTGCGGGGGTGGGGGTTGTGGGCGCGGGCTTGTTCATGATGCCGCCGGCTGCGCTGCTTCGCCCGAGGCTCCCGGGATCTCGCCGGCTTTGCGGTCATCGACCAGGGCGATGACGGTCTGGCCGATCTCGGGCTCGAGGGGCGCATCGGCGGTGTTGAAGGCGATCTTGCCGTCCTTGCGGACGACGGCGAGGACGATCGCCTTGCCTTTGTAGTGCTCATGGAGCTGGCCCATATCGAACTCCTCGGTGAGCTTGGTGGACTTGATGGTCCAGCCCTCGCGGAGGCGGCGGTTGAGGGTGTGGAAGCCGGCCTCCTCATCGAAGAGCAGACGGCCCTCATCGAGGCGTTCCTCGGCCTCGCCGCCCTCGGAGGCGGGGCGCGAGCCGAGGCGGACGCGGTAGACCTCGCGTCGGCCGAACTCGCTGGTGAGGTGGATGGCGATGAGGGCGTTGACCTGGTCGTTGGGTGTGAGGATGAGGGCGCGGCCGATGCTGGGGGTTTCGAGTTGTTCGCTGCGCTGCTGGGAGAGGACATCGCCGTGCCAGGCGCGGAGGCCGTCCATGCGGGCGGCGCGGACATCGGAGAGGTTGGTGTCGATGAGGAGGACATCGACCTTGCGTGCGGCGAGGGCCTTGCCGATGGCGCGGGCGAAGGCGCCGGCGCTCACGATGAGGACGCCGGTGCGGTTGGTGGTCGCGACGCCCAGGGCTTTGGAGAGGGGGATCGCGCTGAGGCCGTAGACGAGGATGGTGCCGAGGATCACGAGGAACATGATGGGCACGAGGCGACCGGCCTCGGCGGTGACTTCGGCGGGCACATCGGAGTCGGCGGAGGTGCTGAGGCGGAGGGCGAAGAGTGACATGACGGCGGCGGCGACCACGCCGCGGGGCGCCATCCAGGCGACGAAGGCACGCTCGCGCCAGTTGAGTCGGGTGCCGAAGGTGGAGAGCAGGACTGTGAGGGGGCGAACGACCACGATGAGGGCGACGACGAACCAGACGGAGTTCCAGTCGAGCTGGGAGAGGTCGTCGAGCGTGACGCGGGAGGCGAGGACGATGAAGAGGATGGCGACGAGCAGAGAGGCGAGGTGTTCCTTGAACTCAATGATGCGGCTGACCTCGGCCCACTTCTGGTTGGCGACCGCGATGCCCATGATGGTGACGGCGAGGAGGCCGGACTCCTCCTTGATGAGGTTCGAAGCGACGAAGGTGGCGCCGACGATCATGAGGATGACGGAGGTCTCGACGGCATCGGGGATCCAGTAGCGGCGGAGGCAGACGATCATGACCGCAGCGCCGACGGCGCCGAGGACGGCGCCCACTCCGAAGGTGGCGAGCAGGTCGACGACCAGGTGCCAGGAGGGGTTGAAGAAGTCGCCGGTGAGGATGGCTTCGAAGACCAGGACGGCGAGGATGGCGCCGACGGGGTCGTTGACGATGCCTTCCCACTTGAGGACGGAGGCGACGTTGGCGGAGGGGCGGACTTGTCGGAGGAGGGGGATGATGACGGTGGGGCCGGTGACGACGAGGATGGCGCCCATCATGACGGAGTTGGCGAAGGTGAGGCCGGCGATGTAGTACGCCGCGGCGGTGCCGCCGACCCAGGCGACGACGACGGCGATGGTCATGAGCTGGATGACAGCGCGGCCGACGCGGCGGAACTCGCGGAAACGGAGGCTGAGGCCGCCGTCGAAGAGGACGATGGCGACGAAGATGGAAACGATGCCGAAGACGACATCGCGCCCGACGAGGCCGTCGGGGTTGAGGGCGGGCTGGCCGAAGAGCTTGTGAGCGCCCGCGCCGGCGGCGAGTCCGAAGAGGAGGAGGAGGAGGATGGAGGGGAGGCGCAGTCTGTGCGCGATCCATTGGGCGCCGACGCCGAGGACCACCACGAGCATGAGGGCGACGGAGGGTTTGTCCATTGGGGAGAGGGTAGGGGGAGAGGCACAGAGGCACAAAGGCACGGAGGCACGAAGGGGGAGGGACAGAGGGACAGAGGGACAGAGGGGGAGACGACGGTGTCGCGGCGGTGGGCTTTGGCGTTTGCTGGCGTTGGGCGGCATCGGGCCGGGATCGGTGCTCGCCGGCGTGGCCGTTTTGCGTATTCGGCGTTGTCCGGCGTCGTTGCTCTGCGCGGGGTGTCGGTGGTGGAGGGGATCGGCGCTAGATCGGGACGTTCACGCTGACGAAGTCAACATCGAGCGTGATCTTGTTGCGGGAGGTGCTCTCGTAGAGGGCGGAGAAGCCGACGTTGACGTTGACGACTTCGACGAAGCCGCCGATGGAGCCCTCGATGCGGGATTCATCGCGGCCCTGGAACTCGAACTCGGCGTGGATCTTGGCGGTGCTGGGCATGAGGATGTCGAGCGAGTCTGGCCCCGCCTTGCCGAGGTTCTTGAGCAGGTCTTTGAGGCCGTTGACGGGGGTCTTTGCGAGGGAGGTCTCCATCTCGGTGGTGTCGTCGGCGGCGCCGCTGTCGTCGGGCTTGCTCATGCGAGCGAGTGTGATCGCGGTGGTGGGCATGAGCGAGGAGAGCCCGACTGCGGTGAAGGCCTCGAAGAGGATCACCGAGAAGGAGCCGATCGACATGATGGTGCTGTATGCCATGGGTGGGTTCCCCTCCTGATGGAATGGTGTCTATCTGGTCAGTGTCGGCGTGTTCAGATCTCCGGGGTCGGGTTGAGCTGGATCTTCATGGTGGCGCCCGCGCCGACGGACTCGCCGGGGAGTTTCACGGTCATGCTGATCTCGAGCGAAGCACCGGCGATGGTGAGGCCGGCGCGGTTGAGGGTGGTCTCGGCGTTGGCGAGGGCGACCGAGAGTTGTTCGAGCGTGGCGACGGGATCGACGGGTGGCGGGAGCGGCGGAGGCGGCGGCGGGAGCGGGGGCGCTGTGATCACGGTCTGCACGGAGGTGAGTACGGAGCCGACGTGGTCTTCGACGAGGGTGAGCAGACCGGTGATCTTGGTGTGCACCTCATCGGTGATCGCGCTGGGATCTTCGATGACCTGCGAGACGATCTCGGCGCCGGTGTTGAACACGTTGGCGGCGAGGTCACCGATCCACTGGGCGGGGTTGGCGGGGTTGTCGCCGTTGTCGGGCATGGGTTACTCCTGCGCGGCGATGGCGCGGTCAACGGCGGGGCCGGTGCGGCGGGCAAATTCGATGAGGGCATCCTGTGCCTGGCGGAGTGAGCCGGCCTTGATGAGGCGAGCGATCGCGGCGAGGTCGGTGTTCATCGCGGCGACGAGCCGCGCGGGGAGCTTGTAGTCGGCCATCTGGCGGCGGATGGTGGCGATGAGGGCGTTGAGCTGGTCGGCGGTGGCGGGCTGCGATGATTCGGCCGCGGGCTTTGAATACTCGGCTGGCGCGGTGGTGCGTTTGGCGGGTTCTGTGGAAGGCGGCGGGGTTTTCTTCATCGTTCTCGCCGCGGACGCTTTGCTCGCGGCGGACGATCTGCTTGTGGCGGTAGAGGCGCGCTCGGGAGAGGGAGGGGCCTTTGTTGTCTTGTTCGAAGGTGTCCTCTTCGGCGCCGCTTTCTTCTCTATCGGTTTCTTCTGCGGCGGCGTGGTTTTGGAGTCGGGCTTCGAGACTTCCGGGCGATCTTTCGTCGGTGTTGTTGGCGGGCGGTCTGGTGGCTTCTTGGTTGGCTTTTCGGTCGGTTTCCCGGTTGGCTTCTCGGTGATGGGCGGGGGCTTGGTCGGTTTCTCCGTGTCGGTATCGTCATCGGCGACGATTGCGACGATCTCGAGGCGGATGGAGCAGCGGTTGATGCGCTGTTCTTCCTGCGCTGCGGAGACGAGTGAGATGGTCTTGGCGCCCAGGAGCGGGAGGTCGGCTTCGAGGCCGTCGCGGGTCTGCGCTGCGCGGCTGGTCATCTCGAAGCTGAGGTTGACCTCGGCGGTCTTGACGGCGAGGCCGCCGATGTCGGAGCGGGAGCGGAGGACGAGCTCGCGGGCGCCCAGGCCGATGCCGCGGCCGATGTCGGTGAGCAGGGCATCGATGCCGATGAAGCGGCGTTGCAACGAGTCGGGGGGCATGACTCGGTCTCCCCTCGCTGGTGGATTGGGGTACAGAGTCGCGCCGCTCGTCGACGCGGACCGGCGGAGCGTACCACAAATCCCCGGGTGGGGGAACGGTGTTCTGCGTGATCCGATGCGGGCGTCCGGGGATCACAGCGCGGCCGCGGGCGTGAGATTGCATTCCAACGGGCGGCGTGAGCCGGTAGACTCGCGGCCATGAGCGATACCACCACCGTTGCGAACCGTCTCTGTGAACTCTGCGGCAAGGGGCAGCATCACGAAGCGATGCAGGAGCTCTATGCGGACAACGCGAAGCACATCGAGGCGATGGAGATGCCCGGCTCGCCGTACAAGCGGGTGACCGAGGGGAAGGCCACCTTGCTCAAGATGAGCGAGCACTGGGGCAAGACGACGACGGTGCACAGCGCGAGCGTTGGCAAGCCGCTGGTGAACGGCGATCAGTTCCTGGTCGAGATGAAGATGGACTGCACATCCAGCGAGGGGCCGATGGCGGGGCAACGGATGGACATGCAGGAGCAGTGTTTGTATACGGTGAAGGATGGGAAGATTGTGGAGGCGAGGTTCTTTTACGGGTGCTGAGGGACAAAGGGACAAAGGGACAAAGGGACAGAGGGACAGAGGGGAAGGCACAGAGGCACGAAGGCACGAAGGCACGGAGGCACGAAGTGGGGGGAAGACACGCCTGCGGCGTGGGGCGTTAGAGGAGTTTGGTGACGGGTGTGTTGTTGTATTCGCAGGTGGCGGAGAGCCAGGTGGGGGTGGTGGTGCGCGCGGTGAGTTGGTTGAGGGTTGGGGTGGTCGGTGTTGCGGGTGGTGTTGGGGTGGGATCGAGGGTGATGCGGACTGTGCATCGCGATGTCGCGGTCTCGACGGTCCAGGTCCACAGCGTGTGATCGAAGTGGTGGTCTGTGAGGCGAATGGAGGAGTTTGGGCTTGAGGTGAGCAGCCAGCGGCGGAGGGTGAGGGCGCGGTGGGTTGTGTAGTGCTTGGCGCGGTTGAGGGACCGGTCGGAACGGGCGTCGCTGTCGGGGTCGAGGGGGAGGCAGGTGTCGGCGCAGGCGGCGGGGTCTTTTGACCATTGGGCATCGAGGGAGTCGAGCGCGGTTGTGTGCGCGGTGAAGTCGATGGGTCTGCGGTTGTCGGGGTCGACGAGGGCGAGGGCGGCGGACTCGGAGCCCTGGTAGAAGTCGGGGATGCCGGGGAGGAGGGTCTTCGCGAGGATCATCGCGACGGAGATGCGGAGCGCGGCGGGGCGGGTGGTGTGGGCGAGGGTGGCGAGTTGGGTGCGGAGGTCTGCCGCGGCGGGGTTGGTGCAGAGGCATGTGACGGTGGTTGCGCAGCGCTTCTCGTAGTCGGCATCGGGGTCGAGCCAGGAGGTGTGGAGCTTGGCTTCGCGGGCGGCCTTGGTGATGTAGTCGGTGATGCGCGAGGCGAGTGGCTCAGCGATGGGGGTGTTGGGGACGGTGTGGGGGGCGGCGTGGGGGTCGTCATCGACCGGCATCAGCGCGAAGAGCGAGGCGAGGATGAGGCTGGTGTCGCGGGGGTCGGGCGCGGGGTGTTCGTCGGCGGCGAGGAGTTCGCGGGCGGCGGCGAGGCAGTCGATCCAGCGATCCGGGTGAAACGAAAGCGTGGCGAGGCGGGCGCGGACATCTTCGGAGCGTTTGGCATCGTGGGTGTCGGTCGCGTTGAGCGAGAGCGGGCGGGC
>JBDZUZ010000058.1:0-21066 GCA_040255445.1 Planctomycetaceae bacterium | reverse complement strand
CATGGTTCGGCCCAGCGCCATAGTCGCCGAGGACCTCCGCGGCGTGGGAGCCGATGAAGAGCGCGCCGTAGGCGGTGAGGCGGGGGACGATCCGCTCGGGGTCATCAACCATGACCTCGAGGTGTTCCGGGGCGATGCGGTTGGTCAACTCGATCGCCTCATCGAGCGAGGAGGCGAGCACCGCCGCACCGTTCGCAAGGGCGGCGCGTGCGGTGGCGGCGGTGGGCAGCGTCGCGAGCTGCGCTGCGAGTTCGGTGATGACGGCTTCGATGAGCGGGCGCGAGGTCGTGACCAGCACCGGGACGGCATCGGTGTCGTGCTCGGCCTGGGCGAGCAGGTCCGCGGCGATCAGGGCCGGGTCGGCGGAGTCGTCGGCGAGCACCGTGAGCTCGCTGGGGCCGGCGAGCATGTCGATCGCGGTGCGGCCGGAGACGAGCTGCTTCGCGGCGGTGACCCAGCGGTTGCCGGGGCCGACGACGATGTCGACGGGTTCGATGTCGCCAAAGCCGTAGGAGAGCGCAGCGATCGCGTGCGCGCCGCCCGCGGCGAGGAGGGTGTCGGCGCCGGCGATCGCTGCAGCGGCGAGCGTCACGGGCGTCGGGCGTGGTGTGGCGACGATGACGGATGCGACACCGGCGATGCGGGCGGTGATCGCGGTCATCAAGAGCGAGGACGGGAGCGGATAGCGTCCGCCGGGGACATAGCAACCGGCGCGGGCGAGCGGGATGAACCGGTGCCCGGCGCGGCCGCCGGGAATGGCGATCTCGGTGTCGAGCAGCGCCTCACGCTGCGCCTGCGCGAAAGCACGGATACGGGCCGCGGCGGATTCGAGGATGCGGCGGTCGGCTGCGGGGAGCGTCTCCAACGCGGCCTCCATCGTGTCCCGTCCGAGCAGCAGCGGCTCGTCCGCAGCACGCTCACCGAACCGCTCGCAATAGCGGCGGACCGCGGATTCGCCGTTTGTGGCGACATCGCGAACGATCTCCTCTGTATTCGCAAGAGTGTCGGCGTCGAGCGGCTGGTGGGAAACGCCCCGCCAGTCGGAGGCGGGCACGATGCGGAGCTGGTCGGTCGCGGTGGCGGCGGTGTTCATGAAGCCGGCTCGCTTTCGCGCGTAGTGGAGAACTTCGACGCTGGCTTGGCGTTGCCGGGCCGGCGGGTGATGCGGAGCGAGCGGCGGTCGAGTTCACGCTCGATCTGCGCCAGCGAGACGCCGCCGGCCGCGGCGGCGGTGAGTGCGAAGTAGATGACATCCGCGGTTTCGTGCGTGATCGCGGCGGAATCGCGCGGGGACGCGGCGAGCGCATCGAGGAGTTCGTTCGATTCCTCGAGGAGCTTGGATCGCAGCAGCGACGGGTCGCTCGCGAGGCGGGCGGTGTAGGAGCCGGGGGCGGCGCTCTCGATCTGCACAGCGAGCCGGCGGGCGAGCCGCGTGAGCCCGGCATCGTTGCCCCAGCAGGTGCGAGTTCCCTCGTGGCAGAAGCCGCTGCCGCGCTGACGGACCGAGAACCGCAGCGCATCGCGGTCGCAGTCGACATCGATACGGAGGAGTTCCTGCGTGTCGCCGCTGGTGCCGCCCTTCTCCCAGAGGCCGCGTTTGCGGGAGTGGTAGATGCCGCGGCCGGTCTCGATCGCCGCGGCGAGGCTCTCGCGGCTGGAGTACGCGAGCCCGAGCGCCGTGCCTGCTTCGTCCGCAACGACTGTCGGGAAAAGCCCATCGGGGCGATCGGACACGAGGGACGCGGCGAACGCCTCCGCGAGCGGCAGACGGCCGGTGTAGATCGCCATGCCGACCTGGGCGTCAGCGCCGAGCCGATCGAGTTCGGCGACCTCCGCCGCGGTGGTCACACCGCCGGCGATGGTGACGCGGGCCGATCCCGCGGCGGCGATCACCTCGCGCGTCTGCGCGAGATCGATCCCGCCCATACGGCCCTCACGCTCGACGAAGGTCACGAGAAAGCCATCGACCATGTCGCGGAGTTCCGCGAGCCGGTCGGTGAGTCGGCGGCCGGTCCGTTCCCGCCAGCCCTTGACGACGACCTCGCCGTGCTCGGCATCGAGCGCGACGATGACGCGGTCGCGCGGGAGATCGCGGAGGAGTTCGGGCGTTGCCGCGGTGCCGATGATGATCTTCGCAGCGCCGGCATCGAGCCATTTCGTGGCCGTGGCGAGATCGCGGATGCCGCCGCCGATGCGGCAGGGGTACTGCGCGGCGAGGTCACGGATGGAGCCCTCGTTTGGGCTGGGCGTGCCGTGCGCGATCGCGGCGTCGAGGTCGATCACAGCGATCTCGCCCACGCGCGAGAACCGCGCGGCGATCGGACGCGGATCACCCGCATCGATCGCCTTCTCGCGACCGCCGATGAGTTGGACGGTCTGGCCGTCCTGCATATCGATGGATGGAACGATCACAGCCGCATCTCCAACCCCGCCGCGGCGAGGCGTTCCTTGAGTGAGAAAACCGTCCAGTCGCCGTCGTGGAAGATCGATGCGGCGAGCACGGCGTCGGCGCCCGAGGCAAAGGCATCGATGATGTGCTCGGGCGTCGCCGCGCCGCCGCTGGCGATCAGCGGGATTGATGTTGATTGTCTGACCGCGCGGAGGAGCTCGAGTTCGTAGCCGGTGCGCATACCGTCTCGATCCCAGCTCGTCAGCAGGATCTCGCCTGCTCCGAGGGTTTGGGCGCGACCGGCCCAGACCGCGGCGTCGAGATCGACGCGTTGAGAGCCGGCGCGGATCACGACGCGGTACCCGGACTCACGACTTTCCGCAGCAAACTCGGAGAAGTCAGGATCAATGAGGCGGTTCAGCTCGTGGACGGGAGCGCGTGCAGCGTCGATCGCCGCCACGACGCATTGCGTGCCGAAGCGATCGGCGAGCTCGTGAATGATGAGCGGCCGCAGCACGGCGGCTGTGTTGACCGCGACCTTGTCCGCGCCCGCGTCGAGTAACCGCGAAGCGTCATCGGCAGCGCGAACGCCGCCCCCGACCGTCAGCGGGATCGTGAGCTGCTTCCGAACCCGTGTGACTGTCTCGAGCTGGTGATCGCGGTCCGCGGTCGTGGCGGCGACATCGAGCACCACGAGTTCGTCCGCGCCTTGCGCCTCGTACCGAGCCGCCGCCTCCGCGGGGTCGCCCGCATCGCGCAGGTCCTGGAACCTTGTGCCCTTGACGATGCGGCCGTCGCGCACGTCGAGACATGGAATGATGCGCCGGCTGAGTCTCGCGGGCGATTCCGGGGGCGGCGGCGCCGATCCGGCCGCGAACGACTCTGGCGCGTCCAGCCAGCGGCCGATGAGATCGAGGCCCCATTGACCGCTCAGCTCGGGGTGAAACTGGCAGCCCAGCACAGCGCCCCTGGCCATCGCGGCGACGAAGCGCCCGTCGTACTCGCTCGTCGCCACGGTCCAGCCCGGGGGGGCGGCCGGGAGTCGGTACGAGTTTGCGAAATACGCCCGCCCGCTCGGAAAGACATCCGATCCGAAGGTGACGGTGTTCCAGCCAATGTGCGGAACACGAACCGACGGATCGCGGATGGCGCGGAAGCGTGTGACCCGCCCGGGGGCGACACCCAGGCCCGCGGTGCCGCGCGACTCATCGCTCGCTTCCAGCATCAATTGCATGCCCAGGCAGATCCCGAGCGTCGGACGGCCCTCGACAAGTCGCTGCCGCAGCGGGGCGATGAAGCCGTGGTACCCGAGCTCTTCCATCGCCTCACCGAACGAACCAACTCCGGGGAGAACGACTCTCTCGGCTGGCAACAGTTCCCCGGCACTCTGTGCCAACCGCGGCCGCGCTCCGAGTCGCGAGAACGCGTTCAGCACGGATGCGATGTTCGCCGACCCCGTGGGGACAACGAGCACATCGGCCTGTGCCCTCTCGGCTCCCATCAGAGCACCCCCTTTGTGCTCGGGATCGAGGTGTACCCGGTGCGAGCGACCGCCGACTTGAGCGCGAGCGCGAACGCCTTGAAGGCGGCCTCGGCCTTGTGGTGGTCGTTCTCGCCGCGGATGAGATCCAGGTGCGCACAGAGCCGCGCTGTGGTCGCGAGCGATCGGAAGAAGTGGGGGATGTTCTCGGTGGCGAGCGTGCCGAGCATCTCGCGCTGCAGGCCCAACTCGACCGTCGCGTGCGGCCGGCCGGAGAGGTCGATCACCGCGCGGGCGAGTGATTCATCAAGCGGCGCGTAGGCCGAGCCGAAGCGGGCGATGCCGCTGCGGTCGCCGAGCGCTGCGTTGATGGCCTCGCCCAGCGCGAGGCCGCAGTCTTCGACCGTGTGGTGATCGTCGATGTGCAGATCGCCCTGCGCGTGGAGCGTGAGGTCCAGCCCGGCGTGCCGCGACAACGCGGTCAGCATGTGGTCCAGGAAGCCGATACCGGTGGCGATCTCGCCGTTGCCGGAGCCGTCGAGCGAGAGGCGGACGGTGATCGAGGTTTCGCGGGTGGTGCGTGAGATCGTCGCCGTGCGTGCGGCGGAGGTGTCTGGCCGCGTGCTTTGAGTCATGGCAGCAACTCCGGGAGTTGGTCGATTGATGCGAGCTGGAGTGCGCCGATGCGTTCGGCCGCGTCCGGTGTGGTTGTGACAAGAAACGGCGTGAGCCCGGCCCGCCTGGCGGCGTCAACCGCCGCTGGATCGCCGGTGATGAACCAGCCAGGCTGGCCATCGCTCGGTTTCGCGCGTCCGATCGCGATCGGCTTTGGTGCGAGCGTCGCGACGATGGGGTCATCGGGCAGCGACCGGTCGAGCACAAGCCGCGACGGCCGCAGCACGGACTTGAGCGCGTGCCGCAGCCGGGCCATGCGGGTCTCACTGCCCGGGCAGGTGATCCGCACGGCGTGCTCGAGCGGGCCCGGACCGTAGCTGCGGACCGCGATGCCCATCGCCGCGAGCCCGCGTGCGAGTATGCCCGCTCGCGGCCCTCTGACAAGAACGAAGTTCGCCTGCGATGACGGCACTTCGAGGCCTCGGTCTGAGAGGAATTCTGTGAGCCAGCGGCGTTCGGCGCGGACCCGCGCGATCATCTCCGGCGAGACGCCGCGGTTGATGAGGGCGAGCCCCGCCGCGATCGTCGGCGTCGTCACGTTGAACGGCCCGCCGGCCGCGCGCAACGCGCCGATCACACCCGGATCGCCAACCGCGTACCCCAGCCGCAGCCCCGCCGCGCTGTACGCCTTCGAGAAGGTGCGGATCGTCACGATGTTCCCGCGTGTGAGCGCTGCGGAGGTCAGGTCCTCATCCGCGAACTCCGCGTACGCGTGGTCGAACAGCACGAGACAGTCGGGCCTCGCATCGGCGAGTCTCAACAGGTCATCGCGGGTCGCGATCGAGCCGGTCGGGTTGTTCGGCGATACCAGCGCGATCACGGCGTTGGGGGTCGCCGCGGCGATCATGCCGTCGATCGGCGGACGGTCACCCTCCCACGGCGTCTCCACGATCTCGGCCCCGGCGAGCAGGCCGTAGTGGCGGATCATCTCGAACGTGGGCGGCGCGAGCACCAGCCGCCGCCCCGCCGCGACGAACGCGCGGCACACGCGGTCGATCGCCTCATCGCCGCCGGCTGTCGCGATGACCGCATCAGCCGCGACGCCGAGCTTCGCGGCGAGCGCGGTTTCGAAGGCATCAACGCGCGGGTACTCCGCGAGGGCCGCGGCCGAGACCATCGCCAGTGCATCTACCGCAGACTGCGCAACCGGCGGGCCTTCGTTCGCATCCAGCAGGAGATCAACCCACGGCGGCTGCGGGGATCGGACATACGCGCGGACGCGTTCGAGCCCGGGCCTCATCAACGGGGCGGAGCGTGCTGTCGGTCCCACATCAACTCGGAGCATCTCGCACCTCACGCGACGATCAGGTTCAGCCCGGTCACGACGATGTCCGACCCGCCGCGCGCCTTGATCTCGGGGATCAGCGTCGGCAGCGTGTCCCGCGGCACGGCCGCCTTCACCGCGAACCCGCCTCCGCGGTGAAGCGGCGCAACGGTCGCTTCGCGCATGCACGGCAGGATGCCCACAACCGATTCGAGCGACTCGGTCGACACATTGAGCTCGATCATCACCCGCTTGCGAGCATCGAGCGCGGCCTTGACGAGCATCACAATCCGCTCGATCGCCGCCGCTCGCGCCGGGTCCTTCATCGCCGCGGTGCTCGCGTACAGCCGCGTCGAGGAGCGGCAGAGCTCCTCGACGATGACGAGGTTGTTCGAGCGCAATGTGTCGCCGCTTGCCGCGATGTCGACGATGCAGTCCGCATCCTCGGGCGGGAAGACCTCGGTCGCGCCGTATGTGCGCACGAAGTCCGCATCGAGCCCGCGATCGGCGATCCACTGCGTCGTCAGGTTCTCGAACTCCGAGGCGACCACCAGCTTCCGCCGCGGCAGCCGGCCGTCCTCGAGCAGCGATGCCGGAGCCGCAGCAGCCAGCCGAACCGCATCCAGCCCGGTGTCGAGCAGTTCGACGACATCGACGCCCAGTTCCTGCACCCAGTCCGCCCCGGCAAAGCCGACATCGCGGGTTCCCTGGGCGAGCATCTCGAGGATGTTCTGGGGCTTCAGGACCTTGGTCTCAACGCCCGGGAGTGAGACCTCCGGCCGGTAGCCGCGGCTGCTCATGCGGACATCGATCCCCGCCTCGGCGAGCAGAGCGAGCACGCCCTGCTGCATCCGCCCCTTGGGGAGTGCGAGCCGGAGGGATGGCGCTGCGGCTCCGAGGGCGGCCGCGTTGTCGGCGCATGCCTGGGACGGGTAGCTACTGCGCTTGGATGTCCGCCCGGAAGGCGGGCTTGCGGTGGGGCTCGTGGTGGGGGGCATGGGTCGGGTCCTCGTATCAGGGGCCCGGCCGCCGTCCGCTCGGTCTGCCACGCGGCAGAACGAACAACGCCGGCCGCGGGGGGCCGGCGTCGTCTGGTTCAGTTCGTCTGCCTTGGAGTCAGAGCGACCGCACCATCAGCCGGCCACGCGGTGGGCGTGGTGAGCATGATGGTGATGGCGGGTCGCGATGAGCATGGGTTCAGTTCTGAGCGTGCCGGTGGAAGCCCGGCCGCGAACGGCCAAAGTCTAGCCCTTCATGTTTCTCTGAGTGGGCCGGATCGGGTGCAGGCCGCGGGCGGTGATGCCGATGAAGAGAGGGCGGGCAGGGTCCGTTTCAATTGCCCTGAAGAGGGGGATCGGGGCGGGATCCCTCGGTACACCCGTCGTGGATCGTGGTAGTCTCTGGTTCGTGGGCTTTCGTCCGAGAACCGTTACTTTGCCGATCTTCGTTCCCGAGCCGCTCGGTGCGAACCGGGCGGGGCCCGCTGTCGTTTGAATCGCGTGGGAGGGTTGGGATGTCCGCCGGGGTGGAGATAGATCAGAGCCAGTTGACACCCGAGACGGTGTCCTTTGCCGGGGTCGTTGCTCCGGCAGGGTCCCGCTGGTTCGTGGTGCACACCAAGAGCCGGCAGGAGAAGGCGCTCGCGGCCGACCTGACCGCGCACGAGGTGCCGCACTACCTCCCGCTGATCACCCGCGTCCAGTACTACGGCCGTCGGAAGGTGCGGGCACAGTTCCCCCTCTTCCCGGGATACCTCTTCCTCCTGGGAACCCCGGAACAGACCTACACCGCCGACCGGACCGACCGCGTCGCTCACATCATCAAAGTGGGCGACCAGCAACGACTTACGGAAGACCTGGCCAACATCCGTGCCGCGATCGACCGCGGCGCCACGCTGGAACTCTGCCCACGTATCGAGGTGGGCACTCGCGTTGAAGTCTCTTCGGGTCCCTTCAAAGGGATTCAGGGCACTGTTGAAGAAGGGACCGCCCACGACCGATTCGTGCTGCACGTCGGCCTGGTCGGCGCGGCGGCCCTGCTCGAAATCGATCGTTCGCTGCTCCGCCCGGTCGATTGACCGGACGGCCCGCGGCGGGCGATCAACGGCTCCATGACTCATCGGCAGCGTGAAAGGCGCGCAGTCGACGGGGGCGGAGCCTGCCCGCAACATGCCCGTAACGGGCTGTCGCCGGCCCCACCCACAGGTGTCGGATTTGGGTTTTCCTCTTCAAACTGCCGCTTCGAACCCCGTATTCTGCAAGCGTTTACACGCGAAGCGGCGAATATTGCCGCACATGCTGAAAGTGAAGATGGGCGGTCTGGGTAGTCTGCTTTCCAACTTTCGGGCCCGCTTGGCGTCTGGCCACAACAGTGGCCAGCCCCGGGTGCCGACGTCACCCTCTGCCGGTCATAGGACCGGGAGGGAGATGCCATTGATGTCACGGCCGATCCGAACGCTTCTCGGCCTCGCCGCCGCGGGCCTTCTCGCCGCCACTTCGGTGAACCTCGCGGCCGCGGCCGCCCAGCCCGATACCTCAACCCAGCGCATCCGCGCCACGCGCCAGGTCCTCATCCTGCCCGGCGGCCAGATCGTCGTCCGCATGGTCGAGCGGACCGCGGAGTCGTTCCGTGCAATCCCGACCGATGGCGGCAATGTCGATGCCGGCGTGATCGGTGACATGGGCGTCCGGCTGCGTCAGCCCGGCGGGGACATTCCGGAGGTTTCCGGTCCTGCTCTCCTGCTGCCGGGCCTGGCCGGTCTGGATGAGCAGCCGCGGCAGACCGTTCTCGAGCGACGGCTCGCGACCTTCACCGGCTTCACCGGCGCCACAACCCCCAACCCGCCCGGCATCCTGCTGGTCACGGATTGGGGTGATGGGGCCAAGGCCCGACTGACCTGGTCGGACGATTTCATCAACGAGACCAGCTACCGGATCGAACGGCAAACCTCGGTCGCCGGCGTGTGGGGTTCTTCGCGGTACTTCACCAGCTCGGCGGACATCGTCGATGTCGTCGACACCCCCGGCGCCGGCACGCACCGCTATCGCGTGGCGGTTGATGCCTGGGGCGGGTCCTCGGCCTTCGGTGATTGGGTCACGCTGACCATCACCGATCCCAACAACCCGCCGCCGCCCCCGCCCGATGACCCAGACCCCCCGGTTGGCGGGGCGCCGGCAACGCCGACCGGGCTGATGGCGGCGAGCGCGGGCAACGGCCGCGTGCTGCTGACTTGGACCGATAACGCGGACAACGAGACCGGCTACCGGATCGAGCGGAACCCCGCTCTGCCCGAGGGGGCATCGCTGGTGTCGGCGAACATCGTCAGCTATCTCGATACCGCCGCGCCGGGCTCGTACCAGTACCGGGTCCGCGCGGAGAACGGCGCGGGCGAATCGCCGTTCACGCCGTGGGTCTCGGTCTTTGTGCCCGAGTTGCCGCCCGAGCCGCCTTCGAACCCGTTCGTGGTGAGCCAGGGGAACGGCAGCGCGATCCTGTTTACCTGGACCGATAACTCGAACAACGAGGCCGGGTTCCTGGCCGTCCGCGAGTCGTTTGATGGTCTCAATTGGGGCTCGGCCGAGACCTTCGCGGTCGCGGCCAACGCCGTTTCCATGACCGACACCCCCGGGCTCGGGCAGCACCGCTACCGCGTTCGCGCGGCCAACTCGGCGGGGGCTTCGGAGTTCACGCCGTGGGCTCAGGTCACCGTGTCGGACATCGCCCCGTCGGCGCCGATCAACCTCGCCGCGGCGGACATGGGTGACGGGCTGCGGACGCAGCTGACCTGGTCCGACCGGTCGACCAACGAGCTGGCCTTCGACATCGAGCGGGAGCAGTTCAGCGGCGGGCAGTGGGGGAGCCGGATCGCCGGCGAGACCCTGGCCAACCGCGAGTCGTTCATCGATGCGCCGGGGCTGGGGCAGTGGCGGTACCGCGTTCGCGCGCGGAACGATGTCGGGGCTTCGGTCTGGACATCGTGGACGGAAGTCACGGTCGCGATGATCGCGCCTGCCGCGCCGCAGAACCTGATCGCGCAGGATGCGGGGACCAGCGGCGAGGTGCAGCTCTCGTGGCTGGATGAGTCGAACAACGAAGCCGGCTTCGAGCTCGCGCGGGAGACGCAGTTCGGCGCGAGCTGGATCAACCCCGTCACCGTCACGCTCAGCGCCAACACCACGACGCACCGCGATAACCCGGGCGTCGGTGTCTTCCGCTACCGGCTTCGCGCGGTCAACAGCGCGGGCAACTCGGCCTTCACGACCTGGACGCAGGTGACCGTCGCCCTCCAGCCGCCGGCAGCGCCCAGCGGGCTCGCCGCGATGGATTTAGGCGACAACTCCAATGTCCGCATCACCTGGACCGACAACTCCAGCAACGAGACGGGCTTTGACCTGCAGCGGCAGACGCAGTCGGGCGGCAACTGGTCATCCTCGACCACGGTCTCCCTCGGCGCGAACCTGACCCAGCGGACCGAGGCCCGCGGCCCGGGTACCTACCGCTATCGCATCCGCTCGAAGAACGGGGCAGGGCAGTCGGCCTACACCGGCTGGGTCAATGTGACGGTGGTGGACAACACGCCTCAGCCGCCGGCGCCGCCGAGCGGGATCAACGCGGTCGACGCCGGCAGCCGCCGCGCATCGATCACGTGGGTCGACAACTCAAGCGATGAGACGGCCTTCGAGCTCGAGCGGCAGCCGAGCTTCAGCCAAGGGTCGGTGCTCGTCAGCGCGGGTGTGACTGGGTACGTGGACCAGTCGGGCCCGGGCACATTCAGCTACCGGGTGCGGGCGACCTCCGCCGCGGGCGCCTCGGCCTGGACCGGGTACGCGACGGTGACGGTGCAGGAAACCCCGCCCGCCGCGCCCAGCGGCCTGACCGCGGCGGATGCGGGCAACGAGAACGATGCCACGCTGACCTGGTCGGATAACTCGTTCAACGAGACGGCCTTCACGATCGAACGCCAGAGCCAGGTGGGCGCGGCGTGGGGCGAGTCCCAGTTCATCACCGCGGGGGCGGACCTCACAACCTACCGCGACGACCCCGGCGCCGGCACCCACCGCTACCGCCTCGCGGCGACCAACGCCGCGGGCGACTCGAGCTGGACGGCCTGGGCGACGGTGGTGATCACGAGCGGGTGGACACAGTTCACGCCGAGCGCGGATACACGGATCGTGTACGTGAGCAGCTCGGAGGGGAACGATGCGAACGATGGGCTGAGCGAGGCGACGCCGAAGAGGACGATTGCGGCGGGGTATGCGTTGCTGCGGAATGGGTATCCGGATTGGCTGCTGTTGAAGCGGGGGGATGTGTGGAATGAAGTCTTCCAAAACTTCAATAAGAGCGGCCGGTCAGAGACCGCATATATGGTTGTGGCTACATACGGCAACGCACATGCGAGACCGTTGATCCGAGCTGGAACATCCGTCGGCATAACGAGGGTCGGAGGTGGAGAGACAAGATTCGTAGCGTTTACAGGACTTCATCTAGTGGCAAACGGCCGCACTGCCGCTGATAGCCCCTCTGGCTTCCGATGGGTTGGTGGGGGCGGTGATGTCCTCCTCGAGGATCTGAAGATCGACGGATTCAAGGACAACATTTCCCTCGACGGATATACCGGCAGTCTTGAGAATGTCCGAATTCGGCGATGCATCGTCATTCGGTCATGGTCATCCGGGAGTCATTCGCAGGGACTATACTCAAGTAAAGTAAATGGCCTCCTAGTGGAAGAGTGTCTGTTCGACCAAAACGGCTGGAATCCCGATGCCGCCAGCGGCGGCGTTCCCACAATCTACAATCACAACCTCTACGTCCAGACATCTAATCAAAATGTCACAATTCGTAAAAACATCATCACAAGAGCATCTTCCCACGGTTTGCAGTTGCGGTGCGGTGGAACAGTAACTGGAAACGTGTTCTCGGAGAACTCTATCGCAATCTTGCTCGGAGGTGGAAGCCACAGCCCCCCCGAAACCCATCGGCTTGGCGTATCAGGGAATGTGACCGACAACATCGTGCTCGAGGGCAAAGACATTTCCGATACGCTGCCTCGTGGGTTTGGTATTGATCTGACAAACATCGGAATGAATGGTGCCACCGTTGCCCGCAATATCATTGCAAACAAGCTTACTGACTCGCCCTCAACATCGATAGGCTTGATTGGCTCTTCGAACGGGGCTGGTGTTGGCTACAATAACGTCATTGTTTCCGACAATATTGTCTACAACTGGCGGGGTGAGGTGGGGTTAACGGCTCCTGCTTCCACGCCGCCATCGCCTTCCGAGTTCTGCAGCGTCAGCGGCGTCCAATTTACGCGCAACGCCTTTCAAGAGCCAGACCCCGCAGGGCAGGCTCGGCTAATTAGTGCCTTCTCCAGTTCGGCTTTCTTCTCTTCTGAAAACATATTCTACTCATCTAGGGCCGACGGTCTTTGGTTCCGTATCAACGGCAGTAACCTGGACTTCGCACTGTGGCGTTCTCAAACGAGCGACGTTGGTTCAGTAGTTAGAGAAATACAATTCAGAGATCCTGGTCGCACGATCGGAACTTATAGTCAATCACTTGGCATCGGGCCGTCGATCGCGGACTTCATCGCTGAAGCAGAGCTCCAGCAGAGAGGCAATTGGCGGGCGGAACTCTTGGCGACGGCGATCTCGGCATATATTCGCGATGGGTTCTCCGAGCAATGATAATGTGTGGGAGTCAATATCTCTCAATCTGATCAGGCAAGCTCACGCCGCAGCCGACCGAGGGTTCTTCTCATCGCGGAGGCCGCGAACCCAGAGTGGCCAAGTGTTCCGCTGGTCGGTTGGTCTCATAGTCAGGCGATTGCAAGGCAAACTAGTTGCCATATTGTCACGCAGATAAGAAATCGCGCAGCAATTGAGCGTGCGGGTGTTGATCTTAGCCAGTTCACCTTTATCGACAGCGAGAAGATCGCCAAGCCTGTCCATCGTGTTGCGTCGATTGTGCGCGGCGGGGGCGGTAAAGGATGGACGACCGTTACGGCGCTCCAAAGCTTGGTGTATCCCTACTTTGAATCGCTTGTATGGCGCCGCTTTGGCAATCGGCTTCGAAATGGTGAGTTTGATCTAGTGCATCGAATCACGCCGTTGAGTCCGACAATCTCCAGTCCGCTTGCAAAGCGGCTGGCACGCATGGGAGTTCCTTTTATAATCGGTCCGTTGAACGGCGGCGTTGCTTGGCCCCGTGCATTCGACCAGGCACGTAGGCGCGAGAATGAGTGGCTCAGTTATGTTCGTGATTTGCACAAGCTACTGCCGGGTTACAGGGCAACCCGCAGATACGCGAGCTTGATCATATGCGGGTCGACGGCCACGATGGCGCAGGTACCGAGAGCGTTCGCCCCAAAATGCGTGTATCTTCCAGAGAACGGGATTGACCTGACCCGATTCCCGGATCCCGGTCCCAAGCTGATTGAAGATTCGCTTCGCCTAATATTTGTGGGCCGTCTCGTGCCATACAAGGGTGCGGACATGCTCATCGAGGCAGTCGCCCCGTTCATCAGGAATAAACAGGTGTCTCTGGAGATTGTCGGTGATGGACCTGAAATGCCATCTCTCCGGGAACTTGTATCACGCCAATCGCTTAATTCCGGGGTGTCCTTCTCGGGTTGGATCCCGCATGAGCAACTCTTCACAAGATTTGCGCACGCACACATACTGGGCTTTCCGAGTATTCGCGAATTCGGCGGTGGCGTTGTGCTGGAGGCCATGTCCCAGAGAGTTGTTCCGGTAGTTGTTGACTATGGGGGCCCCGGCGACTTGGTAACCGCCCAAACCGGCGTCGCAGTTCCAATGACGAATCGAGCAGGGATCATCTCCGGAATAAATCGTGCGATTGGGGGATTGCTTGATTGTCCCGGGCGTATCGTCGAAATGGGCAGCAAAGCGAGGGAGCGAGTGACCCAAGAGTTCTCTTGGGATGCGAAGGCCAAGCGAGTAATCGAGCTCTACAGGCGCGTGCTCGCCTGAATCGTTTGACATACCACGTTGATCAGATTGCGGTGATCAGTGCCTGAATCCTCACGCCTATCGACTGAGTCCAGCGGCTCAGTCCGGCGACTAGCTTTGCGCGGATCGGTCTGGACGATCGGCGGCTTCGGTCTGAAGCAGACGCTGGCACTTGGAGGAAATCTCCTCCTCGCCTGGTACCTTGCACCCGGCGTCTTTGGGGTGATGGCGATCGTATACGCGGTGATGCAAGGTATTGAGATGTTCAGCGATCTGGGCGTGAAGTCCAGCATTGTCCGGAGCCCGAGGGGCGACGATCCGGTTTACCTTGGGACCGCGTTCTCGATTCAGGCGATCCGCGGGGTAGGGCTGTGGCTGGTCGCCTGCACGCTCGCATATCCGTTGAGTCAATGGTTCGGCCGCAATGATCCGGCAGCGAATGTGCTTCTGTATCTGCTCCCGGTGATCGGATTCTCGGCCGTCCTTCGCGGCCTCGCTTCCACAGCGCTCGCTACGCTTTCGCGGCACATGCGATTCGGAAGGGCGACCGTACTTGAGATCGGCGCTCAGATCGCCGCGTTGTCTGTGATGGTTCTCTGGGCTTCAATCAGCCCTTCTGTGTGGGCCTTCGCGGCAGGATCGCTCGCGGGCGCGGCTTTCACACTCATCACGAGCCACACGCTGGCCGGAACACGTGGAGTCCGGCCACGCTGGAATCCCGATTGCGCGCGCGAGATGGTGCGTTTCGGCAAGTGGATCTTCCTGAGCACGGTGCTCACATTTCTGGCAACCGAGGCGGACAAATTGATGCTCGGGTCCCTGCTGACCCTTGCCGAGCTCGGCGTGTATCTGATCGCATACAAGTTCGTAAAAACCGCGTTGTCGATCGCCCTCCGGCTGGGTGATTCGGTTCTGTTCCCGGCCTTCTCCCGCTTCCAGAACGACCCGGCACGCATGGTGCGAGCGGCCCTGCGGGCGAGGGAGATGATTCTCTGGGCCAGTCTCGCGGCGTGTGCGGCCATCGCGGTAGCAGGTCCCTTGTTCTTCGAGGTCGCGCTCGATGAGCGGTACACCGGGGCGGGAGAGGTCGCCCGGTGGATGGTCATCCTGGTTTGGGCGATGATCCTCCTCCTCACGATCGACCGCGTTCCGCTGGCCTTGGGAAACTCCAAAGCCCTGTTCATTGCCAATGTGGTGCGGTGCGGCGGTTTGCTGGTCGCGGGCGTTGCGTATCAGTACTTTGGGGTGACGGGTTTCATTGTGGGTCTCGCTGCCGGGCCGGTGGCTGCGCAGTTCTCGATTCTCCGGCAGATCCCGCATGATCGAGCGAGGATTGTCTTACAGGGACTCTGGTTCACACTCGCGTTGGCCGCGTATACCGGCTTTGCTCTCGCTGTGCTACCGCCGATCCCCGAAGAAGGCCCCGACCTGGCCTTGGGCCTGATGACCCTTGGACTGGCAGCGGCGCCGGGGCTTGTCGCGGGATGGAGAGTTTGGCGCGGCGCCTTTGTGGCGCGGGAGGGCGGGGCGGTGGAGGATCGATCAGGCAATGTCGTCTGTGCTCGTTAGCATCTCAGGGCCCGAGGGAGTGGGCAAAAGTACGGCGATCCGAGAGATCCGGGCGTTCTGTGAAGCGAGGGGAGTCTCAGTGTGTGAGATTGCGGTCGCGCGTCTGGCGATCGGTTCGCTCCTGCTCACGGCGTTGTACAGGATGGGCCTTGTACAACGGCGGCTGCGGACGCTCACGGCGGAATCTCTGATGCATGTTCCGTCGGAGAATCGTGGGTCCCGACCAAATCGAGTCAGGGCACGACTTCGGTCCATCCGCCGCGGAATCAGCTATATCGCGGACGCCGTTGTTTTTCGTATGTATCTCTGTTCTCCTGCCGTTCGCCGCGCTCAGGTCGTTGTGTGCGACCGGTATTTTTACGATGGCATGGCGAGGATTATCGATGATTCTGTTTGGCTTGCCGCGATCGTCCGCGCTGTAGCTCCGCGCCCGGCGTGCTCGATCCTCCTGTACACCGAGATCGAGGCGCTCCTCGAGCGAAGGCCGCGATCGACGAGGGCCTACTACGAGCACGTGTGGCGCCGGTTTACGGCGGTCCAAGCTGTTGCGCCGGAGCTCTTGTCTATTCGATGTGATGACCTCTCGGCTATCAGAACATTGCTCTGTGCGCAGATCGATGATCTCCGCTGCACAGCACCCGCTCCAGACCAGTCGGAAGGTTGCTCTGCAGGTCGTGCAACATGAACAGAACCGATCGTAGTGCGCTGTTCGGAGTCGGCGAGCGATCGTCAGAGGAGGCGGGTGTTGTTGCCGCCCGGGTGCTGTCGGAACTTTGTCCGGCGGATAGACTCGCCGACCGCGGGGACCGGCTGACGGTGCGGTTTCAAGGGGAGAACGGTGAGAGGTATGTTGCGAAATACTGGCGGCTGGCTTCGTTGCGAGCGAGGCTCCGGCGGGCTGCGGGCAAATCGAAAGGGAGATGTGAGTGGCTGGTGAGCAGCTATTTGTCAGCGAGCGGCGTCCCAACGCCTCGGCCGATAGCTTACTGCGCCCTGTCACCGACCGTCACGGGCTTTGATGAGTGTGTGTTCTGGGAGTATATCCCTGCCGCTGAGAACGCCGGCCTTGCGGTGCATCGGTCGTGCAAGATGGAAGGTTGCAGCCAGTGGGTTCACATCGCCCGCCTTGCGATTGCACTGACGGAACAGTGTCTGGCCTTTCGGCTCTACGACAACGACCATCGCCTGAGCAACATGATCGTCAAGCCCGATGGGAGCGTGCTCCGGATCGATTTTGAGAACGCGGCCGTTCTCAGATCGGCGCCCGGCGCTCGGCGGCTGGCCAGCATGCTGGGGGGAACGGTCGCGACATTCGCGTTCGTGGCGCAGTATCGTGCAGGGGCAGCCGAGCGATTCGCTGGCGCATTGCTTTCTCGGTGCCGTTTGGCTGCTGGCGTGCGGCGGCGGGTGCTGGAGGTGGCCGTTCGCGAGATGCATGCCCGACGCGCCCGCAGCGGGGTAGCAACAGTCTTCGATGCGGCGGCCGCGGAACGGTTTGCTCTGGCAAGCGACGCGTTGTCGGAGCATCCCTCCTCGTGATTCCGCTAGCGTTATTCGGATGGCCTCTTGTTACACTACTCATGTTTGTGCTGATGCCGGCAAGGCGAGCAGTCTTGTGCTCGATGCTCGGTGCCTGGCTCTTCCTGCCCATGGCGTCGTACAACCTGTCCGGACTTCCCGACATTACAAAGATGTCCGTGACCTGTGTCACGGTCTTCTTTGCGACGGCTTTATTCGACCCGGCACGTTTCGGCCTCGTTCGGTTTCATTGGGCGGATCTGGCGGTGCTCCTCTGGCTCGCCGCGCCGATCCCGTCGGCAGTGGTCTCTGGGTTTGGGATCTACGAGGGTGTTTCCGGGCTTGTACAGCAAAGCGTAGCGTGGGGATTGCCGTACTTCATCGGTCGGCTGTACTTCGCTGATGCGGCGAGCCTGAGGGAGCTGGCCTTCGCCATCGTGGTGGCGGGCATCGTGTATGTGCCATTCGTGCTGTTTGAAGCGAAGATGAGCCCGCAGCTGCACAAGATGGTCTACGGGTACTTCCAGCACTACTTCGGTCAGACCAAGCGGATGGGCGGCTGGCGCCCGATGGTGTTCATGCAGCACGGACTGGCTGTTGCGTTGTTCATGGGTACTGCGGCGCTGTGTGCTTTCTGGTTGTGGTGGTGCGGCCGCGTGCGCGTTCTCTTTCGTGTACCGATGTGGGTATGGGTGGCCGGGCTGATCGGTGTGACGCTTCTGTGTCGCTCGGCGTACGCGATGCTTCTACTGGCCTTCGGTATTGGTGTCTTGTTTGTAAGCCAGCGGATGAACACGAGAGCATTGCTGCTGCTGTGCCTTGGCGGGCCGCTCATGTACATCGGGCTTCGGACCGTGGGCGGGTGGGATGCCGATGTACTGCGCCGGGCCGCGGAAGTGATCGGGCAGGATCGGCGCGGCAGTCTGGGGCTTCGACTCGAGAGCGAGGATGCCCTGTGGCACTGGGTTCGGTCGGATCTGCTCTTTGGCAAGGGGCGTTTGACGGATCTGATCAACGCGCCGAAGGAGGTCTACGGCAGGTTCGTCCCGGATGGTCTCTGGGTCATCGCGCTGGGCAAGTACGGGGTCGTGGGGCTGCTCTCGCTATTCGGGGTGCTCCTCCTGCCGGCGTTCGCGTTCGTTCTACGGGCGCCGCGGGCGTTCCTTCGGATGCCGCATGTGGCTGGGGCTGCAGCGCTGGTCATGGTGCTGCTGCTCTACGCGATGGACAATCTGCTCAATGCGATGGTGAATCCGATCTACCTGCTCGCCGCTGGCGGGCTCGCGGTTGCGGGGGTGCGTACGCCGCGGGGCATCGTGGGGCCACGACCGGGTCCAGGAGAAGCCGTATCGGCGCAGGCGTCCTAGCACAGGTGGAGCCGAGCGGCTTGGCGACTGGCGTAGCCGACGCTGCCGCGGAGCTGGCGACTCAATGGCTCCGACAAGCGTTCCCGGAGCGGCGCGGTGTTTGGCGGATCCGGCCGCTCGGGGAGCCGAAGGCGGTTGCGGACTCGCCGTTGCGGTTCGCAGCGCGGGATGAAGCGGGCGTACCTTGGGCGATTGTGTTTGTTTCATCGCGGCGCTCGCCGGGGCTGGTGATGCGGGCCGCGGAGCGGGCTTCGGCGGCGCGTGAGCTTCTTGGTGATGAGGTCGGCGCGGCGGTGCTGGGACCGATGCGTTCCGGATGGGTGGATGGGCTGTCTGTAGCGGCGTACCCGTGGCGGCTGGAGACGGGGCACGGTTTCGTGCGGTCTCGGATCCGGCGGCCGTTTGTGCGGGCGTGGGCGGTGAGCTGGTTGCGGGGTGTTGTCGAGGCCTGCGGAGCGCGGTGTGTGGAGCCGCGGGACGAGCAGGAGTGCATCGGGATCCTGGAGAATCTGGCGGGGTGCTCAGCGCTGGGTTCGGAGGTGCGGGCGGAAGTGGCGGGAGGGATTCGCCGGCTGCGCGAGGGAGCGTGGCGGCCGCGGGCGGTGCTCGACCATAATGACCTGTGGTCTGGGAACATCATGGTGAACCGGGATGGTCTGGCTCGGCGGGCGGGGACAGCGCGGTATGTGGTGATTGATTGGGCGGGTGCGAATCTTCAGGGGGGTGGGTTCGTCGATTTGGTACGTGTTGCGCGGAGCCTGCAGCTCAATGGTGCTGCACTGCAACGCGAGATCCGGTGGCACATGGGGGTGCTCGGTCTGGATGCGGCTGATGTGATCCCGCAAGCCTTACTCTCCTTAGGTTGGCTGTATCAACATCTTGAGTTCTTCCCGGTCGAGCGGTTTGCGCGGCTGAGTGAAGAGACGTGCCAACGTTTGCGACAGGGGATGACATGATCGATCGGACCGAGAGCGTTGCGGGGCTTGAGGATGTGTACCAGTGTCCGGAGTCGGGCGAGCCGCTGCGGGTCGACGGTACAACCGCCACGACACCGGATGGCAAACGGGGCTTTGCGGTCCATGAAGGCTGCATCGATTTCTTGAGCCAGGCTTACTCTGAGAATGCCAGAGAACTCGGGACGGTTCAGCGTGCCCTGGGTCGAGTCCGTGAGGTGGGCTGGCGCGGGGCGATCGATGAGGCCTACGGCCCGGGGACTCCCGGTCACCGCTACATTACGGAGTCCGGTCGAGCACGATTCATAGACTTCCTTGGTCTCGGGCCCGAGGATGTCGTGCTCGAGATCGGCTGCAGTATGGGGCAGCACACGACCGAACTCGCGGCGCGGTGCGGGCGGGTCTATGGGATCGATGTGATCCTGGACCAGGCGGTCTTCACGCGGATCCGGTGTGAGCAGGAAGGTCTGCGGAATGTCAGTGTGTGCTGCGGCGGCGATCGCGGGGTGCTGCCATACAGGGCAGAAACGTTCACGGTGGTTCTGTTCAACCTGGTGCTGGAGTGGTGTGGAGCGCGGGGCGACGAGCCGCATCAGGCGATCCAGGAGCGATTGCTTCGGGAGGCGCACCGCGTTCTAAAGCCCGGTGGTCGTGTGTTCATCAACACGAAGAACCGATACTCGACAGCCAATCTGTTGGGCGGGCGGGATGACCACACTGCGCAGCTGCGGTGTGGGAACGCGCTACCGCGGGCGGTGACTGCAGCGATCCTCCGGCGGCGTGGTGTGCGGAAGACACCGGGGTGGTTGCACTCGTTTAACGGCCTGCAGACGTTGGTGGCCCGAGCCGGGTTTGGTCGGGTGGAGTCGTACTGGGCGGCGCCGGACATGCGATATCCGAAGGAGTATGTTCCGACGGATACTGCGAGTATGCGCCGGGCATGGCGAGAACGAGGCTCGGAGTTTGCGCCGGGCCGGAAGCAGAAGGCGATGATGTCGGTGCTGCCGGCGGGCCTTTTGAAGTTCGTCACGCCAGGACTTTGTGTGGTCGGTCACAAGTCTTCTTGATTCGTGTTGTGGTAGTAGTCTCCACCATCATCGTCAACTACCGCTCCGTCGCGTTGGTCCGCGACCTGCTGGGGAGCATCGCCGCCAGGGACAGCGCGTGGCCGGGGCGGGTGTATGTCGTCGAGAACGGGTCAGGGGATGACTCGTTGGTTGTGCTGGGCGCGGCGGTGGAGGAGTTTGGGCTGTCGGGGCGGGTGGAGATCGTGGATGCGGGGCGGAACGGGGGATTTGGGGCTGGGAACAACGTGGGCGCGGCGGCCGCGTTGCGGGGGACGCCGCGGCCGGAGGTGCTGTGGTTCCTGAACCCGGACACGCTGGTGGGCGAGGCGGATCTGGCGCCGGCGTTGGCGTGGTTCGAGCGTGAGCCGCGGGTGGGGGTTGTGGGGACGGGGTTGATCAACGGGGACGGGGGGCGTGACCTGGGCGGGCATCGGGACCCATCGCCGATGGGCGAGTTCGTGCGGGGGGCGGGGGCGTTCGGCGTGCTGCGGAGGTTCTCGACATCGGGGCCGGAGCTGGATCGGCCGGGGCCGGTGGACTGGGTGTCGGGCGCGAGCCTGATGATCCGGTCGGAGGTGTTCGAGCAGCTGGGCGGGTTTGATGAGGGGTTTTTTCTGTACTTCGAGGAAGTGGACCTGTGCCGGCGGGCGCGGGACGCGGGGTGGGGCGTGTGGTACGAGCCGCGGACGGCGGTGGTGCACCTGGAGGGGCAGACGACGGGTGTGCAGAAGGCGAAGGCGCGGCCGCGGTACTGGTATGAATCGCGGCGGCGGTTCTTCGTGAAGCACTATGGGGTTGCGGGGCTCGCCGCGGC